>LNDR01000103.1 GCA_001464755.1 Rhizobiales bacterium Ga0077524
AAGAGCGATCCGCAGTTCGCTCAGGCGCTCAGTTTCCTCAACACGCACTACTCGGGGCGGCCGTCGCCGCTCTATCTCGCCGACCGGATCACGCGAGAACTCGGCGGCGCCAAGGTCTATTTCAAGCGCGACGAGCTGAACCACACGGGCAGCCACAAGATCAACAACTGCCTTGGCCAGATCCTGCTCGCCAAGCGGATGGGCAAGACGAGGATCATCGCCGAGACAGGCGCGGGCCAGCATGGCGTGGCCGTGGCGACGGTGTGCGCCAAGTTCGAGCTGCCGTGCGAGGTCTACATGGGCGCCACGGACGTCGAGCGGCAGGCGCCGAATGTGGCGCGCATGAAGCTGCTGGGCGCCAAAGTGAACCCGGTCACTTCGGGTGCCGGCACGCTCAAAGACGCCATGAACGAGGCGCTGCGCGACTGGGTCACCAACGTGCGCGACACCTACTACATCATCGGCACGGCGGCAGGGCCGCACCCCTATCCTGAACTCGTGCGCGATTTCCAGTCGATCATCGGCCGGGAGGTCCGCGAGCAGATGGTGGCGGCCGAGGGCCGTCTTCCTGATTCGCTCGTCGCCTGCATCGGCGGCGGTTCGAATGCGATCGGGCTCTTCCATCCGTTTCTCGATGATCCCAGCGTGCGCATGTACGGCGTCGAGGCGGGCGGGCACGGGCTCGACGTCGAGAACGGGCATTGCGCGTCTCTGACCGGCGGGCGTCCGGGCGTGCTGCACGGTAACCGGACGTATCTCCTGCAAACCGAGGACGGCCAGATCCTCGAGGGGCATTCGATCTCGGCGGGGCTCGACTATCCCGGGATCGGGCCGGAGCACTCGTGGCTGAAGGAGTCGGGCCGGGTGGACTACGTGGTCGCCACCGACAAGGAGGCGCTCGACGCGCTGCAGTTCTGCACGCGGATGGAGGGCATCATTCCGGCGCTGGAGCCTGCCCATGCGCTGGCCCACGTGATGCGGATCGCGCCGAAGCTGCCGAAGGACCACCTGATGGTGATGAACCTCTGCGGGCGCGGCGACAAGGACCTGTTCACCGTCGCCAAGGCGCTGGGGATGAAGATTTAGGGGCACAGCCGTAGGTTGGGTCAGGCGCGGTGGAGATGGCTTCGCAATGCGTCGAACGCTGGCCCGGCAGCCCAACCTACGGCCCCTCGGCGGCCCCCTGGAGAGGCGAGGTGCGGCCCGATAGATTCACTTGTCAAAGAGCGCTTCGATCTGATCGACGATCAGGCCGAGCGCGCATGATATGTGAGCCCAATGGACCGGGGATAAGTTCGCCAAAGCCATCGGAGCAGCCATCGGAAATGCGGGCGCTCCGACGTGCCGGGTTGAATTAGCGGGCATCGAACCGTAAAAGCTCCTTCATGTATCTGCGCTTGCTCACAGTCTCGCGAATTACCGGTCCGGCATCCTAGCTGGCTTTCAGCTGCCCCACTCGCAGCAGGCCATCCGAGGGCGCCGGAGACCGATGCTCTATGCTGCCGCCGATATCTGCGGCCCCGTCCCTCTCGCGAACGAACCAAGATCATGACCGATAAAGCATCCTCCAACGCGGCTGGCGGCCGGCTCCCTGCAGGGGAGTCGCCGGCCGCCACCGAAAGAGACTGGGGCCAGACGCTGTTCCTGCCGAAGACGGATTTCCCGATGCGGGCCGGGTTGCCGCAGATGGAGCCGAAGCTGCTCGAGAGGTGGGAGCGGGTCGACCTTTATTCCAAGCTCCGCGCCGCCTCGAAGGGGCGTGCCCGCTTCACGCTGCACGACGGCCCGCCCTACGCCAACGGCAACATCCACATCGGGCATGCGCTGAACAAGATCCTGAAAGATCTGGTCACGCGCTCGCAGCAGATGCTGGGGTTCGACAGCAACTATGTGCCGGGCTGGGACTGCCACGGCCTCCCGATCGAGTGGAAGATCGAGGAGGAGTACATGGCCAAGGGGAAGGCCAAGCCGAACCTGAAAGACCCGGCAGCGATGAAGGCGTTCCGCGCCGAGTGCCGCGCCTTCGCCGAGCATTGGATGGCCGTGCAGTCGGCGGAGTTCCAGAGGCTCGGCGTCGAGGGTGATTGGAAGCACCCGTATACGACCATGACGTTTCCGGCCGAGGCCCAGATCGCGCGCGAGCTGATGAAGTTCGCCGAGACGGGGCAGCTTTATCGCGGCTCGAAGCCGGTGATGTGGAGTGTGGTCGAAAAGACCGCGCTGGCCGAAGCGGAGGTCGAGTACCAGGACTATCAGAGCGATATGGTGTGGGTGAAGTTTCCGGTTATAAACTTCGCACTTGGCTGGTTCAAATCGGATGACAGCGCTGAGACTCGCGAAAATCTCGATGCGGAGTTCAAAGCGCTGGAGCATTGCAGCGTCGTGATCTGGACCACGACACCTTGGACCCTGCCCGGAAACCGCGCAATCAGCTATTCAAAACGCGTTCAGTACAGTGTTTATCGAGCGACTGAGGCTGCGGCCGATAATTGGGTCAAAGTTGGTGACAAACTCATCGTAGCCGACAAGCTTGTTGCCGACGTTATGAAGGCGGCGAAGGTCCAAGCCTATGAGCGAGTGGTCGCTCTGCCCGCAGATCACATTCACGGCCTAGTCTGCGCCCACCCGCTGCGCAATTCAGGCCTCCCCGGCTACCAGTTCGACGTCCCCCTGCTCGACGGCGACCACGTCACCGACGATGCGGGCACCGGGTTCGTGCACACGGCGCCGGGGCATGGCCGCGAGGACTTCGATATCTGGACGGCGTCGACGCGGAAGCTGGTCGCGATGGGCGTCGATCCGGCGATTCCCTATACCGTCGACGAGAATGGTGCCTTCACCAAGGATGCGCCGGGGTTCGAGGGTGAGCGGGTCATCACGGACAAGGGCGAGAAGGGGAAGGCCAACGACGCCGTGATCAAAAAGCTGGCCGAGGCCAGCATGATGGTCGCGCGCGGACGCCTGAAGCATCAGTATCCGCACTCGTGGCGCTCGAAGAAGCCGGTGATCTTCCGTAATACGCCGCAGTGGTTCATCCAAATGGACAAGGAGATCGCGTTCCTCGAGCAGGTGTCAAAAGAGCATCGCGAGAAGTTGCGCGCCGCCGGCATGACGGACGGCCACAATGCGCCCGTCCCGAAGACGCTGCGCGAGGTTTCGCTCAATGCGATCCGGGAAACGGAGTGGGTGCCGGCCTCCGGCGAGAACCGCATCGCCGGAATGATCGAGGCGAAGCCGGATTGGGTCATCTCGCGTCAGCGCGCCTGGGGCGTGCCGATCACCGTGTTCGTCAAGAAAGGCACCAACGAGGTGCTGGTCGACCCGGAGGTGAACACGCGCATTTACGAGGCGATGCATGCCGAGGGCGCGGATGCCTGGTTCACGGATAGCGATGGCGCGCGTTTCCTGAAAGCGCCGACGAAAACGGCGCCCGAGGGACGCGATCCGGCCGACTACGAGAAGGTCAACGACGTTCTCGATGTGTGGTTCGACAGCGGCTCCACGCACACCTACGTGCTGGAGGACAAGGAGCACTTCCCAGGCCTCTACGGCTTCAAGCGCAAGGTCGATGGCGGCCAGGATACCGTCATGTATCTGGAAGGCTCCGACCAGCATCGCGGCTGGTTCCATTCCTCGCTGATCGAAAGCTCGGGCACGCGCGGCCGGGCGCCCTACGACGTGGTGCTGACGCACGGCTTCTGCCTCGACGAGAAGGGGCAGAAGATGTCGAAGTCGGTCGGAAACGTCACGGCACCGCAGGACATCATCAAGTCGTCGGGGGCCGACATTCTGCGGCTGTGGGTGGCGTCGTCGGACTACGCGGACGACCTGCGGATCGGCCCGGAGATCTTGAAGACCTTCTCGGATAACTATCGGAAGTTCCGCAATACGCTGCGCTGGATGCTCGGCACGCTGGCGCACTATTGCGTAGTCGATGGCGACTCCCCTGGCGGGGAGCCGGCCGCCATCGACGTGAAGCGCTATCCCGAGCTCGAACGGCTGATGCTGCATCGCTTGGCCGAGCTGGATCAGGTCGTGCGCAAGGCCTATGCGGAATACGACTACAAGCGCGTCGTCTCCGTGCTTTCGCAGTTCATGAACACGGAGCTGTCGGCGTTCTACTTCGACATTCGCAAGGACGCGCTTTATTGCGAGCCGCCGTCGTCGGCGAAGCGGAAGGCGGCACTGGCGTGCGTCGAGCAGATCTTCCGGTGCACATGCGTGTGGCTGGCGCCGATCCTGTCGTTCACGACGGAGGAGGCGTGGCTGGCGCGGTACGGCGACGACGACGGCCGCTCGGTGCATCTCGAGACGTTTCCTGAGATCCCGGCGGGCTGGCTTGACGAGGCGCTCCATCAGAAGTGGGATAAGATCCGGCGCGTCAGGTCGGTGGTCACGGGTGCGTTGGAGATCGAGCGGGCGGCGAAGCGGATCGGGTCGAGCCTCGAGGCGGCGCCGCTGGTTTATCTCGTGGACAGGACGCTGATGGACGCGCTGGACGGCGTCGACCTCTCGGAGATCTGCATCACGTCGGGCATCGGCATCACGCTCGACGACGCGCCACCGGCGGATGCGTTCAAGCTGGCCGAGGTGCCGGGCGTGGCGGTGGTCTCGCAGCGGGCCGGCGGCACGAAGTGTGCTCGCTCGTGGCGGTTCACGACGGATGTGGGCAGCGACCCCGACTATCCGGAGCTGTCCGCCCGGGACGCGGCGGCAATGCGGGAGATCGACCGGACGGCGTGAGTGGTGGGTGGAGACGCCTGATGCGCACGATCAGCGGGGACCTCATTGTGCTGGCCAAAGCGGGGCAGTTCGATGTGATCGTGCATGGCTGCAATTGCTTCCACACGATGGGTGGTGGCTTGGCGGCGCAGATCCGGCGGCATTTCCCAGGGGCTTGCCAGGCTGATCTGGCGACACCCTACG
>LNDR01000104.1 GCA_001464755.1 Rhizobiales bacterium Ga0077524
GAACTGGCAGCCACCGGCGACGCAGAGCGTCGCCGCCTGAGCCGTCACCGGTCAAGCCGAAAGTGAAACCGGCGCCGTAGTCCGCAACCCCCGCTTACTATTTACTTGCCCTCTTCCTCTTTGCAGCAGCCGCGCTGTCGCGACGGAATGGCCGTGATCTCGGACAGACTTCTGCCAGGAAGTGCACGAGAGAGCCGGTCAACGCATCTTCCCTGAGCCCGTAGTGAACGCTCTGCCCGCGCTTTTCACGCCACACCAAACCGGCATTCTCGAGCAATGACAGGTGCTTGGAGACGGCGGGTTGCGACATCTCCGATGCAAATCGCCCGGCAATTTCGCCGGCAGTCATGTCCGTCTTCGACAGATAGGCCAGAATCCGGCGCCGAGGAGCCGAAGCAAGTGCCTCGAAGATTTTGTCAACTGACATGGATCGGTCATCCGTTCGGCGGATTGCGAGGACTCGTTAAGGACACCGATAGAGACTCTTTGTTTATATAATTATAGAGTTATATATTCAAGTAACAATTTGCAGTGCTCGGCGATCGGCAGGAGTTGAGCTTCACATGCTAAGCAAGTTAACCGTCTGGTACAACACGAAGTGCCCGGTTTGCGATGGAGGCATCCGCTGGCAGCAGAGCCGGCTCGTTCGCGCGGCACGTGCCGGCGCCATCGAGTTCCGGGACATCAACTTGGAACCCGATGTCCTCGCACACGAGAAAATAGGCATCGAGGATATCCGGCGTCGGCTGCACGGTCGCGATGCCGACGGACGGTTGTATGTCGGGGCCGATTGCGCGTTCGAGATTTGGCGGCGAACGCCTGGAGATGCTTGGCTGGCTAACCTGCTCGGGTTGCCTGTTCTGCGTCAATCGACCCGCTTCGCCTACGATCGCTTCGCTGATCTGCTTTATGCATGGAACCGGCGCAAGGGCCACTGGTAAGGAGGCGCGACGATGCTGCGCAAGGATCAAAGCCGTCCATTTCGCGTCGCGACCGGAAGTACTGCCGATCCGGCTGAGATAGCACGGTTCAACGCCATGGCCGAAGAATGGTGGAAGCCCGACGGCGCATTCAAATTGGTGCACGCCTTCAATGACGCGCGGGTGGAGCACATTAGTGAACGCCTCGCAGCTCTGTTTGGGCGTCCGGCGGCGCAAACTCGACCCCTTTCGGGCATGAAGATCATCGACGTCGGCTGCGGCCCTGGCCTCGTCTCCGAATCGTTGTCGTTCCAGGGCGCTGAAGTTCTTGGTATCGACGCGGCGGAACGCAATGTTGCTGTGGCGCAGCAGCATGCGCGTCTCACAGGCGCGCCGGTTGCTTACCGACATGCGCTGCCCGACGAATGTGGCGACCTGGCAGGCACCTTCGACGTGGTGATTTCGCTCGAAGTCGTCGAGCACGTCGCGGACCGGCCTCAATTCTTGGCGGCGCTGACACGACTGCTAAAACCTGGCGGCGTTCTGGTGATCGGGACGCTCAACCGAACCCTACACTCCTACATCAAGGCCATCATCGGCGCGGAATACATTCTCGGGTGGCTGCCGAAAGGGACGCATGACTGGCGGAAATTCGTTCGACCCGACGAGCTCGCGGCCGAGATCGCGGTCCATGGATTGGAGGTCATCGAGAGAAATGGGGTGGAGTTCCACATGCTTACTAGCCGCTGGACCATCGGCCCGAACCTTAGCATCAACTACCTGCAGTTCCATCGTCACATGCGATCTCACTGAGACCCGGCGTCAGTTCATCGAGGGTTTGACCTCTCGAACGTGAGCTTCACGGCCATCAGCTTGCGCTATTTCGTCAATCGCCTGATGTGACCGAAACAATACCGGTAGCGCGATCGGGAGATTAGCGGACGCTACGAAAACATTCGATGAATGGTCGGTTCGGGTCACGGGCGTGAATTTGAGCAACCCGGCCGACTGGCAGCCCTGCCCTCAGTAAGAGACTTTCTGCGACGGACTGCCGCACTTCGGCAGCTTACCCTCCGGTCGCGTCGCGGTATGCTCCGCCCACGACTGGAAAGGGTGGGCCAAAAGCGGCTGGCAACCCGAGGCTTTCCCCTCCCCACAAGCTGACATCTACCGGTTGTGTCGCAACCGGTTCGCTGCGGCCGTGCCCTGGGTAGTCATTCCTCGATTGTGACGGCACGTGCCGCCTGGGCAAAGCAGGAGCGACCTATTCGAATACATGGTTGACATGATCAATATTTTGCGCACTATTATGATCATCAAATAATTGACTGAGTGCCATCCATGCCTAAGACCGCGCCCAAAAACGATTTGGTCACAGGTGACCGAGCCAAGCCTGTTGTGAAAGCAAGGGCAAAGCCTGTCGCTCGCCCGAAACCGGGCCCAATGCACAGCGGCCTCAAGATGAGCACGTTGGTCCACATTCCGCTGCCGCGTGCGCCCATGCCAATGGCACGCCGGTTCATGCAGATCACAGCAGCCATCTGGGCCGAGGCCTGCGCAGGCGAAAGCATGACCAGCCTCGAGTTCGGGACGGTGGGTGCGCTACAGCGCGAACCCAACCTCGACCAGATCAGCCTTGCTGAGCGAATTGGCGTCGATCGTACCAATATCGGCCTGATCATCGATGGGCTTGAGAAGCGTGGCTTGGTCGAGCGCACCGTGCATCCCGACGACCGCCGCGCGCGGCTGATCCGCGTGACGCCTGACGGCGTCGCGGCACACGCCCGTCAAGCACCGAAGACTGCCATCGTAAGAGAAAAGATTTTTGCGCCGCTGACCGCCGAGGAGCGGGAGACGTTCTACGACCTGCTAGAGAGGATCATCGCGGCAAACGAGCAATACTCCATCCCCGGCGCCGGCCGTCGCAGGCGCAGCGAATGAATTGAACGTCCAGATTTCAGGAGCCTTCCCAACTCGGTGCGGCGCCGTGATCGGGAGAGGTGTGGCTCACGCAAGTGCCGCAATTTCGAACCCAACACACTCATTGAGAGGAGTTACCCATGTCAAATGTCAATCGCCGGCAGCTGCTTGCGTCCGCCCTGGCGCTCGGCGTCGTGGCGCCGCACCGCGCGTTCGCTCAGGCCTATCCCAACCGCCCGATCACGCTGGTGACGACTTTTGCCGCCGGCTCACCTCAGGATCTCGTCCTCCGCGCCATGGCGGAACTCGTTGCCGCAGACTTCAAGCAGCCAGTGACAGTCGACAACAAGCCGGGCGCGTCCGGGGGAATTGCCATGGGTGCCGCGGTCACTCAAAAGCCGGATGGCTACACGCTCAATGTGAGTAATTCCGCTGGTCTCGCCAATCTGCCCCTGATGCAGAAGCTGGCCTTCGACCCGGCAAAGGACTTCGACTATCTCATGCAGATGGCGAGTTTCCCGATCGGCATCGCTATCAAGGCCGAAAGCCCGTTCAAGACCTGGGCCGACCTCGTCGCGTTTGCAAAGGCCAACCCAGGCAAGATCACATATGGCACACCAGGCACCGGCTCGATGGCGAACCTCGGCATGCAACGTTTGCAGGCGTTGGCAGGCATCACGTTGACCCATGTGCCGCATAAGGGCGTGATGGAGATCATTCCCGCCGTGCTCGGCGACCATGTCGGACTGATGGTGACAGGCACCGAGTGGAAGCCCCACATCGACGCCGGGCAGATGCGCCTGCTGATGATGTGGACGGACAAGCGGCTCGCCTCGTTCGGCAACGTGCCGACGGCGCGCGAAAGCGGCTACCCTTTCGAACTCGACGTCTCATTCGGACTGGTGGCGCCGAAGGGCTTGGAGACGGCCGTCGCGACCCAAGTTCACAGCGCTTTCAAGAAGGCTCTGGAAACGGCTTCCGTGCGCGCGCTGCTGGAGAAATACAACATGGAGCCGGCCTATCTGGATGGCCCGGCCTTCAAAGCTCGAATGGCCCGCGTCGCCAGCGACATGAAGCCGGTGATCGAGCAGTTGGGTCTCGCAAAAAAGGAGTGATTGTTGCCCAGATGTGGCATGGTCGGGCCCGAGTGCGGAGCACGTCTTCGCCGTGGCGCCCGACCATTTAAGTTCCCACTCGCTCGCGATTAGCGCTTTGCCGTGAAGGCGGAGCAGACAATGCGCAGTATCGCAAACAATTCCGCAGGGTCTCCGCAGGCGTTAGGACTTATTGCGCAGGACATTGTGAGGATACGCCAATGCTCGTTCAATCACCGACGCGCGTTTATCGTAGCTGGGTGGCCGATAGTCGCCAATGGAACGCCTATCGCCCGCGCACGGGCGACATCGTGATCGCCACATACCCCAAGTCCGGCACGACCTGGATGCAACAGATCGTCAGCCTTCTCATTTTTCAGTCACCTGAGCCACGGCCGGTCTCCGAGATTGCGCCGTGGTTTGATCGTCGCGAATTGGACGCTACGCCCGACGCAGTGATGAGCCACCTCGATCGGCAGACGCATCGCCGCTTCATCAAATCTCACGTGCCTCTTGATGGCATGCCGATCCACGACGAGGTCAAATACATTCACGTCGCGCGAGATGGCCGGGACGCTTGCCTTTCGTACCACAATCACTGTCGGGCGTTTGGCGAACATGCTCTCGCACGGCTCGACAAACTTGGTCTTGCTGACGAGACATTGGCTAGACCCTATCCGCGAGCACCGGAAGATCCGCGCGCGTTCTTTAGGCGCTGGATGACTGAGGGCCTCAATGGCGACCCGGATGGCATGCCTTTCGGATCCTGGTTCGGTTTCGAACGCACCTATTGGGCTGAACGGCAGCGTTCGAACCTGCTGATGGTCCACTATCGAGACTTGAAAGCAGATCTCCAAGGAGAGATGCAGCGCATTGCGGGCTTTCTCGACATTTCAGTGCCGGAGCAACTTTGGCCCACGCTTCTTCGGGCCGCGTCCTTTGAAGAGATGAAACGTAACGGCAATCAGCTTCAAACCACGATTGCGCGTGCCCTTATCGGTGGCGCTGAAACATTCTTCCACAAAGGCGAGAATGACCGTTGGCGCGGCGTGCTGACT
>LNDR01000105.1 GCA_001464755.1 Rhizobiales bacterium Ga0077524
GCGTCTGCGACCGCATGCTGTTGTGCGGGCTTCGGCCCGAGACTCCGAATTTTGAAGGAATTAGCATCCGCGTCGGCGAGCCAATACAGTAATGCGGCCAAGGTGGGCGCCGGAACAATCTGGGGATTGAAGCAAATGGTGGTTTCGCGCGGCTGGGCGGTGATGCCCGCATAGCCCATATTTCGGCACAGGTATTCAATGAGCCCCGCGTCGTCCAGGCCCGACAGTTGGCGCAATTCTGAGAGGCGCCATCCCTCCTCCACCACATTGCCGTCGGGATCGAACAACCACATGTTCACGGGAGTGACCTCGGACAAGGGCCCATGTTTTCGTCTGACAGTCTGACTCAACGCCGTCGCGATGAGAACAACCATTTCAGCATCGCTGCTTCCACTTTTGCGCCGAGGTGTCGGCGATGCGGTCCCTTCAACAAAAAGATGATTGCTCGATGCGCGCGCTTCCTGCAACAATTCCTCGAAGGGAGGCCGTCAGACATAGACGTTCACGTGGTCACCGGTTCCAGTGGCCGCTCGTCAACCGGCGGCGCGTCATCTGTCGGCGGCTCGTGCGGCAGCAAAGGGTGTCGGGAGACTCAGAGGGTAGGCGTCACGGAGTGGGGCAAATGTCCAAGAAGCCAACAGCCGTCGATTCCCATATCGGTCGACGCATACGAGAGCGTCGTTTCATCATGAAACTTCGTCAGGACGAGCTGGCCGACCGTCTAGGGATCTCCTTCCAGCAACTGCAGAAATATGAGATCGGGGAGAACAGGCTCGCAGCTGCTCGCTTGTTCGAAATAGCAACCGCCTTGCAAGTGGATGTGTCTTGGTTCTTTGATGGTTTCGCACCTCAGCCAACCTTTGGCGATCCACATGTCGGGTCTCAAGAGCCTGCAGTTGCGGCACGCACAATCCGGACGAGGCGGACTGCGAACTGAACTGGCGGTGGATCGCCGACGCCTGATCGGCCCTCAAGTAACGGGCTAAGAGAAGCCCCGGTGTGAGAGCGCGTCACGTCGTCCAGCGCCGTGGATGCCGCACCGTCATACCACACTTCGCATCCGCTAGGATTTTCACGCAGGCTCTCCGCACTACGATCATCTTCGACTTACTTGTCCAGTACTTCGATCGAGACGGCCTCCCTACCTTTGGTAGTCGTTACGATCTGTGCACGCAGGCGCTGTCTCTCTCCCAGCGTCGCCAGACCGGCCGCACTGACGACTGACGCGTGGACGAAGATGTCCTTGAGCCCGTCGTCGGCCTGGATGAATCCGAAGCCCTTGCTCGGGTTGAACCACTTGACCTCGCCCAAGACACTCTCCGCAGGCGAGCGATCGATGCGCGTGCGCCCCTGCGACCGGGGCGGGGCATCGCCGAAGCGCCGCTGGTTCACGCGAGTCGGGGGGGTGTCGGCCATCACGCCGATCTCCAACACCGACGACACCTGGGCACCTTTGGCACCCTCGCCGATCTGGACGACCAGCTTGGTGCCAGGCGAGATCGTATCGACGCCAGCGGCCCGGATGGCATTGATGTGCAGAAACGCGTCGCCAGTGCCGTCGGAGAGCTCAACGAAGCCAAACCCCTTCTCCGGATTGAACCACTTGACGACAGCGTCCTGGGGCTCGCCGACGCTGGCCGGAACCGTCGGCCTCACAGGCCGCGACTGGGGCCGGGCGGGCGGCCTGTAATCATCGTCGACGTCTCGTCTGCGGGGTTCGCGGTCACGTCCTCTACTCATGTCACCGGCCTCTGTCGTGTAGGGGATCGACTTTCATGTAGGTCAATCGGCGATGATCGTCATCGCCCTCGAAGCGATCGTTTCAAATATTTCAGAACAGCGAGTTTGCTCCGCCGCATCAGAACGAGAACGCCAGCTGCTTGCCCGCGTGAGCGGGTCGGTTGGTGCGCCCCAGCCCCGGGTTCTCTCGTGATGTTGTGCCAGGGTGAGCCGCGAGGCGATCCTCTGGCTGGTGTCGAAGAGGCGACGCATGAGATGCGGCCAATTGCAATGCTGGCTGCAATGCAAGAGCAGGATGTAATCGGGCAGGCGAATCGCGCGGTCGAGCAGCTTGCGCAGGGCTGCGAGCCTGCATCTTCGATTGGTGGCCACGGCTACCCATGATGCGCCGCTTAAAAAGGCAACGGGCGCGCGCTCTCAGGCTGCATCTGTGCATCGTAATTGCTCTCCAGCGCGATACTGTCGAGGTCGCGGAAGCGGTGGAAAAAAGTGCTCGGGATATCGAGGCGCAGAAGAGTTGACGTCTAGGCGCTTTAAGGAGGCTACCCGTTGTCGGCAGGCTTGCGCTACTCAACACTTGCGCAGGCGGGGGCGGCTTCGCAGACGGGTCTTGCGGTCAATCTCGAAAGACGATCGGAGATCACCGGCGAAAGGGGGGAGCTTCGCTCCGGGACTGGCGGATGGCAGCTTTCTCCATGGTGCGTTCGGCGGCGTGCCCGGGATGCTGCGACGATTAGGGCCGCGCCGAGGTCCACCAAGATCCATTCTCTCCATCGCGAGCCTTACAGAAGAGCGTTCGAACGTGGACATCCGGCTTGATCACCGGGGACGCGGCCGACGCTTGCGGCCCGTCCGCCGTCTCTTCTCGCGTGCACCGCGCTCGGCCATGTGTTGGAGCGCCCGCTCGGCAACCTCGGCCGCGTGCTGGGCAGCGTCGCGCTTGATGAACGGCAGCCGGTTGGTCGCGGGCCTCTCCGGCAACGTGACGGCCGGTGGCACGTTCTTCTGGTCGGCCGGCTGCGGTACGGCTGGCCCGGGCTTGCGCGCCTCCTCCGTGCCGGCTGCATCCGGTGACGCGTTCGGCACCCACCACGGCAGCCGCTTCATCTCGAGCGGCTCGACAAGCTGGCGGCGGTCCTCGAGGATCTGGCGGACGTCGCGAGCCTCGTCCACGCCATAGAAGGTGATGTCGATGGAGCCGAACAGCGGCGGCTTGGCCTTCGTGACATCCCACCGGTCGCGCCGTTCGCGCCACGCGCGCGTGTCGCTGTCCCGGTAGGATCGGCAGCGCTGCTCATCCAGCCAGTTCTGCCACGCATGAATGCGCTGCATCTTCTGGAAGGCCTTCTGACGCCCGGCCAGAACCTCCGTCCGGCGGATGTCACGGTCCTTGAGAATGAGCGCTCTGGTCTTTTCCAGCTTGGCGATGTCGGACCGGTTGGCGATGCGCGCGACGATGCCATGGATGGCACCTCGTGCGAGGCTGAACGCACGACCCAGCAGTGAGGCAGGCTTGGTCTTGCAGCGGGCTGGCGACTGGCCCTTGAGTACCCGGAGCGTCCGCTCGATCCGATCGAGCGTCTTGACCGGAATGTTCAAGTCGGCCGCCTTCAACTTCCAGGCCGTCGTTCGCTTGTGCTGCTCGTAATCGCGCTTCTGATACTCAACCCTCGCGGCGCGGACCTTGGCGAGATTGGCGCTGCCATGCTTCATCCAGAATTCGATCTCGGACGGCGGTAGCCTTTTGCCTTTGACGTAACCTGCCTTTGCCCGCGTGTCCCCGCGTGCGCGCGCCTCGGCCTTGGCGTCACGGTTTTCTGCGCGTTGCTGATGGTTCGGCTCGCGCGCCGGACAGACGATCCTGCCGTGCCGCTTTTCCCAGTCGAGCGCCCATTCGGAGAGCTTCAGGCGGTCGTTGGAGACCGACGCATACTTGCCGGTCGTCGGATGCACCCGATTGAAGATCAGATGCACATGGGGATGCTTCGTATCGGTGTGCTGGACGATGACGCACTGGTGGTCCTGCAGCCCGAGTGCGTGGCGCACCTCGTCGGCCGCCTTCAGCATGTTCTCCTTGGTGGCTGCCGGATCGCCGGGCTCGAACGACAGCGACAACGAGTAGACCGGCTTCTGCCCCTTGCGGCCCCGGAACGGGTTGGCCGCCTTGATGTAGGCGTCGTAGCTCATCCCGGCAGCTTTTGCCGATGCCGCCACGGCCGCCACCCGGATATCATGGGCATGCGCCGCCGTGAACGCCATCTGCCGCAGCGCCTTCATCGGATCTTCGGTCGACAGGTTCCGCGTCGCCGTGAAGCCGACCCGGTTGGCGGTGTCGAGCGGGCCCTTGTCGGTCAGGAAGTACTCGGCAGCGGAGGGACGCGCCTTTTCGCTGTTCTGCGCAGCCTCGCGCGCTTCGGAGTCCGGGCGCTTGTCGTTCATGTAATAGAGACCGGCGCCGACAAACCCGGTCCCGAGCTTGGCGACCCGGGGGATCATGCCGACAGCACCTTGCTGATCACGGCGTTGACGGTCGCAATCATGCCGCGCGCCCGCTCGCTCATCTGGCCCGAGGTCTCGAGTCGCTCGGCAATGTCGTTCAACCGATCCCGATAGGCCGCAAGCTCGTCGGCGAGGCCGGAGCCCACCAGCAGCAGATCGAGCTTGCAATCGAGCCGCGCGATGACAGCGCCGAGCCCGTCCGGCACGACACCGGTCTGATCGGCAATGAAGCGCAGTCGCGCGAGATCGACGCCGATCCGCGTCAGACTGTCGACCAGCTCGAACGTCGGCGCGCCGACGGTGCTTTTGCCCGCACCACCACCGGCCCAACCACCGGCAGCGGCGCCGCTGCGGCAGAGCACCTGACGTGCATAGTCATTGGAGGACAAGCCCGCCTCGGCGGCATTGATCAGGAATGCCGCCTTCTGCACCTTGGTGACGCCGAACGAGATGCGCTCCGTCCGGCGGTTCTCGAGCGCCAGCGTCGGCCGGCCACCCGGCTTCTTCTCGTCGGTGACCGTGCCATGCTCTGTCAACTCACACGTTTACTCGGCACCACGCAGCACCACGCTGACTGTGACCGGGCCAGCACATCGGCCCGCGACCCTTGACGCCTCAGCCACACCGCGATCCACCCCGCCACAGCCTGCGTCCGATCTGCATCGGTTCACGCTCGGGCACTTAAGCTGGGTTGAATTGACCTCGAAGAGGTCAAGAAGGGGGCGGCGCCAGGCCCCCTTCAGGAGTTTTTCGGAACGAAAAACATATCTTGTTATTCCTT
>LNDR01000106.1 GCA_001464755.1 Rhizobiales bacterium Ga0077524
CCTACCCGCGACCGGATGCGACGTTGGCCTCGCGGGGGGCTGGAGCGGCAACGAACTCCTGGAAATGAGCCAGCTGCTCGGCGGCACTCGTCCAGACGACGGCCAGCTCGCACTCGTCCTCTTTGAACACCGGCGAGCATTTCCAGATCGCCCCCCACTCGACATGCGGGAAGCGCGCACGCCGTGCGACACCGGTATCCACGTTCTCGCGCGACATGAGACTGAACGCGATATCCGTGGGCCAGCGCGTATAAGACAGCGCCCGCACGATCGGCGAAATGACCGGATGCAAGCCCTTGCCGCGGTAGCTCGGATGATACCAAAGCCCGCCGAGGTAGACGGCGCCGCCTCGGGTCGCGGACGCGATCGGAGCCGTGACGCGGATGGCCTCGCCGGGCTGGCGCGCATCCCCGGGGCTGGCATAGAACAGGCGCAGGCTTTCGATCTCGTCCTTGAGGGTGCGGTCGGGAAGTGCGTAGTAGCGGCTCGCCAGCGTCGCCACGGCATCGCCGTTCGCATTCCATCCGATCAGGGCAATGCCGTTCTCGGTCGACACGCCCCCGACCTCGGGATCGAATACCGAAACGAGGGGATGCCAGCTATCGGGATTGGCGCGATTGACGGCCAGAAGTTCCTCGAACGTCGCGAAGGTCAGATTAATACCCATGCGCCGCATCTCGGTATCGCATTTCAATATGACCCGCGAGAGCATGTCCCGCGGACCGTTCTCGATAACGACGTCGGCAAGGAAATTGCGGCGCGATGACACCTGTCGAGCCGGCCTATCGACCGCCTCTTGAATCAACAGCCCAGGAACCATCTTGACTCCCCCAAATCCTACATGTCTGCGGATAACGTTTCTTTATATTTTTTCTGCTGGCAACAGAATTCTGCCGGCAAGCGATCGGGCGCGCACGCAAGCTGCGGGGCCATCTGTTCCCCCTGGCCGGTTGCCTGTAGCCTCTTGCCGATGGATACCAACGAGCTCTTCCAGCGCCTTACTCTCGCCCTCGCCATCGGACTGCTCATCGGACTCGAGCGGGGCTGGCAAGCCCGTCAGGAGCCGGAGGGCGAACGTGCGGCCGGGCTGAGAACTCACGCCCTCGTTGCGCTGCTCGGAGGCATCAGCGGTGCTGTCTCCCTCCACCTTGGCGATGGGGCAGGGACGATGCTCGGCTTCGCCTTCGCCGTCGTCGGCGGGACGGTGGTTCTGTTCCGGTTTCGCGAAACCACCTACGACGGCACATTCGGCGCGACGACTGCCGTCGCGGCGCTGCTCGCCTTCGCGCTCGGGGTTCTGGCGGTCGTCGGCGACAGGGCTGCTGCGGCAGCGGCCGGAGTTGCGGTCGCAGGACTGCTGGCCTTGAAGGGGGCCCTGCATTCGTGGGTCAGCCGCCTGACATGGCCGGAGCTTCGCTCCGTCCTGATGCTGGCAGCGATGAGCGCAATCCTGCTGCCGGTGTTGCCGCGCCAGCCGGTCGATCCGCTGGGGGCGATCAATCTATTCGAGATCTGGCTCATGACCGTGATGATCGCCGTCATCTCGTTCGCCGGCTATGTCGCGATCAAGCTCACCGGAGCGCAGCGGGGCATCGCACTGACTGGCCTTGCGGGCGGGCTCGCATCCTCGACCGCGGCGACACTGACGCTCGCACGGCTCGCAGCACATCATCCCCAGCAGAGTGGACTGATGGCCGGAGGAGCCTTGCTCGCGGGCGCGACGATGATGGTGCGCGTCATTGTCGTTGCAGGGATCGTCGAATGGCGCCTGGTGGCGTGGCTCCTTCTCCCGCTCGGTGCAGCTGCCATCGCGACCGCAGTTGCGGGCCTGGTGCTCATCGTGCGACCGAGCGAGAGCGCCGAGGGTGGCGATGCAGCCGAGATCGCTCCGGGCAATCCGCTCGACATCGTTGCCGTTCTTAAATTCGGCGCCTTGCTGACGGCCGTCGGCCTCCTCACGCATATCGCGACGCTCTATGCGGGCAAGGCTGGAGCCTACGGCATTGCGACACTTTCCGGTGTCGCCGACGTGGACGCGATCACGCTCTCGATGGCGCGGATGGCGGGAGGCGCCCTGGGCTTCGAGGCGGCGGCGCTCTCGGTCCTGATCGCAGCCGCGGTCAACACGATCGCCAAAGCCGCGCTCGGCTGGATGGCCGGCGGACGTGCATTCGGGCTCCGGATGGCCGGGGCGGCGCTCCTGGCCCTGGCGGTTGGGATCGCGGGCCATGCGGCAGGCTCGCTCGCGCTTGCGCCGCTGATCCCGGCAGCAGGGCACTAGTGGCCCGGCAAGGGCCAACAGCGACATCAATTGATTAGTGTGGCGTTCACCGCGCCTGAGTCGCCCCGAACCTTGCCGCACCATTGGTCAACCGAGGCGCGGCGCCTCACAAGTACAGCGGAGGACGAAGCCCGCATGGCAGGCAAGACCACGGGCGACGAGATCATCGAGCTCCGCCTTTCGACACTGGCGCAGCTGTTCAACTCGCTCGATCCCTCGCCATTCCACGAGCGCGACCTCGACGACGACGCAGAGGCCTATCTCGTCGACTGGGCCCGCGAGCTACCGCGCGACAGCTCGTTCCGTATCGTCCTGCATCTGCCGGAGGCCGAGGCGAGAAAGGCGCGCGAACGCGACGTCGCGGCAACGCTCGTGCACTACTTCGCGGAGCGAGCAATTGTTCTCGACCGCGATCTGAAGGAGGTGTTCCGAACGGGACGGCACAACCTCGGCATCAGCGTCCCGCTGCTTTTTGCTTGCCTTACCGCCAGCCAGCTCATCCGCGTCCACTACGAAGGAAGCGCGTTCGGAAACATCCTGCAGGAGAGCTTCGTCATCGTCGGCTGGGTCGCAAACTGGAAGCCGATCGAGACGTTTCTCTATGACTGGTGGCCCCTCGCCCGCCGCCGCGATCTCTACCGGCGGCTCGCCAAGGCCTCCGTCACGATCAAAAGCAGCGACTAAAGCCCGGTCCGACGTCCCCCGATCCCCGGCATTGCCTCGACGGCATCCAGCCGCCCATCCCGCAAATTGTAGATGCGATCGAAGCGATCGAAGATCTTGTCGTCATGGGTGACAGCGATAATGGCCGCCTGCTGCTCGAGCGCGACTTTGCGCAAGAGATCCATCACGATGCTGGCGCGCTTGGAATCGAGAGCCGCCGTCGGCTCGTCGGCAAGAATGATACGGGGCCGGTTGGCGAGAGCCCGGGCGATCGCCACGCGTTGCGCCTCGCCTCCGGAGAGCTTGGCCGGCATCGAGGCCCGTCTGTGGCCCACCTCCAGATAATCGAGAAGCTCGATCGCTCGGGCACGAGAGGCGGCTGCGTCGGCGCCAGCAAGCTGACGCACGAGCGCGACGTTGTCGGTCGCGTCGAGGAACGGGATCAGATTGTGGAATTGGAAAATGAAGCCGATCTTCTCCAGCCTGAGCTGGCGCAAGTTGCCGCGCAGCCAGCGACCGTTCTCGATGACGAGTTCGCCATCGAGCGACAAGGACCCGGCAGACGGATCGAGAATGCAACCTATGACGTTGAGCAGCGTGGTCTTGCCCGACCCGGATGGGCCGAGTAGCGCGACAACCTCGCCGGGGTTGACGTCGATCGATACTTCGCGAAGCGCATCGACACGCGTCTCGCCCTCGCCGAAGTGCTTGGAGATGGCGACCGCTTGCACCAGCGGCGCGCTCTGCTGCGTCGGGGCACGCGGCTTCTCCGCAGCGGTTGCGTCGGACTCTCGGGGCGCCACGGCCATGTCAGCCTCCAAGGGCCGTCGCCGGATCCACCTTGAGCGCGGCGCGTACACCAAGGCCGCTCGACAAGAGGCATACGACGAGCACGATGCCGGCAAGAGCCAGGACGTTGTCCGGCTCCAGGACGACGCGACGCGGGAAATAGTCCTTGATGTTGAAGATGAGGGTCGCACCGATTGTAAAGCCAATGAGGCCGAGAGCGAGTGCCTGCTGGACGATCATGCCGATGATGGTGCGGTCAGGTGCGCCGATCAGCTTCAAGGTGGCGATCTGCTTCAGCTTCTCCATGGTCATCGTATAGATGATAAGTGCGATGATAACCGCCGATACGATCAGCAGAAGAGACGTGAACAATCCAATCTGACGCCGAGCGCGGTCGACGAGCGATTGGGTGAGAATGCTCTCTTGGCCGTCCTGGGTGATGGCCGACAGATGCTTCCACCGCCGGACGGCCTCGGCAACGGTATCGGGCGCCGTGCCCGACTGCAGACGCGCGACGACGGCATTTATCGTATCGCGGCTCGCGCCACCTCCTCCGCGCGCGATCTGAACCCGGGCCGCCGGCGGGGCGAGGTCGAACTGCAGCTTCTGTGCGTCGAGCAACGTGATGAAGGTTGCAGGATCGCCACCCGAGGCGACTTGATTTCGGGTCAGGCCCACCACCGTGAAGTCGCTCCGGCCCAAACGCAAGCGGGCGCCAAGTGTGAGCCCCGAGGCTTGATCAGCCACCATCTCGTAGTGGCTGCGCGCGATATGCCGGCCAGCCACAAGGTCGGGCGGCCCACCCGGGCGTGTTGGCTCAAAGCCGATGACATAGAGGCGCAGCTTACGCCCGGCATGCTCGGCCTCGACGGTTTGATAGGTGAGGCTTCCGGCGGCCTCGACCCCCGCGATGCGCGCTATAGCTTCGCGCGTATCGCCTCGACCACCCATAGGCCGACGGCAGGCGAGCGGGCGATCGTCAGGGCATCGACGACGAGGCCACGGTAGATGCCGATCATCGCCATGACGACGCCCAGCAGCAGCCCCAAACCGACGCAGGTGAGCAGGAACCGGAACAGCCCATGGCGGATGTCGCGGTAAGCCAGGTTCATCGCGACGATCCTTGGACGGGGCTCGCGGCCGGCGCTGCACGGACCGCCGCGGAGCGGCCCTCACGCATGCCGGGGACTAGGCGACTGACGACTTGCGCCTTGTCGGGAATTCCTGCGACGATCTCCAACTGGGCGGCCTCGGTGCGGTGCCGGAAGGAGACAGTACGCTGCTGCAGCCGGCCACCTTCAACCGTCCAGACGCGT
>LNDR01000107.1 GCA_001464755.1 Rhizobiales bacterium Ga0077524
CCGCCCCCCACCCCGCCGTGACGTCTCTTGTGGATCAAACGCCGTCATCGGAAGCCGCGTCCTCGCCCGCACCCGCCCAGCCACCTTCCCACCGCCGTCCAATTCGACTTAGGATACCGGCAGCGCGGCGGGGAAGCTGCGTGCCGCAGACATTGCCCGAAGGACAAACCGCCATGCCCGAGCGCTCGAACCAGCGGACCGCCTATTTCAACGGCAACTACGTCCCCGAAGGCGAGGTGCGCGTGCCGTTCCGCGACCGCAGCTTCCTCTATGGCGACGGCTGCTTCGACATGACACGCACGTTCGCGGGCAAGCCGTTTCGCGTGAAGGAGCACATCGACCGCTTCTACCGCTCCCTCGCCTATCTGGGCATCGACATCGGCCTCAAGCCAACCGAGCTCACCGACATCACGCACGAGGTCGTGCGCCGCAACGCGCATCTGCTCGGCCAGGGCGACGACTGGTGGGTCGGGCAGCGTGTCTCGCGCGGCATCAAGAGCGTCGGCGAAGGTATGGACCCGTGGGAGGACATGGGTCCCTCCGTCATCGTCGACTGCATGCCGCTGCCGTTCAAGGCGCGCGCCGCCCACTATCGAGACGGTATCCGGGTGGTGGTGCCGTCCGTGCGCCGGACGCCGCCGGGCTCGCTCAGCCCACGCGTCAAGACGCACAACTATCTCAACATGGTGATGGCCGACATGGAGGCGCGCGAGCGCGATCCGGAGGCCTGGGCCGTGCTCTTGGACGAGAACGGAAACCTCTGCGAGGGCATGGGCTCGAACATCTTCGTGGTCAAGGAGGGGCGCATCTCGACGCCGCAGGGGCGCTACGTTCTCGAGGGCATATCGAGGCAGACCGTAATCGAGTTGGCGCGCCAGGAAGGCTTCGAGGTGGTCGAGCGCGACATCGATCTCTACGACGCCTACACCGCCGACGAGGTGTTCCTGACGTCGACGAGCCTGTGCCTGTGTCCGGTTTCCAAGGTCAACCACGCAGCGATCGGCGGCGGCACCGTGCCCGGCCCCGTCGCCGCGCGTCTTTTGAAGGCCTACTCGGACTACGTGGGCATCGACATCGCCCAGCAATATCTCAGTCGGCTGAAATAGCGGCAGCGGACCGCAGCAACAGGCGTCGGCCAATGCTAGGCCTCAGGCGTCACGCAGGAGAAAACGAACATGACGGACGTGACAATCCTGGCGAGTGGGCTCGGCTTTCCCGAGGGCCCCGTGGTCTGCGCCGATGGCTCGGTCATCCTGACGGAGATCCGCAACGGACGCTGCACTCGGGTAACACCCGACGGCAAGGTCAGCCTCTTCTCGGACTGCGGCGGCGGGCCGAATGGGCTCGCCTTCGGGCCGGACGGGCACCTTTACCTCTGCAACAACGGCGGCAGCCGCTACGTCGAGGGCCACTCGATGGGGCTCGGCCCACACCCCGACTACAAGTACGGATACGTCCAGCGGCTCGACGCCAAGACGGGCAAGGCAACGCTGCTCTACAAGGAGGTGGCGGGAAATCCCCTCTCGGCGCCGAATGATCTGGTCTTCGACAAAGAGGGCGGCTTCTACTTCACCGACCTCGGCAAGCGCCATCCTCGCCATCGCGACAACGCCGGCATCTACTATGCGCTGGCGGACGGCTCGAAGGTGATCGAGGTGGCGTATCCCCTGCTCAGCACCAACGGCTGCGGACTTTCGCCCGACGGTCGGACCCTCTATGCCGCCGATACCGAAGGCGCGCGGCTCTGGGCGTTCGAGGTGCAGGGTCCGGGCAAGCTCAAGCCGAAGTCAGAGTTTGCGCCGCACAGCGGCCGCATGATCGCCGGCCTTCCCGGCCGCGCGCGATTCGACAGCCTCGCGGTGATGGCGAGCGGCAACATCTGCGTCGCAACACTGACAACGGGCTACATCACCGAGATCTCGCCGAAGGGCGACATCGTGCGCGAGGGGAAGATGCCGGACGTCTATCCCACCAACATCTGCTTCGGCGGCGCCGACATGCGCACGGCCTACGTCACGCTCTCCGACAAGGGCCAACTCGCGATGTTGCAGTGGCCGGAGCCGGGGCTGAAACTGAATTTCAATTGACGGGTCGCGTCCCGGCGCCGACCCCCGATTTTGCGCATGGAACCGCGCGAGCAATCGCAGCGCGTGGGGGTTGGGGGCGCCGACTCAGCCCGCGCCCGGAGTCGCCTGGTCGAAGCCGACGAACACCTCGAACTCGCCGGCCCGTGAACCGACGGGCACATCGAAAGACACGGTGCGCACAGCCGAGAAGTAGCCGACCGGCTTGTCGGCGGAGACAGTCACATCGACCATTCCGGTCTCGTTCAAGACTCGCGCGCGCTTGGCATCGGTGACGAAAATGTTGACCGGCAACGTGACAAGGCCGGCCTGGCCCTTGGGGCCGAGCAGCACACGTCCCGAGAAGCCATACTTCACCGTGACGCGTGTGCCTTGGATCTGGCATTCGCGTGCGGTCTGCGTGATCTCGCCGCGATGGCGCACGGCGAGCCCATCGCCAACCTTGCCCTGCTCGTAAACCGTCACATGATGATCGCGGGGCCATACGGCGAAGCGTGGGCAGCCTCCCGCGACGTCGCCACCGACGGCTATGGGAGAATTCGCCTTGGCGGCAGACAGCATCTGCTCGTGAGTGACCGCCTTGTCCGCCGTCTTCGAAGCGGCGCCACCACCAAACACGCCACCGCCGATCCCCGAGGTGATCGAGGACATGCCGCAGCCTGTCGCTATCGTCGCGATCGCCGCCGCACCGACCAATAGGCCGCATGCGCGCAAAGCGCCTGTCGCTGATCGAGCCACGCTACCCCCGTCCATTCGAAGCCGCGGCATCTGACGCGCCGCTGACTCGGTACCCCCGCAGGTCACGGGCGGACCATCGCCCTTGTTCAAACCGGATGTCAAGTGTAGCACCATGGGTTTTCCGGATGGCGTCTCGCGCCTGTGCCGGATGTCCTCAGTTCCAATTGCGAACGCGCCGACGGAGCCATTCGATCGCATGCAACCGACCGCTCGCCCACCGCTCACAGTTCTGCTCGCGGCGCCACGCGGCTTTTGTGCCGGCGTCGACCGGGCCATCCAGATCGTCGAGTTGGCGCTGCGCAAGTACGGTCCCCCCGTCTACGTGCGGCACGAGATCGTGCACAACCGGTTCGTGGTCGATTCTCTGCGCCAGAAAGGCGCCATATTCGTGGAGGAGCTCGACGAGATTCCAGAAACCGATGCGCCTGTGATCTTTTCGGCACACGGGGTGCCGAAGGCCGTGCCAGCTGAAGCCCGCAAGAGAAACATGTTCTTTCTCGACGCGACCTGCCCTCTCGTATCGAAAGTGCACGTCGAGGCCGAGCGCCATCACGCCGAGGGTCTCGAGATCGTGCTGATCGGTCACGCCGGGCACCCCGAGGTGGTCGGCACAATGGGGCAGCTGCCGGACGGCATCGTGCGGCTCGTCGAGACCGTGGAAGACGCCCGGCGGCTTGCGCCGCGCGACCCCAACCGTCTCGCCTGGATCACGCAGACGACGCTCTCGGTCGACGACACAGCCGAGATCGTGGCCGTCCTCAAGCAGCGGTTCCCCGCAATTGCCGGTCCTCACAAGGAGGACATCTGCTATGCGACGACGAACCGGCAGGCCGCCGTCAAGGTAATTGCGCCAAGGGCCGACTGCGTGGTCGTCGTCGGTGCGCCGAACAGCTCGAACTCGCTGCGCCTCGTCGAGGTTGCCGAGCGTGCCGGCTGCCCGCGCTCGATGCTCGTCCAGCGTGCGAGCGATTTGCCGTGGCCGCAGCTCGAGGGTGTGAGGACACTGGGGATCACGGCCGGTGCGTCGGCGCCGGAGGTCCTGGTCGACGAGATCATCGCGGCCCTCCGCGAGCGCTTCGACGTGACGCTCGAACAGGTGCGGACGGCAGAGGAGCGAATCGCCTTCAATGTGCCGCGCGAGCTGCGCGACGCGCCGGTCGCCGGCTGAGCAACGAGACAAACGGAAATCCGATGGCGGTCTACACGGACGTCGGCGACGAGGAGATCAGTGCCTTCATCGCCAGCTATGGCCTGGGCGAGGTGGTCTCTTTCAAGGGCATCGCGGAAGGCGTCGAGAACACCAACTATCTGGTCGAGACCGAGCAGGGCTGGTTCATCCTGACGCTCTACGAGAAGCGCGTGAACCCGGCCGAACTCCCGTTTTTTCTCTCCTTGATGGAGCATCTGGCGGGATCGGGCCTCAATTGCCCCACGCCGGTGCGCGACAGCGAAGGCTGCAATCTTCGGGAGATAGCCGGGCGGCCCGCGGCGCTCGTGACGTTTCTCGAAGGCCTCTCGGTGCGCAGGCCGACTGCCGATCACTGTGGCGAGGTGGGCGAAGCACTGGCGCGGATGCACATCGCTGCCGCCGACTTCTCGTTGACGCGACGCAACGGCCTCGGCATCGACGACTGGCGACCGCTGTACGAGCGTTTCGCCGAACGCGCCGACGAGATCCGTGGTGGTCTGGGGGCGATGATCGAAGCCGAGCTGGCATTTCTCGACGCACGCTGGCCGAGAGATCTGCCGCAGGGCGTCATCCATGCCGATCTCTTTCCCGACAACGTGTTCTTCCTCCACGACCAGCTATCGGGCCTGATCGATTTCTATTTCGCGTGCACGGACGCGCTCGCCTACGACGTGGCGGTGTGCCTCAACGCCTGGTGCTTCGAGGCCGATGGACAATTCAACATCACCAAGGGGCGGGCGCTTCTCAAGGGATACGATAGCGTGCGACAGCTCTCGGAGGCGGAGCGGGCGGCGCTGCCCGTGCTCGCTCGCGGCTCGGCGCTCCGCTTTCTGCTGACACGGGCCTACGACTGGATCAACACGCCGCCGGACGCACTCGTGAAGCGCAAGGATCCTGGCGAGTACGCACGCCGGCTAAGCTTCCACCAGACCATCCGAAGCGCGCGCGAGTACGGCCTCGATGGCACCGATCGGGCGAGCGCTCGATGAGTGACGACGAGAAGCCGATTGTGACGATCTTCACCGATGGTGCCTGCTCCGGGAATCCCGGGCCCGGCGGATGGGGCGCGATCCTCGTCTCGGGCCCGCACCGCAAGGAGGTCAATGG
>LNDR01000108.1 GCA_001464755.1 Rhizobiales bacterium Ga0077524
CGAGGCTACCGAAACCGCGAAACCTTGAAGGCCGTCACCTACATGGTCGCCGGCAAACTCGACCTCAAGCTACCCACTTGAAACGTCGGGGAGCCCAAATTTTCCAAATAGGCATGTACGTCGCGCTCGTACCAAGCATTCCGGCTTCCTAGTTGAACCGGCGCCGGAAACTTCCCGTCACGCACATCACGCCAAAGGGTTGTCCGCGATAGTCCGGTCAGCCTCGTTACCTCGGGTTGTAGCAGGACGCGCGGGTTGTTCTGCATGACGTTTCAGTAGTCCCCGAATGTGATCGGACCAAGCTTCCAGAGCTTCCCGCTTTTCGTCTTCATATTCGTAAAGATCGTAGTGCTTCCCCATCGTGTCGTCTTTACCGGCCGAATGATGGATAAGCGCCTGCTTGACGTGGCGGGCGATGCGTTGACCGTTCGGGAGCTTGATGCGTCCAAGTCCCGTCGTCACCGTCCGCCGCGTGTCGTGATGGTTGAACCCTTCGACGCCGCTGAGCTTGTCCAACTGAGCCTTACGGGCATTCCAGTTGGCGATGTGGCCGGTCTTGTTGTCGCTCCGCTCGGCAGGAAACACGAACGTGTCGTGGCTTCGCGGGCAGGACTTCAACAGTTCGAGCGCCAACGATGATAGTGGCACCAAGTGAGGTTTGGGCTCGGAGTTTCGACGTTTCTTCGTGCGTTCGTGCGGCATGATCCAGCGCGCTTCGTCGTAGTCGAGTTCGGACCACTGCATGCCCGCGACTTCGTTCCGTCGCGTACACGTCAGCAGGAACAGCTTGACGACGTGGCCGTAGGGGTAACCGATCTTATCGGCGGCATTCCAAACGCGAACGATCTCTTCGTCATTGAGGTATCGAGAGCGGGGCTTGGACTTGCTGTTGTGACGAACGCCATCAGTGGGCGCGACGGCGACGATCTGTTTCCCCTTTAGCCACTTGTAGAAGCCCTTGAGGACGGCGAGCGTATTGGCGTCATGTTGTTCAAGCGCGTTGATGGCTGACAGACGCTTCACCACTAGGTCGGGTGTGATCGTACGAGCGTCCTTCTTGTCGAGCCCTGCCTTGTCGCCCCAATCGACACGCAGGCACCGGCCTGCTTCCTTCGCCGACCGGGGCTTCATGTTGGCGTTGCAGTGCTCGTTCACGTATCGCTCGCGCAACACAGCGAAGCTGAATTGAGGGTCGGCCACTTCACGGGCTTTGCGGATCGCAGCGGCAGGATCAACGCCTTTGATAGCTAGTCCGAGCGCGGAGAGAGCGTCGGCCTTGGCCTGCTTCAAAGTGATCGCTGGATACGATCCAATGCGAAGGGGACGGAGTTTTCGCTCAGGATACACACGATAGAGCAACCGGAACGACTTCGATCCGTTCTTCCCAACACAGAGTCTCAGCCCACTGACACCGGACACGGCAAGCTCATATGGCTTGTCGCGCGGCTTCAACGCCTTCACTTCGAGATCGGTGCTGAGACCGGACGCAACTCTGCCCATTGTAACCCAGTTGTAACCAAAAGAGGCTCATTGTCACGGAACGTTCTGCAACGTCGTGGAACAACTGGATAGCAGCAAGATGTTGATTTCAGGCTAAGATTCGGGCGAAATGGAACGGGATGAAACATCACAAAACAACGTACAATTCATCCCCCAGACTGGTGCGCTAACCAGGCTGCGCTACGCTCCGTCCCTGGCATTCGGACCCCCCGAAGGGATACCCGCATTGTGGTCGAGCCTCGGGTTACAATCTTGCAACAAGAGGCACAACGACCACCGTTCATGTACGCTGCGAGGCGAGACGCGTCAACGATCTTCGGCCCGCGACGGGAAGCAATGGCGCGAGATAGCCAAAGCAAGGGAATACCGGCCCCAATCACGTTCAATTTGTTTCGCGACGGCATTCCTAGCCCGAGGTGCAAGCTCTGACAGGCCTACCCCGATCGATGATCGGGTCGTTGCCGATACATGCGGGACTGCGCGTCTTTCAGGCTCGAGACGAGACAAGGCTTCGCATGTGCCGGAATTCTCGACCGGGGCGCGCCGCGACGTCGTGCATAGGATGACGACGGCTGGCCATAGCGGTAGCATTCGGTGACACATAGAGCGATGAGCCCCACTGGATGACATCCCTTTTCGCCACTTCGGCGCTGACGGCGGACGGCTGGCGGGCCAATGTCCGGCTCGCTCTTGCAGGTGGGGTCATCGTGGGTTGCGACTGCGATGTGATGCCCACCCCGGCCGACGAGTGCCATGGCGTGCTTCTGCCCGGAATGCCCAACCTCCACAGCCATGCATTCCAGCGCGGTATGGCTGGCCTGACCGAGGTGCGCGGCGACCTGCCGGACAGCTTCTGGACATGGCGCGAGACGATGTATCGATTTGCGCTCGCCATGACGCCGGACCAACTCCAGGCGATCGCGGCCGAACTGTATGTCGAAATGCTCGAAGCCGGCTTCACGCGGGTTGGCGAGTTCCACTACCTGCACCACGCGCCCGATGGCCGGTGCTACAGCGACATTGCCGAGATGGCGTCCCGCATTGCTGCGGCGGCGGCAGAGACGGGGATCGGGTTGACTCTCCTGCCCACCTTCTATGCCCACGGCAACTTCGCAGGCGCGGCCCCCAACGACGGGCAGCGACGCTTCGTCAACGACCTCGACGCCTTCGAGCGCTTGCTCGTTGGCTCTCGCCGACACGTATCGGGGCTCGAGGACGCAATCGTCGGCGTTGCCCCGCATAGCCTGCGCGCGGTCACATCCGACGAACTGGTCGGGCTTCAGTCGTTGGCGCCTACCGCGCCGCTGCACATCCACGCCGCCGAGCAAGTGAAGGAGGTCGACGATTGTCTCGCCTGGTCTGGGCGGCGCCCGGTCGAATGGCTGCTCGACAATGCGCCGGTCGACGCGCGCTGGTGCATCATCCACGCCACCCACATGACCGACGACGAGACGCAGCAGCTTGCTGCGAGCGGTGCGGTGGCCGGCCTCTGCCCGGTGACCGAGGCGAATCTCGGTGACGGTATTTTCAATGCCGCAGTGTTTCTGCGCGGTGGTGGACACTTCGGTGTCGGCAGCGATTCTAATATCCTGATCGGCATTCCCGACGAATTGCGCCAGCTCGAGACGTCACAGCGATTGCGGGACAGGGCGCGCAATGTTCTCGCGAACGACGGCGGATCGACCGGCGAGGCGTTGTTCCAGGCGGCCGTCCGCGGTGGAGCCCAGGCGCTCGGTGTCGCGGAGGCAGGCATTCGCGTCGGTGCCCGTGCCGACCTCGTCTCGCTCGACCTGTCGCATGCCGCGTTCGCCGGACGGACGCCTGTTCAGCTTCTCGACGCCTGGATCTTCACCGGCGCGCGGGCCGTCGATTGCGTCTGGGTCGGCGGTCGCAAACGCGTCAGCGGTGGACGCCACATGGGCCGGGATACCATTGCGCGGCGCTTTGGCGACGTTATGCGCGCGTTTCAGCTGTAGGTCGGGCCGCTATCGCTTCGAGACCCAACACGTCGGCTATCGAGGCGGTGGCAGCGGACGCGGGGCGAGCAAGTCTACCTGCCACAGCTACAGCCCAACCGCGTCTCACGTAGGCGCGGTTGCTGCCTTCTTCAGCCGTGCTGCTCGGAACTGTTGAAGCGCCGGCAGCACGGCCAGCGCCAAACCGACGAGCTCGGTCGTGCGCGATGGTGCCGCCATCAGAACCCCACCGATGCCGAGCATGACGCGCAGTCCCATCGGCATGGTCGCCCAGCCGTAGCCGACGAAGGCGACACCCAGCATGCAAATGCCGAGCGCGCAGGTGATCGTCGTCTCGAGGAACGCCCCCCACGTCCAGCCGGGCAGCACGAGCAACATGACGGGTGAGTAACAGAAGACGAACGGCACCATGATCTTGCCGTTCGACAGCTTGAATGCGGTGAAGCCGGTCCGCCACGGGTTGGCATTGGCGATCGCCGCACCCGCGTAGGCCGATGTGCATACCGGCGGCGTCACCTCCGAGATGATCCCGTAGAACAAGACGAACATGTGCGTGGCAAGAGGCGGGACGCCGAGATTGGCGAATGCCGGCTGCGCGACGGTAACGAGCATGATGTAGAGCGCCGTCGTCGGCACGCCGGCCCCCATCAGGATGCAGGCGATGGCGATGAATACCATCGACAAAAACAGCGTGATGTCCTTGAGACTGAGCAACTCCCAAGGCAGGAACGACAGACCCGCATGCAGCAGTTTCCCTAGATCGCCAGCGGCTCCGGTGACCATGAAGCCGAGACGAAAGGCAAGGCCTGTCAGCGAGATCACGCCGATGACGATGCCGACCGCCGCGCAGATGGCACCGACCGCGAGCGCACTTCGCGCCCCCTGGTGGAAGGCTTCGAGGAACCCGCGCCAGGAGACGCGGTGCATGGGATTGAGGAGCCCGACGACGATGGCCGCCGTGATGCCGCAGAACGCGGCCATGTAGGGCGTGAAGCCCGAGAACAGAACATACAAGAGGACGAACAAGGGCAGGAACGCCGGCCAGCCGCGCACGAGCACGCGTCCGATGTGCGGGATTTCCTCGCGCGTGAAGCCGCGCAAGCCGAGCCGCTTCGCCTCGAGATGCACCATGACGAAAACGCCGAGATAGTGCATCGCGGCCGGAATGACGGCCGCCAGCGCGATGTGGCTGTACGGCATCTTGAGATACTCGGCCATGATGAAGGCCGCCGCGCCCATGATCGGCGGCGTCACCTGCCCGCCGGCGCTGGCTGCGGCCTCGACTGCGCCCGCGAAATGCGGCTGGTCGAGACGACGTTGGCAACAGCCGAGCCCGAGATCGTCCCGAACAGCGCCGACGAGATGACGGACACCTTGGCCGGCCCACCCGTGAAGCGGCCCGCGATGATCGTCGAGACATCGACGAACAGCTGGCCAAGGCCCATGCGCTGCGCCACCGCACCAAACAGCACGAAGTGGAACACGATCGTCGAGGCGATCCAGAGCGCGATGCCGAAGATGCCCTCGGCCGGGAAGTAGATGTTGTTGATGAACTGCCGCCAGGTAACGCCGGGGTGCTTGAGCACCTGGAACGGCATCCAGGGCCCGTAGAGGGCGAACAGGATGAAGCAAATGATAATGATCGGCAGCACCCAGCCGACTGT
>LNDR01000109.1 GCA_001464755.1 Rhizobiales bacterium Ga0077524
CGAGCCACTGAACTTTCGAGCTGTCGAGTTTGGCTGTATCCTCTTTCGAAAGGCAGCCGACCCATTCGCCCTTGTCGTCGTACTCGGAGTAGATCGGGCCGTTGTGGCTGCCGGGTATGAAACCCATCGGCCCCTGCTCGCGGTTGCAGTCGTAGATGTAGGTGCCGGCGGTGCAGGGCGTGTAGTTGGTGTGCGGCCAGGCGGGAATGTCCTGGTGCCACTTCACCTCCGCGCCGCCCTTCGACCATTTGAAGTTCAGCTTCGAGTGATGGAACTTGACGTCCGGCCCGACGAGATCGGCAATGATGTCGGGCAGTGGCGACTGCCCCGAGGCAGCGTACTCCCAGAAGACGGGATGGTGATCGACGGGGCTCGACAAGCGGCGAAGGCGGGGGTTGTCGTAGCTGTGGCCGGCCTCCATGTCCCACTTGGCGTCACGCTTGGTGATGCTGCGGCTTTGCTCGATCATGGCGTTGGTGGCGCCCCGGAGGCGTTCGACCCAGGCCATGGAAATTGCGTTCTCGACGAGGATGTGGACGTCCTCGAAATAGCTTTCGCGCTGCTTCTGAGTGAGGACTCGTGGCGGTATCGAGAGGATCTCTTCCGGTGTCATCGTGTCCTCTGGTGCTTTTGCGGCTTCGGTCAACGCCGGGCGCTTCGAGCGCGGACTATCGCCGACGGGCAGGTGCCCATCGGTGGCATCTCTGATATATCAGATTATGTGGTGCGACGGGCTAGGTCAACGCTGGCGAGGCAGTGCCAACGCCATTGAGCCCGCCCCCGGCAACGGCCAATATACGACCTGCTGATGCGGTCGACGGAGAGCGTGATAATGGCGAACGACACGGTGCTGGTGGAACGGAGCGGTGGCATCGTGCGCCTCACGCTCAACCGGCCGGATAAGCTCAATGCGCTTTGCCGTGAGCTGGCGGAGGCCTTGGCGCCCGCCCTAGAGGCGGCGGACAAGGACGAGAAGTGCCGCGTCGTGGTGCTGACGGGCGCCGGGCGGGGCTTTTGCGCCGGGCAAGAGCTGTCGGGCGAGGTCTACGCCAAAAACGGCCCCCAGCCTGATCTCGGCGAGGTTCTCGATCGCTACAACCCGATCATCGAGCTCATGCGTGGCATGGCAAAGCCGATCGTGGGAGCGGTGAACGGTGTCGCGGCTGGAGCTGGCGCGAGCCTGGCACTGGCGTGCGATATCGTCATCGCGCGGCGGTCGGCGACTTTCCTGCAAGCCTTCGCGCGGCTCGGGCTGGTGCCAGACTGCGGCTCGACGTGGATGCTGCCGCGGCTGATCGGCGAGGCGCGGGCAAGGGCGCATGCGATGCTGGCCGAGCCGGTCAAGGCGGATCAGGCCGAGGCGTGGGGTTTGATCTGGAAGGCGGTCGACGACGACAAATTCGACGCCGAGGTGACGGCTGTTGCAGAGCGGCTGGCGTCGGCTGCGACTTACGGACTGGGTTTGCAGAAGCGAGCGTTCGCAGCGGCTGCCGGCAACGATCTCGGGGGGCAACTTGCGCTCGAGAAGCTGCTGCAGCAGCAGGCGGCGGCATCGGCCGACTACATTGAGGGCGTCACGGCGTTCCAAGAGAAGCGGCCGGCGAAGTTCGTCGGGCGATAGCAGGAGCGAGAATGAGCACTCCTGATGCCGTTGCCATCGCCCGCGCAAGCGCCGAGGCGATGTGGGCCGAGGACAACGCGAGCCGAGGGCTCGGCATGCGGCTGGAGCGCGTCGGGCCTGGCGCGGCGGTGCTGTCGATGGAGATCACGGCCGCGATGGTGAATGGGCTCGGCGTATGCCACGGCGGGTTCATCTTCACGCTGGCCGACAGCGCGTGTGCCTTCGCCTCCAACAGCTACAATCAGCGCATGATCCTGCAGTCGAGCCAGATCACGCTGATCGCTCCGGCGCGCCTCGGCATGCGGCTTGTTGCGGAAGGTGTCGAGCGGCACCGCGTGGAGAGAAGTGGAATCTACGATGTGACGGTGCGCAGCGAAGCCGGTGACGTGATAGCGGAGTTTCGCGGGCAGGTGCGAAGCATTCCGGGGACGCTGTTCGGGTAGCTCTGCCCTGCGGGCGGATTGCGAGAGGCCTCCGCCCCCTCGCGCTTCCCGGCCAGGGCCGAGGGCCTCGGACCCGACTATGTAGGAGAAGCGAGATGCAGGACCTGACGCCGGAGCGGTTCGAGCTGGACCCGATCGAGGTGGCGCCTGTCGAGGTGATCCGTGGGCTGCAGCTGCACCGGTTGAAGTGGTCGCTCAGGCACGCCTATGAGAATGTCCCTCATTACCGGCAGGCATTCGATGCCGCCGGGGTGAAACCCGAAGATCTGCGCTCGCTGGACGACCTCAGGCACTTTCCCTTCACGGCGAAGGCGGATCTGAGGGCCAACTATCCGTTCGGCATGCTCGCGGTGCCGCAAGCGCAGCTCGCGCGCATCCATGCCTCGTCAGGAACGACGGGGAAGCCGACTGTGGTCGGCTACACGAAGCGCGATCTGGCGACATGGGCGCAGATGGTGGGCCGCTGCATCCGGGCATCGGGCGGGCGGCCGGGTATGAAGCTGCACAACGCCTACGGCTATGGACTTTTTACGGGCGGGCTCGGCTATCACGACGGCGCCACCGACTTCGGATTGACGGTGATCCCGGTTTCGGGCGGCATGACCGAGCGGCAGGTGCAACTCATCGCGGAGTTCGAGCCGGACATCATCACGGTGACGCCATCGTATCTGCTGGCGATCCTGGATGAGTTCCGGCGCCAAGGGCGCGATCCGAGGAAGACCTCGCTAAAGGTTGCGATCCTCGGGGCAGAGCCGTGGACGGACGCGATGCGCGGCGAGATCGAGGCGGCGTTCGGTATTCACGCGGTCGACACGTACGGGCTCTCTGAGGTGATCGGGCCCGGGGTGGCCAACGAGTGCGTCGAGACCAAGGACGGGCCGCACATCTGGGAGGACCATTTCTACCCGGAGGTGGTGAACTCGGATACGGGCGAGCCGGTGGCCGAGGGGGAGCCGGGCGAGTTGGTGTTCACGTCGCTGACCAAGGAGGCGATGCCGATCATCCGGTACCGGACGCGGGACCTGACCCGCCTGATGCCGGGGACGGCGCGCTCGATGCGGCGCATGGCGCGGGTCACGGGGCGCTCGGACGACATGATGATCGTGCGCGGGGTCAATGTGTTTCCGACGCAGATCGAGGAGCAGATCCTGAAGGTGATGGGGCTTGCGCCGCATTACCAGATCGTGCTGACGCGGTCCGGGCGGATGGACGAGATGGAGGTGATGGTCGAGGCCGCCGATCCAGAGGAAGGCAGCGCGCTCAGAGCAAGGGCCCAGGCGGAGCTCGGTCACCATATCAAGAGTGTCATCGGTGTGACGGCCAGGGTGACGGTTCTCGACCCGGGAGGCGTGGCCCGAAGCGAGGGCAAGGCCAAGCGGGTGGTGGACAAGCGGGGGCAGGGCTGAGGTGGGCTCTGAAAGTTTACGGCGAGAGTGCATGGGCATCGCAACTGCCCTAAAGTCCGTTATAGTGATGCGTAAATTCCGTGCAACGCGACCGTGAAGGGCGCCGGTGTGGAGGCTTGCGGTCTCCCCCACTGCCGAACGACCCGACGCTGACGAGTGTCCAGATGCCCGATACGACCTATGTCGACTACTCGACCAAGATCCCCAACAACGTCAATTTGGCGTCCGACAATCGGGTGCTGAAGGCGCTCGAACAGTGGCATCCGGGCTATATCGACTGGTGGATGACGATGGGGCCGGATGGCTTCCAGACGTCCGACGTCTTCCTGCGTACCGCCGTCTCGATCGACCCCAAGGGCTGGGCCAAGTTCGACTACGTCAAGATGCCTGACTATCGCTGGGGCATTCTGTTGGCGCCGCAGGACGAGGAGCGCCGCGTCAACTTCGGGGCGCATATGGGCGAGAAGGCGTGGCAGGAGGTGCCAGGCGAGTATCGGGCCATGCTGCGTCGGCTGGTGGTCATCCAGGGCGATACGGAGCCGGCGTCGGTCGAGCAGCAGCGCTTCCTCGGCAAGACGGCGCCGTCGCTCTACGACATGCGCAATCTCTTCCAGGTGAACGTCGAAGAAGGGCGTCATCTCTGGGCGATGGTCTACCTGCTGCAGAAGTATTTCGGCCGCGACGGGCGGGAAGAGGCGCAGGGGTTGTTGGAGCGCCGCTCGGGTGACGCCGACAAGCCGCGCATGCTCGGCGCCTTCAACGAGGAGACGCCGGATTGGCTGTCGTTCTTCATGTTCACGTTCTTCACCGATCGTGACGGCAAGATGCAGCTTGAGAGCCTGGCGCAATCCGGGTTCGATCCAATGTCGCGGACCTGTCGGTTCATGCTGACGGAGGAAGCGCACCACATGTTCGTCGGCGAGACGGGCGTGGGCCGCGTCATCGAGCGGACTTGCGAGGCGATGAAGGCTGCCGGGATCGAGGACCCGTTCGATATGGCGCGCATCCGGGCGCTGGGCGTGGTCGACCTGCCGACCATCCAGAAAAAGGCGAACCTGCATTATTCGCTGTCGCTGGACCTGTTCGGATCGGAGGTCTCGACGAATGCGGCCAACTTCTTCAACGCTGGCCTTAAGGGTCGGTTCATGGAGACCCGGATCGAGGACGATCACCAGCTTACGAGCGCCACCTATCCGGTGCTGAAGCTGGTAGACGGCGACATTCGGACAGTCGATGAGCCGGCGCTGACGGCGATCAACATGCGGCTGAGGGACGACTATACGAAGGATTGCCAGGGCGGCGTGTCGCGCTGGAACCGGATCATGGAAAAGGCCGGCATCAAGTTCCAGCTGACGCTGCCATCGGTGGCGTTCAATCGGAAGATCGGTGAATTCAAGGGCATCGAGGCGTCGCCCGAGGGAAAGCTGCTGACGGCCGAGCAGTGGATGAAGATGCGCGACCAGTGGCTGCCTTCGAAGGCCGACGGCGATTTCGTCGCCTCGCTGATGCAGCCCTGTTGGGACCGCGGCAAGTATGCCGGCTGGATCGCGGCGCCGAAGGTCGGCATCGACCAGAAGCCCGGCGACTTCGAGTACGTGAAGATCCACCGGGGGTGAGGTTTCACCGCGCTGCGAAGGAGTGATTCATGTGGTTGCACGCTACGTCAGCGGCGCACTTGCGCTGAGTTTCCTGGTCCCCGCCACGGCGGCTCTTGCGCAGAAGGCAGGCGATCCTGCTCA
>LNDR01000110.1 GCA_001464755.1 Rhizobiales bacterium Ga0077524
AGCATGATCAGGGACGGCTTCGACATCAGCGCGCGACCGATCGCAAGCATCTGCTGCTCGCCGCCCGAGAGGCTGCCGGCGGCCTGGGTGCGGCGCTCCTTCAGCCGTGGGAAATAGCCGTAGATGCGCTCGATCCGCTCTGGCAGCTCAGCCTCGGGACGGGAGATGCCACCGACGCGAAGATTGTCGAGGACGGAGAGCTGAGGGAAGACTCGCCGACCCTCCGGCGAAAACCCGATCCCCTTTCGCATCACCTTCGAGGGCTTCAGGCCTTTCAGGTCCGCGCCGCCGTAGGTGATCCTGCCTTCGTAGGTGACCATGCCGAGGATCGCCTTGAGCGTCGACGACTTGCCGGCGCCGTTCGAGCCGATCAAAGCAACCGTCTCACCGTCGTCGATGGTGAAACCGACGCCCTCGGTGCCCACGATCGGCCCGTAGGTGACCCTGAGGCCTTCAACGCTGAGCTTTGGCATAGCGCTTCCCGAGATAGGCCTCGATCACGGCCGTATTGGCCAGCACGTCCCTGGGTGCGCCCTGGGCGAGTTCGCGTCCCTGCGCCATCACCAGGACCCGATCGCACAGGTCGGTAATGAACCTCATGTTGTGGTCAATGACGACAACGGCGATGCCGCGCTCGCGCACGAGGCGGATCGTGTCGCGGACGTGGTCGGTTTCCTCCGCCGAGAGGCCGGCGACCGGCTCGTCGAGCAGGATGATGCGCGGGCGGGCTGCGAGACCGATGCCCATGCCGAGAACCTTCTGAATACCGTACGGGAGGCTCGAGGCCACATGATCGGCGAACCGCTCGAGGCCCAGCCAGTGCATTACCTCGTCGACGTGTGCCACCGTGCGCGCGCGCGCCTCTCTTGCCTTGGGCGTATCGAACAGCGTCGCGAGAAAGCCCGGATAGAGCAGCCGGAAGGCGCCGCGGCGCAGGTTCTCCCGCACTGTCGAGCCGGCAAAGACCGTGGTCGCCTGAAAGGTTCGCACGAGGCCCGATTCCACCAGCACATGCGGCTTCTGGCCGGTCACGTCGCGACCATCGAGAAAAACGCGGCCGCTCGATGGTTCGATCACGCCCGAGACGAGATTAACCGCCGTGGTCTTGCCGGCTCCGTTGGGACCGATGATGCCGAGGATCTCGCGCTCAGCCACCTCATAGGAGAGATCGGCCACGGCCTGCAGGCCGCCGAAGCGCTTCGAGAGCTGCTCGATCTTGAGGAGTGGCGTCGTCATTCGGCGGCTCCGGCGCGAGCGAGAGGCGGGGCTGATGCGTCCGGCTTCGCCGAGAGCAGGGCCTTGACGCGCCGTGCGGCCTCAATGATGCCGCCCGGCATGAAGGCCATGGTGGCGAACAGGATCGCGCCGAAGATGATGTGTTGGATGTTGACGTAGCCGCGGAGCAGTTCCGGCAGCATGACCATGAAGACGGCGCCGATGAGGGCGCCCCAGAGGCTGGACATGCCTCCGATCACGTTCATCACCACGAGATTGAGAGAGATGATGCCGGAGAAATTCTCGGGGCTGAGCACCTTGTTGTAGTGCGCCATCAGCGAGCCCTGCATGCCCGCGAGGGCGCACGCGATGATGAACACAATGACCTTGAAGCGGATGACCGGCACGCCCGAGCATTCGGCAAGCCGTTCGCCGTCCCTGATGGCATTCATGGCGCGCCCAAACTCCGAGCCCAGAATTCGAGCGCAGAGACCGACGGCGAAGACCGCAAACGCCAATGCCAAATAGTAGTAGGCCCTCGTGTCGAGAAAGATCGGGTGCGGAGGCGGCACGTTGAAGATGCCGTTGGAGCCGCCCGTCAGCGCCACGTTCTCGACGATCGCCATGCGGACCACTTCTCCGAAGAGGAACGTGATCAAGACGAAATATTTGCCGGTGAGCCTGAGTACGATCGGGCCGATGGTTGCGGCCAGCAACGCTGCGGCCCCGGTGCCGACGAGCAGGCCGATCGGGAACGGCAGGCCTAGACTCATGACGGTGAGCACCGAGCCATAGGCGCCAAAGGCCATGAAGGCCGCGTGACAGAGGCTGACGTGGCCTGTTCGGATGATGAGGTGCAGGGAGGACGCCCCGATGGCCGTCAGCATGATCAAGACGCCGACGTGATGCAGGAAGCGATCATCCGTCAGCCATGGCCAGACCACGAGCACGACGGCGGCGAGCACTCCCCATGTGATCCTGGTCGCTTGGGTCATCGGCTAGTTCTCCGGAGTGCCGAGAATGCCCCAAGGGCGGAAAACGAGCAGCACGATTACCACCCCGAACGAGAGGAAGGCAGAGGCCGCCGCGCCGAATGCGGTTCCGACGATGCTCTCGGTAAACCCGAGAAGGGCTCCGCCGAGGGCGGCACCCGGAATGGATCCCATCCCGCCGAGGATGACCACGATAAAGGCCATCATCAGTGGCCGCTCGCCCAGATGAGGCGACACCGCATAGATCTGGCCCCACAGGCTGCCCGCCAACGCCGCCAGCAGAATGGCGACAAAGAACGCGACTTTGTAGATGTACCGGGTATCGACGCCTTGTGTCTCGGCCGTCTCGACATCCTGGGCCGCTGCTCGCATCGCGAGGCCGGCGCGCGTATGCCTGATGAACAGGTAGAAAGCGGAGAGTGCCGCCAACGCAATGACGACGACGATCAAACGGTCGATGGGAATGATGATATCGCCGACCATCAACACCTCCTGCGAGGCTGCAGGTATGTTGCGCTCGTGCGTGTCCCACAGCAGGACACCGCCGTAGATCAGCATCATGTTGAGCCCGAGAAGTCCGATCATGCTCTCGAACATGCGCTGGTAGAACCAGCGAAAGACCAGCCATTCCAGCACTAGCGATGCTGCCGCCACCCCGATGACACCGGCCGGCAGCGCGATCATCCACGGCCAGTTCAGATCCTTTGTCAGATGATAGAAGGCAAAGGCTCCCAGCATCGCGAACTCGCCATGAGCGAAATTGACGACACGCATGATGCCGAACAACAGCGTAAAGCCGAGCGCCACGAGAATGTAGATCGCGCTGAGACTGATGCCGTTGACGATGACCTGCCCGAGCACAGTGGGGTTGAGCAGTATCTCGAGGCGAGACAGGAATTCGAGCAAGGGAGATCCTTTCGCAGCCAGCCGGCCCTCTCACGTCGGAGAGGTCCGGCCGATGCGCACACATGAGGTTCCGTCAGGGCGTGAACTTCTTGATCTTGACGATCTTGCCGCCCTTAACCTCCGAGAAGAAGTACTGCATCATGAGCTGCCGGTTGACGCCGTAGGTCTCCTTGCCGATCCACTTGACCGGTCCGTAGATGCCGATGTCGAAGCCGTCGATGTTCTCCAATGCGCTTCGCACTTTGTCGGTCTCGATCGAATCGGCGCGCTTGATGGCCTCGGCCATGAGATAGACGCCGTGGTAGAACGCCGGCATGAACGGGCTGATGATGCCTTTCCCGTATTTCGCCTGGTAGGCCTCACGCAGGAGCTTGGCTTTCGGCATGTCCCAATCGACGAAGTCGTAGGTCATGAAGCCTTCCGACGCCGGGCCCGCAATCTCGATGATCTCGTCGACAGCGGGGCCGCCGACCTGGAACACCTTGCCCCGGAAGCCGGCTTGCCGGATCTGCTTGAGCATCAAGCCCGCGTCGCCGGGAGAATTGCCGTCGAATTCGAAGGCATCGACCTTCTGGGCCATCATGCGCAGGATCAGCGGCGTGAACTCCTTCGTGCCGCGCTCGAAGAAGTCGAGAATGACCTCGAAGCCCTCCTTTTTGTAGTCCTCGGCTAGTGGCTTGGCGACGGCCTGGCCGACTGCGTCGTTGGGCGCCAACAGCCCGATCTTCTTGATGTCTTTCAGGCTCTCCCGGATCCACTTGATGATCGGTGGTCCGAATTCGAGGTTCGTATTGTAGAGCCGGAAATTGTAGGGATCGGGCGTATCGTTCTTGAGCACGCCGGGTGCATAGCCATTCGTCAAGGCGATGACCTTGGCCGGATTGGTCACGCTGATCGCGGCCAGCGCGGGCGGCGATCCGACCGGGCCAACGATGTATTTGATCTTGTCCTGGTGCACTAGGCGCTCGGCAGCCGCCTTGCCACCCTGGGCCGAGTAGAGGTCGTCGTAGAAGACCAGTTCCAGCTTGTAGGTCTTGCCGCCAGCCGTGATGCCGCCTGCTGCGTTGAGATCGTTGATGGCGAGATCCATGCCGCGCTGAGCGGCAAGCCCCCAGGACGTCCCACCGCCCGAGAGCGGTCCCAAGCCGCCGATCTTAAGTGTTTCCTGCGCAAGGACCGCGAACGAGGAGGCGGCGAAGACGACGCCACCGATCAAACCGGCGCGCAACGATTTCATCAATTCGAACGACATGTGTTGGACCTCCCGTGTGGCTGCACCCTCGATCCAGATGCGGCTCTGCATCGGATGCCTCCGAGAACTCGCGCGAATTGCCGCGAAGTCAATCGAGGCCGTCGAGAAAGCGAAGCGTAAAGTGGGCGAAGGTGGGCCGGAAGCCTATAGGCCGCCGGCCCGGGGTCAGCTTGCAAATCAAGTTGTCAGCCAACCGAACTCCTGGGGCTTCCTGCCAGCGTTCGGGTGCAGCTTGACGTTGACCAGGGCCGGGCCCTTGTGGGCCATGGCCGCATCGAGGGCGCCGCGCAGATCCTTCGGATCGTCGATGAACCAGCCCTTGCCGCCGAAGCTTTCCATCATCTTGTCGTAGCGGGCGCCGTAGATCAGCGCGCGCGGCGGGTTATTGAATGGGTCCTCGGGGTACTTCTCGGTGCCCGAGCCGATGCCGCCGTTATTGAGCACGACGATCTTGACCGGAAGGTTGTAGCGACAGGCCGTCTCGATCTCCATGCCGGAGAAGCCGATCGCGCTGTCGCCGGAGACCGAGATGATTGGGCGATCCGGATGGACGACGGCCGCTGCGATGGCAAAGCCCATGCCGATGCCCATGGTGCCGTAGGTGCCGGCGTCGAGCCTGAGACGCGGGCTCTTGTTCGGCAACTGCGTGCGACCGATGTCCATCGTGTTGGCGCCTTCGCCGATGATCACAGCGTTCTCCGGCGACCAGGCCGCGATGTCCTTCAGCGCCCGGTAGTAGTTGGTGGGCGCCGAGTTGTCGTCGATCATCGGCTGGATCTGCTTGGCGTTCTTGGCGGCTGCCTCCGCGATAGCCTTCCGCCACGGCGTACCCTCGGCGTAGAACCACTGCTGCGAGCGGAGCGCAT
>LNDR01000111.1 GCA_001464755.1 Rhizobiales bacterium Ga0077524
GGCAACTGCGTCGGCGTGCCGACGGTCGGCGGCGAGACCAACTTCGACGAAGCCTACAACAACAATATCCTGGTCAACGCCATGTGTGTCGGTCTCGCTCGGACCGACAAAATCTTCTACTCGGCCGCCAAAGGTGTCGGCCTCCCCGTCGTCTACGTCGGCTCGAAGACCGGCCGCGACGGCATCCACGGGGCCACCATGGCGTCGGCCGAATTCGACGACAAATCGGCCGAGAAGCGACCGACCGTGCAGGTCGGCGACCCCTTCACCGAGAAGCTGCTGATCGAGGCCTGTCTCGAACTGATGGCAACGGATGTGATCATCGCCATCCAGGACATGGGCGCGGCCGGCTTGACGTCGTCCACTTCGGAAATGGCCGACAAGGGCGGTGTCGGCATTGATCTCGATCTCGACCACGTGCCCCAGCGCGAGGCCGGCATGACGGCCTACGAGATGATGCTCTCGGAGAGCCAGGAGCGCATGCTCATGATCCTAAAGCCCGGTCGCGAACCCGAGGCCGAGGCGATCTTCAGGAAATGGGGGCTGGACTTCGCCGTGATCGGACGAACCACCGATACCGGCCGCCTGATCGTGCGCCACAAGGGCGCCGTCGAAGCCGACCTGCCCGTCGACAAGCTCGCCGACTCGGCGCCGGAATATCAGCGCCCCTGGGTACCTACCACGCCACCGAAGCTGATCCTGCCCGAGTGGGTACCGGCACCGAACGCGATCCTGGCCTGCCTCGAGCGGATGATGGGCACGCCCCACCTCGCCTCGCGCCGCTGGATCTGGGAGCAGTACGACCACACGGTGATGGGTGACACTATCCAGCGCCCCGGCGGAGACGCCGCCGTCGTGCGCGTTCACGGCACGACGAAGGGCATTGCCGCCACCTGCGACGTGACCCCGCGCTATTGCCTGGCCGACCCCGTCATGGGCACGAAGCAGGCCGTCGTCGAGACCTGGCGCAACCTGACCGCCGTCGGCGCCGAGCCGCTCGCGATCACCGACAACATGAACTTCGCGAGCCCCGAGCGCCCCGAGGTGATGGGCCAGTTCGTCGGCGCGGTGGAAGGTATGAAGGAGGCCTGTCTCGCGCTCTCCTATCCGGTCGTCTCCGGCAATTGCTCGCTCTACAACGAGACCAATGGCCGGGGTATTCCGCCGACGCCCGCCATCGGCGGCATCGGCCTCATCCGCAACATCGACCGGATCGCCAACATCGGCCTTAAGAACGACGGCGAATTGATCGTCCTGATCGGCCGCGAGCAGGGCCACCTGGGGCAGTCACTCTACCAGCTGATCGAGACGGGCAAGAGCGAGGGCGCGCCGCCACCCGTCGACCTCGCCGACGAGCTGAAAGGCGGCAACCTGGTGCGATCGCTCATCCGCGAAGGCAAGACAGATACGGTGCACGACATCTCGGATGGCGGTCTTCTCGTGGCGCTCTCCGAGATGGCACTTTCGGGCGGCAAGGGCATCGAGCTCTTTCCCTACGAGGGTAGGCTGCCATCGCATGCCATCTGGTTCGGCGAGGATCAGGGCCGCTATCTGATCGCCTGCCAGCCCTCGACCGCGGAGGAGATCGCCGAGCGTGCCCGCCTTCTTGCCCTTCCCGCCCGTATCGTTGGGCGGGTCGGTGGCGAGGGCCTGACCCTCAAAGGCGAACAACCGCTACCTCTGGGCCAGCTTCGGAAAGTGAACGAGGCATGGCTGCCGGGCTTTATGGCGGGCGAGATCGGGTAGCAATACCGCGAGAGGCGAACCGGGCGACTGAAATGGTTCCACCAATCTCGTTGGTGCGGCTCATGTCCGCTCGTCCGGACCAGTTACGATGTGTTCAGCCGAATGGTTTATCGTCCCACTCGGTCGATAATCCGCTGACGCCTTGTGCCACCGTTCACAGGGACCGCGCGCCTTGTAGAGTGATCCTCCATGCTGAGCGTGTTCGGATTTGGAGTCTTCGCTTTTCTTTTCTTCGGCATGCTTTGGCGGACCGCCGTCCGTTGGCGCTATCTGGCAGCCAGATATGCCGGCCAACCGGGCAGAGCTATCGAGACGCGGCGCATGCAGAACGGCGTCCTGCTCGGTCTGAGCGGTTACAATTCTGTGAAGGGCATCATCAATATCGGCGTTCATCCGAACGGCATCTCGTTCCGGATCATGCCGCCATTCTCGTTGTTTCATGATCCGCTCTTCATCCCCTACGGCGACATCCGGGGGTGGAAAACGACCTGGTATCTCGATTCACGTTCCGTCGAACTCGAGTTCCGGAATGCGCCCGAAGTGAAACTCGTCGTGCCCGCGGATCAAGCCGCCTGGATGCAGAAATTCGCCGGCCAAAAGATGGTTCTCCACGATACAACTCCGCCGAACGGGAAGGCGGGCCGAGGTTGGCACGCCTTCGCGGTGGTCTATGCGGTCATCTCGCTGCTCATGCTCGTCGTGCTGGCGGGGATATTCTTGGCCCGATCGTAGGCGACGTCATGAAACTCGTTCCACTGCCAACCGTCGTCATCTCGCGCCGCTCGCGTCACCCGGGCGACGATTGGGCAAAGGCGCGCAGCTGGCTCGGCGGCGCGCCTCGGCTGGGACGCATGCCGTGGCCGCGCGACAAAAACGGGCGATCCCTCCACTTCTTCGCCCAGCTCGACCTCGCCGAGCTTTACGCGGCGATCGGCCCGTCGCCGTTTCCCGATGCGGGATCGCTGGCGTTCTTCTCCGGGACAGTCGCGTACGTTCCGGAAGGCCAAGCGCTTTCGCCGACGGCGCCGCCCTCCGACCTGCCGCCCCTGAGCGAGGTTGGCGGCGCCTCCCACTATCACCGCAATCTGCAAGGCGAGCGCTTGTTCCCATGCTGGCCAGTGAAATTCACAGCGGTGGACGTCCCGGTCGTTGACGATCCGGATGAACGTGGCAAAGCGCAACATGCGGCAATCTCCGAGCGCTTCGTCCGGCGCCAGTACAATCTGTCGGCAAAAATCGCGTTCGATGGTCCGCCCATCCCGCGCTGGTGGCGGATCGCACAGCATTTCGCAGACCATCTCACCGATCGGCGCGAGCACGCAGGCAAAGTGCAGGCTGATGCCCAACGGATGCTTGACTGGTGCCAAGCACAACTCGCTTCCGCAAAGTCGCCGGAAGAGGCCAAGAAGGCTCAAGCCAGCATCGAGATGTACAGGAAGAAGCTCGCCGCGCTCGAGCGCCAGAAGCCTCAGTTCCTGGCATTTGTCGCGGAGGTGTTGGAGTGGACCGGCGGGCACGAGGCGTGGGCACTGATGTCCGAGCCCGACTGGCAGAAACTCGTTGCCTTTCGCGCCCGGCAACCCGAGTTCGGTGACTTCACCCAGTATTGGGGCGACCCCGGCATCGAGGAGCTGACGCGCAAGGCGTTCGACGCACTCCCTGGCGATGGCGCTCCACAGTTCGCGAGCCTTCCCGCCGACGTGCAGACGCTGATCCGCGCCAAACGGGCGCCGCGGCCGAAATGGTGGCACTCGGCGTGGCTTATGGCCGATCAACTGCGCGAAGCCGCCGAAGTCAACGCGCCGCGCGTCGTCGAGAAGTTGCAGTCCGAGATCGACGCCGAAGGAACGAAGCTCCGGCGCGCGTCCCCCGGTGGCGCCCTAGCCCCGATCTGGTCGATGATCGGCGGCAAATCCGATGAGGCGAAAAAGCTCGAGGCCAGCCTTGCCGCTAAGGAAGCCAAACTCACCGAGCTGACGACGCTCGCGAGCGCCTTCCAGTCGTTCATGCGCGAGACCGGCGCGTGGGCACAATCGCGCGATCCATGGACGAGCATGACCGCAGAGGACTGGGACGACCTCTCAGCGCGCTTCAAGCGTGGCAAGCAGGAGTTCGAGGCGTTCGCCGGATGGCAACTGCCCTACTCCCCCGAGAGCCTGGAGGACATGACGATCGTGGCCTTGCTTTCGGCCGAGGAGCGAGGCTACGCGTCCCTTCCCGGGACCGTACGCAATCTCGTGAACAGGGAATATCTGCTGCCCGCCGGCGACTGCCATCAGATGTTCGGCTTGGGGACCGACGTGCAGGGCGCCGTGTGGGAGCACGAGAACGACTATCTCCTCCTGCAGCTCAACTACGACGACCTGATGCACTGGAGCTTCGGCGACAATGGCGTCTATCACTTCTGGATCACGCCGGAAGATCTGCAAAAACGGAACTGGGCACAGGTGGCCATGACAGTCGAATGCCATTGATCCGAAGATAGGTCGACGTCACGCGTGACCATGGAGAGCGTGGCCGGCACGCTTTCGTCCCCTGGCGGGCAAATACCAGCCATGCGGCACTATCCCTTCAACCAAGCCCCTATCGCCGTGGCCTTCGGCAAACCGCCGGCATGCACGACCTTGCCGTCAACGACGATGCCGGGCGTCGAAGCGATGCCATATTTTGCGATCTCAGCGTAATCGGTGATTTTCTCGATTTTCACGTCGATGCCGAGTTTTGCGGCTTCAGCCTTCATCATGTCGACCGTCGTGTCGCACCGCTTGCAGCCAGGTCCCAGAACTTTGATATCTTTCACGGACGTTGTCCTTTCAGTGGAACAGAGCGTTGAACAGAAACCCTACTGCGACGATGCCGGTGCCGACGACGCCGACGAAAACGGCAATCAGCTTCACCGAGAGCACCTTCCGCAAGATGATCATTTCCGGTAGCGACAGCGCGATCACGCTCATCATGAAGGCGAGCGTCGTGCCGAGCGCCGCGCCTTTGCCAAGCAGCGCCTCGACCACGGGAATGATACCGGCCGCATTGGTGTACATGGGTATGCCGAGCAAGACTGCGGCGGGAACCGACCACCAGCTATCTGCGCCCATGATCCGCACCATCAGGTCTGCCGGCACGTAGCCGTGGATCAGCGCGCCCATGGCGATGCCGGCGATGATCCACATCCAGACGCGGCCCACGATGTCCGTCACGGCCTCGATGCCGGCCTTGATCCGGTCGACGATCGTGATCTGCTCGTCGGGAAGATCGACGGCGCCGGCGCGAATTTCGCGCACCCAGGGTTCGAGCCAACCCTCGAGTTTCAGACGACCGATAACGAAGCCGCCAACGATCGCCACCGCAAGTCCGAATGCGAGGTAGGTCAGCGCGACCTTCCAGCCGACTAGCGCGAACAGCAGCCCGAGGGCGACCTCGTTGACCATCGGTGCGGCAATTAGAAACGAGAACGTCACCCCGAGCGGCACCCCGGCGGAGACGAAGCCGATGAACAGTGGAACGGCCGAGCACGAGCAGAACGGCGTCAGAATGCCAAGTCCGGCTGCGGCCACGTTGCCGACGCCCTCGGCG
>LNDR01000112.1 GCA_001464755.1 Rhizobiales bacterium Ga0077524
ACTCGGCCGCATATCATTGGCAGCCCTCCTCTTCTTCAGGTTTTCAATTGCGTAGTTGAAATGATGCTGGTCGCGCTGAACCCAGAACGAAGGAGTTTGATCGTGAAAATCCAGGATCTCCTCGAAGCTGAGGGATTTATAGAACGCTGCGGTATTGGCAAAATTCTTCGGAGCCGGATAGATCAGCGTGCGACCATAACCGAGCGCGGTCAGGTGTTGCGGCAGTGATGTCTTGAAGCGTCCACGCATGAAGTGACCGAGGTATGCCTGGATTGGACGGAAGTAATGCGTTGAAAGTCCGAGCAGGACGCCATATTCGGAGATCCAGGTTATGCCGCCATACGTCTCGACAATGAGGAGGCGAGATGTGCCGTCTCCCGAGACGAAGGGGTCGCGATTCATTTGGGTACGGGCATCGTCGACATATCGGCGAGGGTCAATCGTGGATTCGTGAAGCACCAGGATGATGTTGACGGGCGGCTGGGCCTTCACCTGCTGCACTGGAAGAGGCGCAGGTGAGATCGGGCGGCCGGGGAAGTAGCGCGTGATCGAGCCGACCTGAAATATGTCCGTCAACGAGAAGAGCGGAGCCGTAACATGGTTCACATCATAGGAATGGCCGAACGCAGCGTCGCCTGAATCGCGTATCGCAGAGCCAGCGACGACGATCGACATGCAAGCGGCTGCCGCGCGCGCAGCAGCACCTCGGCCAGAACGCCGCGGCGTCTCCAAACGCCAAATCCAGAAGCCGACTGCGACCAGAGCAAGCAGCGTACCACCCCCGGCTGCCGCGAGTTCTGGGTAGTGACGTCCGAAAAACGCCAGCTCTGTCCAGGCACCCAAGTAATAGTACAGGTCGAAAGCGTGCAACGTCATGGCAGTGTAATCGAACTTGAGCTTCGAGACGATCGCCAACCCAACGAGAATCGTGAAGGCGCCATAGGCCGAAACCCACTTTCGGCGCGTGAGGATGACCAAAATGGTGTGAAGGCCTGCGAAGAGACAAAACGCGAGAATAAAACGGCCTAGATTTAGCGACCCAAAGTATCGCTCCGTGTGGAACGCAATCACAGCGAGCGGAATTCCAAAGGCAAGTACTGGTAATAGTCGTGCCAAAAGCGCCAGAGGTGGATTCGGCATAACAACACGCACCTCCGCCAGTCATATTTCTGTCACACGGGCACGCCTAGCAGGCCCCTGTAGTCATGTAAAGTTTCACGTAAAGCCTGCGCGCACTTATCCGCAATCTAGCGAGGCGCTGTAACCGGCATTCGTCAAGGTAGCGCTTGGACAAAGTATGAGCGGTGGCCGACCGGGCTTTCCCAATGGTCTTCGATGCTGCAGCCGCTCACTACGGCTTCATCATAGCGCGATCCTGGCTGCTCAGGCGTGCCCGATGCAGCTCAGCGCGTCCGCCTCCAGAGCTGTGCTTTTGCCCACCATCGTCGAGAGCATGCGCCACCCCATCGCCACCGCTTGGTGTCGATCCCACCACCAGCAGACACTACTTTAGTCGTGGCGGGCAGGATTGCAATGCGACGTTCCCGAGCGGACGGCGTCTACTCCCTGGATATCCACTTGATTGATCGGTCGGAATCAACGAATGATTAGGTGTGTCTCAGTCAAGTGATTCGCCACTCACTCGGGGGTGTTTGAGCACGCGCGTCTCTTGCCCTCTTTGCGCCATGCACCACGCATCGCAATCGCCATGCGGCCAGGCGATTGAGCCAGGCGGTGCTGTATCCGTTGCTTCCGAAAGTTCGTGTTCAAGCCCGGCGAGTTTGCCGGGCGGCTTTTGCCTGCGCAGCTCTCGACAAGAGGCAGGCCTAGTTGTGAGACACAGGAGCGCATCACAGCCATGACCCGCCCTTACGATGGCTCTGCGGTCAATTCAGCCGGGTATTGGGATGGTCGCTTTCTCAGCGACTGGGAGGACCGCGGTGGGCCCGAGCAGACCCGTTTCTTCGCCCGACTCGCATTGAGGATGCTGCCGGACTGGTTGCGCGAAGATCTTGCGTGCCAGGGTCGTTCCATTCTCGATTTCGGATGCGCCGAGGGAGACGCAGTGCCGGTTATTGCGGCCGCATTTCCTGGTGCCGATGTGAGGGGGTCGGATTTTTCCCTCGCTGCAATAGAGATTGCCGCCGAGCGCTACCCGAACCACGGGTTCTCGCTGGCGCCCGAGGGGCGCGTGCCGCATGAGGCCGACGCCATCTTCTGCTCGAACACGATCGAGCACCTCCCACAGTGGCGGGACAAACTTGATGAGCTGGCGCGCCAAGCACGCCGGCATGTGATCGCTATCGCGCCGTTCGACGAATCTCCCCTGCTCGAGCCGGAGCATGTCGCGAGCTTCGAGTTTGGCACCTTGCCCGCGAGCCTGGACGGCGGGCTCAAGCTCGTCCATCACGCCATCGTCTCGACAACGGAACTCGAGGGCTCGCGGTGGGTCGGCAAGCAATTCCTGGCAGTCTGGAGCCGCCCCGACCACGATCGGCGATTTCGACGCAATGGATCTCCGCGACGTGCCAGTCGAGGCGATCCCCCATTGTCTCAGGTTGGCGAAAGGCGACTACCGCAAGTTCGATCGACTGCGCGCTGATTGCAACTCCGGCATGCGCCGACTCGGCGCGGCGGTCGAGACGCTCGGCCTGGGCGAGGCCAGGCGAGACAGAGGTTTCGACGCTCTGATGCAAGTCGCCACGGAGCGGCTGCTGCGCACCGAGGCCGAGCTGAAAGTGGCCACAGAGCAACTGGCGACCTTCCACGCTTCGGTCGCAAACGAACTCGCTGCGGCGAGAGAAGAGGCACGAGGCGCGCGTGACGAGTTGGCGACGCTGACCGCAGCGATCGAGAACCACAATGCGGCCGTCGCCGAGCGCGAGGTGGCCTTGCAGTCGAGTTTCGACACGCTGCGAGACAGCTACAGCACCGTGACCTCCATGAACTCGTTCCGTTACATGATACGGGCGCTGGAGCAATATGGCCGGATGCGGGGCGTTCGCATCGCCGTGCCGCCAGTGCCCGAGCAGATGCGCGTGCACCTCAACCGGTTGGACCCGTCCGTGAGCATGGTCGAGGCGAGCAACGCGAACGAGCCGGCAACCGCCGCGGGTGGGGGCGACGGCCGAGGTGAGACGGGGCAACGTGCCCGGTCTCGGCATGGTCCGTGATCCTTGAATGTCTCGGCAGACTGAGGCCGTGCGACAGATGATCCTGGGCTACGACATTTGCGCCCCGAGAGGGTAGGTTGCCGCCAAGTCAGTCGATCGCCAGCATTCGAGCAGGTCTGCGACAGCTTCTTCGCTACTGCCAGACAATATGGCTTATCCGCTGACGAGGGCGTCAGGCTCGTCCACCGAGTCGACAATCTGGATGCGTCGCATGAGACCTATCGACACTATCGTTACGAACCCAATCGACGACCGAGAGGTCGGCGAGGCAAAGAACGTCTATGTGGGCGCCGAAGAGCAGACGCCAGACTATGACAGCGGCGTGCCACCCTATGCGCGCTTCGTGGCCGAGGCCATCGCTTCGCTCAAGCCTTCGAGCGTGCTCGAGTTCGGGTGTAATGCGGGGCGCAATCTCGACCTTCTGCGGAGCCTGCATCCCGCCGCCCGCTACCAGGGCGTCGACGTCAATCCGCTCAGCGTTGAGCGTGGCAAGAAGCGCTACGGTCTCGACCTGATGGTGTCCGATGAGGCTTGGCTCAGGTCGCAACCGAGTGACAGTTTCGATGTGGCGTTCACCGTCTCGGTGATCGACCACCTGCCCTATCCCGAAGAGCCGCTGAGGCATCTCGTCCGCATCAGCCGCCACAATCTCGTTCTCTTCGAACTCGCTCACGACCGGGTCGGACTGGCGACGCACAACATGTACCAGACCGGTGACGAGGCCAAACTGGTGCCGGTTTATCGCAACTCATATATCCATGACTACAGACATGAATGTGAGAAGAAATTCGGCTGCATCTGCACGGCCGATATCCGCTTCCCGATCGGGACAGACAACCTGTTGGACCTCTATCGCTTGCTCGTCTTCACCAAGCGGTGGGACAGCTACAGCGTGCCCCAGGCCGCCGTTTTCAAAATGAATCCGATAGCGTAATGCCCGTCGGGGCCATCAAGCCGCCGAGGATGCGGGCGTCACCGTAATGGCGATTTCCGGTACGACGAGACCCCAGCGATACTGGCGCGAACTTGATTTGAAGTACAGCGCGCCTTCTATGAAATCGTAGTAGTTGGGAATGGCGCTGGCGCGGTTTTCGAGGGTAACGGCGAGGCGGTATTCGCCGGTCGCGAGAATATTGTTGATTCGGAAGATGACGTGGATCAACGACGTGCCTGGAAGCGTCCGCCAGTGCGGATCGTCGTAGGTCGAGCGAATGACGAGATCATTGCCGTCGACGCTACGGATACCCATGCCAACGCTCAGTCCGTCCCGGGGCACGTCCGTCGGCAGGTCGGTGACAATGTGCACCTCAATCTCGGCGCCGACCTCGAATTCGGCTGTCGGAGCACCGTTCGCTGCTGTGACCTCGACGGCGCGAATCGCACCGACATGCGAGCCCCACCGCCGCAACGGCTTGTGGCGCTCTGGCACGTAGGGATAGCGGGCCGCGAACGCCTCGGGACTGGCGCTACCCTGCAGGTGGTCGATCGCAACCTGCGGCTCGGTTTTATCAGGGTTTGCCTGCTGACTTCGATTCGCATGAGCCGCTTCTGGACCGACCAGCATGAACTCCGTGTAGGCAGAGGTGACGTCATAGACATCGCCGCTCGCTGCGCAGCGGCCACCCTCCAGCCAAATCGCCTGCTCGCAGAATCGGCGCACAGCACCCACGTCGTGCGTGACGAACAGAATGGACGTGCCGCCGGCCTTCAGCCGGGCCAGCCAGTCGTAGCACTTCGACTGAAAGCGCACATCACCGACAGCGAGCGCCTCGTCGATGATGAGGATATCAGGGTCGAGCACCGCATGGACGGCAAAGGCCAAGCGCACCAGCATGCCGCTCGAATAGGTCTTGACCGGGTACTCGATAAACTCACCAATATCGGCAAAATCCGCAATCTCGTCGAAGCGACGGATCATCTCCGCTTCGGAGATACCCTTCAGCTGACCACTCAAAGTGACGTTCTGCCGGCCACTGAACTCGGGGTTGAAACCCGTGCCGAGTTCCAGAAGGGCGCTCACCCGGCCGTGGATGGAGACAGTTCCGGCCGTCGGCTGCATGATGCCCGAGACGATCTGCAACAGGGTCGACTTTCCGGCCCCGTTGCGGCCCAGAATGCCCGTCGTCTCGCCACGGCGCACCTCGAAGGAGACGTCGCGTAGAGCCCAGTATTCTCGATAGTACTTGTTGACAGGCA
>LNDR01000113.1 GCA_001464755.1 Rhizobiales bacterium Ga0077524
ACAAGGACTTCAAGCTATGGACCAGATCACGTCGAGCCTCGCACTCTATCATGCCTGGGTGTCCAGCGCCTCGCGCCGCGTCCGGTTCGTGCTCGAGGAAAAGGAGCTGTCGTATCAGGGCATTCTCGTCAATCTATTGGAGTTCGAGCAGCACTCTCCCGCGTATCTGGCGCTCAATCCCAACGGCTTCGTGCCGACGCTCGTGCACGATGGCCATGCGATCATCGAGAGCAGTGTCATCTGCGAGTATCTCGACGAAGTTTTTCCGAGCCGGCCGTTGCGTCCCACAGATCCCCGCGATCGGGCTCGGATGCGCGTCTGGGCCAAGTGGACCGACGAGGTCGTCATACGCGCGTTCCAGGTGGCCAACTGGAACCGCATGATGGCGCCGACGGCGCGAAAATGGAGCGACGAGGAAGTCGAGCGTCGATTGAAGGCAGTGCCTGTGCCGGATCGGCGGGGCGAGACCGAGATCGCCCACGCCGTCGCGAACATTCGCCGGACGCTCGAGCGGGTGGAAACCGATCTCTCTCGAGAGCCTTGGCTTGCGGGCAAAACCTTCTCGCTCGCCGACATTCACCTCTCACCCTACATCGTGCGTATCGGCGAGCATGTGGAGCGCGGCATTCGCCTTGCGGACTATCCGAGGTGCGCCGACTGGTGGCAACGTCTGACGGCCCGTCCCGCCTTCGCACGGGCACGTATCGAGGTGGTGGCCTTCAAGGAGTGATGATCACAGGCGACCCGTGCGGTTCACGGCAGCCGAAGGATCATCGAACTCGAACAACTCGAGCAGGATGCCATCGGGGGCCTCGATCATGACGTAGCGCCAAGCGCCATGCTCCCGAAGCCCGCCGCGCGAGGTGACCCCGTCGCGTTGCAGGCGCTCCCAAAGTTGCCGTAGTCCCGCAACCTTGATGCCGAGGTGATGGATGGCGCCTCGGCCGTCTCCCTTGGGCGGCTGCTGGTAGATGTGCAAACGACCGGTGCCGACGCCGACGAAGACGTTGCGGGAACCGGCGAGCACGTCGTCGAAGAACACCTTTGCGCCCAGGTGCCGGCACCACCAGGCGATGGTGGCGTCAAGGTCGGTGGCGAAGAGATGCGCGTGGTGGAGATCAATCGTCACGTCGTCTGGGTTGCTCATTGCGCCGCCGTTGCAAGAGGGGATTGCTCGCAGTGAGGTAGCGTATCGTTCTGCATCACGGGCGTCACTTCGAGGCATCGTGATCGCCTCGTTCAGCCTCGCCAACTCGTTGCTTGCCGCCGTTGCGGTCGTTTGCGTACTCTTCCGGTTCGCGTGGCGACGCGCTCTGGCGTGGGCAGCATGGCGGAAAGATTGCCGCGGATCGTCTCGACGTCATCCTCGCGCGGGTTCCTGCATCACGGCACGGAGACAGACATGACGGGGCGCGGACAATGAGCGACTGGAGCACGGTGACGAGGCCGATCCCGGTTCCCACCGAATGGACGAAGCCGTTCTGGGATGCGGCGAAGCGCAAAAGCCTCGAGCTGCAGCGGTGCCAGGCCTGTGGGCACTTCCAGCATCCGCCCTACGCCACGTGCACGAAATGCGTGAGCGTCGATCTCAAGTTCGAGCCGGTCCGGGGCGGCGGCACGATCTACGCCTATACGATCATGTACCACACCGGCGACAAGCGGTTCGCGCCGGCGGTTCCCTATGCGTCGATCATCGTGGAACTGGACGCGGCGCCGGGCGCCTTGCTCGCGGGGAACCTGCTCGGCGTGCCGCACACCGAGGCCAAGGTCGGCCGGCGAGTCGAGGTGATTTTCGAGACGCTCAACGACGAGATCACGCTGCCGCAGTTCCGGTTGGCAGCCTTGCAGCCGGCGGAATGAGGGGCCTGACGTCCATGTGGGAAAATCGCTGCAAGATCGCCGTCAGCGGCGTCGGGTACTCGAAGGTGTCGCGGGCGGCGGACGTGCCGCTGGCGGCGCATGCCCTGGAGGCGGTGAAGGGGGCGATCGAAGATTCCGGCCTCGAGATGTCGGACATCGACGGGCTCTCGACCTATCCCGAGTTGCCCGCGACGGGTCATGCGGAAGTGGACGGGATCTCGGTGGTCTCGGTCAACTGCATGATGGCGATGCTGAAGCTGCCGAGCCTGACGTGGCACATGCAGGTGGGCAACAACAACATCGGCGGCGCGGTGCAGACGGCGGCGGCAGCACTGCTGGCGGGGCTGTGCAAGCACGTCGTCGTGTGGCGGGCGATGCATAACCCGAAGGGAACCTATCAGAACCTGCCGGGCGCGCAGGCGATGGGGCCTGCGCAATTCACGGGACCCTATGGTTTCGGTGGGCCGGGCCAGCACATGGCGGTGGCCTACACGCGCTATCTGGAACGGAACAACCAGAGCCGCGACAAGATGGTGACCCTGGCGCTCGCGCAGCGCAAGCACACCCAGCACAATCCGCACGCCTTCTTCCATGGCACGCCGCTCTCGCGCGAAGACTACTTCAACTCGCGGATGGTGGCCTACCCGTTCTGTCTGTTCGATTGCGACATTCCGGTGCAAGGCGCCGTCGCGATCGTGATGACAACGGCGGAGCGGGCGCGGGACCTGAAGCCGAAGCCGGCCTATCTCGCGAGCTACGGGCAGCGGCTGCACTTCGAGGTGGCGGGGCGGATCGGCAGTCTGGCGAACTACATGGAGGGCGGCGCCTCGTCGGCCAAGCTGACGTGGGAGCGCTCGGGCTTCTCGCCGAAGGATGTCGACGTGGCACAGATCTACGACGGGTTCTCGGCGTCGGTGATCTACGGGCTGGAATCCTACGGCTTCTGCAAGGAGGGCGAGGCGCTCGACTACATCCAGGACGGACGCATCGAGCTGGACGGCGAGCTGCCGCTCAACACATTCGGCGGCAGCCTCGGGACCGGTCGCATCCATGGGCTGTGGCACATCATCGAGGGCGCGCTGCAGGCTTCGGGCCGAGCCGGCTCACGACAGGTCAAGGACGCCAACGTGTCGTTCGTCGGTGCGAGCGCGCCGATCGTGACGGGCACGACATTCATCTTCACGCGCGAGCCTTATTGAAATCCGGATCGTGACAGCGGCAGCCTGCCAGTTGGAACGATCGCTTGCATGGTCTCGGGGAGCCGGAAATGACGGGGAACGTGTTCAGCAGTTTGAAGGTGATCGACTGCGCCAGCTGGATCGCAGGGCCGGCGGCCGCGACCATCCTTTCCGACTTCGGTGCCGACGTGATCAAGATCGAGCCGCCCGGTGCCGGCGATCCTTGGAGGGCCTCGCCCCCGGTACCCGGCAAGACGACCGACTACTGGTGGCAGCTCACTGGACGCAACAAGCGCAGCCTGGCGATCGATCTGAAGCACGCCGAGGGCTTGGCCGTGCTGCATCGCCTCGTCGCCTCGGCCGATGTCTTCATCACGAATTTTCCGCTGCCCGTGCGGCAGCGGCTCGCGATTTCGGCCGGCGATCTGCTGGCCGTCAATCCGCGGCTGATCTACGGGTCGATGACGGCCTACGGCGAGGTGGGCGAAGAGGCCGCACGCACCGGCTTCGACGCGACCGCCTACTGGGCCCGCACAGGCCTGATGGACATGGTGCGCGCGACGGCGGACACCGAGCCCGCGCGCTCGATGCCCGGCATGGGCGATCACCCGACCGCGACGGCGCTGTTCGCGGCGATCGTCACGGCGCTCTATCGTCGAGAGCGGACCGGCAAGGGTGGCGTGGCGCAATCGTCGCTGCTCCAGAACGGCCTGTGGGCCAACGGCTGTTTCGTTCAAACGCGCCTGTTCGGCGAGAACGTGACGCACCGGCCGCCCCGGACCAAGGCGCCCAACGCGCTCGCCAATCATTACCGATGTCGCGACGGGCGCTGGTTTCTCATGGCGCTCCACAACGAGCCGAGGCAATTGGACGGCTTCCTGCGCGCCGTCGGGCTGACGAGCCTTGCGGACGATGCTCGCTTCGCGACGACAGCGGCACGGAAGCATAATGCCAACGCGCTGACGGCACTCCTGGAGGAGGTCTTTGCAACGCGCGATCTCGAGGAATGGCGTCGCATCCTCGAGGCGGCGGGTGTGACCTTCGGGGCGGTTTACACGGTCAACGAGGCGGGCGAAGACCCGCAATCCCGCCTGATCGGCGCCATCGTGCCATTCCAGGACGGTGCCGGCTTCACGGTGTCGAGCCCGTTTCATCTCGACGGCGAGACCAAGGCACCTGCCCGGCGGGCTCCGGCGGTCGGCCAGGATACCGAGGCGGTCCTGCAGGAGGCCGGCTACGCGGGGACTGAAATCGAACACTTGCGCGCACTCGGCGTGCTGGGCTGAGGGAAGTCGTTGGGTTACGGTCGCAAGGGCAGAGCGACCTAACCCAACCTACGGCTTCTGGGTTGAGACGGAACTTCGGGAGCGTGAACGGGGCTATGGCAGACAGTGGAAAGCGGCGCGACGAGCGCGCCGTCGTCATCGTGCATTCGTCGGACCTGCACATCGACGAGGACATTCAGCAAGGCCGCTATCACGGGCTCGAAGGGCTTCGCTATGTGCTCGGCGCGGCGGATGCGGTCGGGGCCGATCTGCTGGTACTCGCGGGCGACACGTTCGACAGCGGGCATGTGCCGGAGCGAATCGCGCGGCAGGCGGGCGCGATCCTCGCCGAGGCGGCGCTGCCAGTCATCATGCTGCCAGGCAACCACGACCCAGCGCTGCCGGACGGCATTTTTCACCGCACGGGCATTCTCGGGCTGCCGCAGACGATGGTGATCGGCCATTCGCATCCCGAGAGCATCGTATTTGCAGATCTCGATCTCGAGATCATCGGGCGGCCACATCGGAGCTACGGTGACATGCCGCCGTTGCCAGAGGTGCCGGCACGGCAGACGCGGTGGCAGGTGGTGGTGGCCCATGGGCACTACGTGTCCGCGGAGGACTGGGCGGAGCAGGCGCATCGCTCGTGGCGGATGAGCGACGACGACATCGCGGCAGTCAGGGCGGACTATATCGCGCTCGGCCATTGGGATCGCAACGAGGCGGTCGGCACGGGCCGCATGCAGGCGCACTATTCGGGTGCACCGGATCTGGCGCAGACCGTCAACGTGGTGCGCCTTTGCCCGCGAGAGGGCGTGTCCGTGAATCGGCACCCGCTGGGGATGCCGTTCCCGCCCCGCTGGTAGTGGTGGTGGCAAGCGCTCAGTAGCTGGGCTTGGTCGAGTAGGGCGTGAGCTGCAGCTCGTGCGTCCAGACCGAGCGGTCCTGGGTGTGGAGGTAGTAGAACGCATCCGCGATCTTGACGGGGTTCATGACGATCTCGGGATTTTTCTGCACCTTCGGCAAGGCGCGGGTGCCGGGACTATCAATGGTGCCGTCGATGACCACGTTGGCGACGTGGATGCCGTGCTCGGAGTATTCCTCGGTGAGCACCTGGGCCAACGTTCGCATCATGACGCGTGGATAATAAAGCGACTGGCCGGTAAGGCGCTTCCTGCCGCGCAGCGAGAACTGGTTG
>LNDR01000114.1 GCA_001464755.1 Rhizobiales bacterium Ga0077524
CTCGAGATAGGCCATCAGCTCTTGCACGGTGGTCATGACGCACCTCCTCGGCCGGCGTCGAAGTTGGCAACGGTTGCCAGGTGCCCGCATGTGCTGCATTGGCAGGCGGTAGAGCGGTCCCATTCGAGCACGTTGAAATCCTCAACGCCGCTGTCAAAGATCGTGGCGACGGTGGTGATGGCCAGGTCGAACGGCTCGAGGCTGCCGCAGAGGGGGCAAGCCATGCCGGCGAGGCAATTGATGTTGGCTCGCGTCATGGCGCACCTCCTTGCCCGTCGCTCGGCGCAAGGCGGTGCACCGCGAAGATGACCTCGATCAGCTGGCTCGCAAGCCGTAGCCGCTCCTGCATCGGCAGCAGTGTGCCGATGGCCTGGTTCCGGCTGCGGTCGACCGTCATGGCCTCGATGGCCAGCGTCGCGTCGTGGGAGAGCCCCATCACCTGATCACTGAGCAGATGCAGATGATGCAAAATCGCTTGGTCGGTTGCGCTTCTCATGCGTCACCTCGCGTGGCGTAGGGCGCCGTCGACAGCCAGTGGAACGTGGTCGTGACCTTCGGTGTCTGCTTCACACTGAGTGTGTCCCAGACCATCCAGCAGTAGCGGTGGCGCCGGGTATAGGGACCAGCCAAGCCTGGATCACCGTTCGGATAACAGACGCAGTCATCGAGCGCGTAGATCCGTGCCGGCGGCCGGGCCATGTAGCTGTGGTGGCGACATGGATCGCAAAGGCTCGCCAGGTTGAGGAGCATCGCGACCTTGCCGCCGGTCCTGGCGGTCATTGCGAGTGCCTGTCGGATGAACCGATCGGCGAGGCCTGCGCCATAGGGCGGGTTGGTCACGATGTGCTTGGCCAAGGGACGCTCTAGCTTGAGGAAGTCGCGTCCGGCTTCGCCATAGCCGTAGTCGGCAAGATCCGTGGCGACGACCTCGTACCCAGCCGCCTCGCATTCTTTGGCGATGGCACCCTGGCCGCAGGCGGGCTCCCAGATCGGACCGTCGAAGCGCTCGGCGGCAAGGAAGGCGCGGGTCGCCTCGGGCGGCGTCGGGTAGTATTCCCGCGGCGCACGATAAGGCGAGAGGCGCCAGCTCGGGGACGCCCCCGAGCTTTGCTGTGTGATGTCGGGGATCATGCGAACCCCCGGTCTTCTGCGGTGACTGGATCGAGGAACAGGACGCCGGAGGCGAGATCCTGGGGCACGATATCGAGCTTGAGGATGGCGCCTTTGCCGGCCTCGCGTCGGGCCCATACGGCACCGATCTCGACGCCCTTGCCCAGTTGATCCTTGCCGGCCTCGTCGGTGCCGACGATGCGGCAGAACTTGGCCCGGTAGATCGGCTTTTGTTTTGAGTTACTCATGAAGTGTTTCCTTTTCTTTTTATTGGGCTGCTTCATTGCAGCCATGGCCATCACAGGCACGGCGTGAAAGCGGGAGCGGAACCGCAGCCCGTAAGGGCAAGGCGGCCTGCGCAGCAGAGTCCGACCCCAACGGGGTTGCAGCGACCGCGCGCCGTGCGATGGTCCATGAATAGGCTGCAAGGTGCGATTCCAGCCCAATCGAAAAGGAAACGTGCGTAACGCTTCGCAAACTGAGGCGATTGCCGGACCGCGCATTGACGCCCGACACTGAGAACCGGATCACACAACAGAAAATGCGTCGCACGAGAGTGCACGGCCCGACGCAATCCGGATCAGAAGGCGTCGATCTCAATGGCTCAGAAACGCGATCTCTTCGACGGCTTTCCACGCGGTGTCACGGAGCAGGGCGGCGAGCGCCGGTCCCTCGAGCAGCAGGCCATGCCGCAGGCGGCATTCATGCCGGTTTCGTCCGTCCGCTCATCCCGCATGCTGGCCTTCGATGCGTCCAAGATCTTTCTCGGCGTCGTCGATGGCTTGCCGCGTCCCGGCGCCCGCGTCGGCCACACCGAGGTCCATGGCGGTCACGCCATCGGCTTTGGCGACGATACGCATTTCATGACGGTTGCCGGCTCGCGCGCGGGCAAGGGACGATCGGTGATCGTGCCGACGCTGCTGACCTACACCGGCCCGGTCCTGGCGTCCGACCCCAAGGCTGAGCTGACCAACATCACCGCCGCTGCGCGCGCCGCTCGGGGCCATCGTGTCCTGGCGGTCGATCCCTTCGGCATCACGCGGGGCCGGGCCCGCAAGTATCGGGCACGCTTCAATCCCATGGCCATCCTGAGGCCCGGCTCGCGGACCTTGATCGAGGATGCCGGCCTGATCGGCGATGCCATCGTGGTGCCTGGCAATACGCAGGACCCGCACTGGGATGAATCCTCGCGGCAGTTCATCGAGGGTGTGACGCTGTTCGTTGCCACCGACGAGCTCTTTGAAGGCCGGCGCAATCTGGCGACGGTGCGCGATCTCATTGCGGGCCGGGCCACGAGCGGCGGCGTCACCGGCATGGACGTACTGGCCGAGCAGATGCGCCGGAACAATGCCGTCGACGCAACCGTTCGCCAGGCTGTCATCGATGCGGCGGAGGACTTTTTCTCGAAGCCCGACGACGAGCGCGGATCAGTGCTGTCGAACACGCGGCGTCATCTGCGCTTTCTCGGCTAAAGCCCGCTGCAGGCCACGATGAAGCGACAAACACTTCGAAAGCGCGCGGAAGGTTCGAGCGGCTGCGACCGGAGCGTAACGTCAGTCTGTACTTTCATCGAGAGCCTGACAGCCAACCGGTGGCACCAAAACGCGAGGGTCACTCTTTGGGACGGTCGTCGAGGCGTTGACCGGCCAGCCCTGCGGCAAGCTCATTGCCAACCGCCTCGTTCAACTCGCGTACCGGGTCTGCCACCAGGTGGGCATATCTCTGCGTTGTCTGCGCATTGGAATGGCCGAGCAGTTTTCCGATCAACGGCAAAGATGCACCACGGCTGGCCGCAATGCTCGCAAATGAGTGCCGCAGGTCATGGATGCGGACGTCGTCGATGCCAGCGAGACGTCGGATGCGTGACCAAGGTTTTTGAAGGTTGATGAGGTGCCCGGTCTTGCCGGAACCAGGGATCACAAACGCGTTGGTGGGCGAGCGCGGGATCGACTGTAGCAGCTCGACAGCCGCACGGTTGAGGAAGATCGGCTTCTGGCCGGTCTTCGAGTCGGGCAGGAAGATCATTGCGCGCTGGAGGTCGACGTAGCGCCACTCGAGCGTAAGGATTTCCGACAACCGAGCTCCAGTCAGCAGCAGCAGGCGGATTGCGGCGATAACGCCGGGCGCTTCGCCGCCAGTTTGCTCCAGATCGGCCAACAGGTCTCCAAGCCTGCTGACCTCCTCACTTGAGAGGAACCTTTGGCGATGGCGTTCGCGATACTTCTTGAGCAGCCGGCACGGGTTCGAATTGTTCGGCCGAAGCCCCTGCACTTCGGCCCAATTGAGGATCTTGGACAGGACGGCCACGGTGAGGTTCGCCATGCGCGGTGTCGCAGCCAGCTGGCGATGGAGGGTAGCGATGTCGGCACGGTCAATGTCAGCGATCCGGCGTTTGCCGAGCGTCGGGACGATGTAGCGGGCGATGATCCGCTCGTACTCGGTGCGCGTGCGTGGTTTGAGCTTGGCGCCATGGTCGTCCTGAAACTCTGAGGCACCGTCGGCGAACGTTGGGGCCGAGCGCTTCTCCCATTTCTCGTGCAGCGGATCGCCGCCGTCATTGATGTGTGCGAGCAGGCGGATCGCCTCCTTGCGGGCCGTCACCGGCGTCCAAGGCGAGCCGTGCTTGCCGATAGTGATCCAGCGGAGCCGCCCCTTGATGCGCGTCTGCAGGAAATAGCTCGGCGGGCCTTGCCGTCGGCGCACGCCGAAGCCGCGCACGTCGAGATCGCGCAAGGTGTGGTCGGGCTCGAGGCTGGTGACGGCGCTTGCGGTCACACGTCCGGTCAGAATTGTGCTCATGATCAGTCGGTCATCAGTTGGTCTCGACGGGCGGCTACGGCTAACACAGGGCTAACATTTTTCTGCGGATTAGGGCAAAATAGTGGCGGAGGCTGGCGCAAGAATCATTGAAATATTGAGATAATTCGCAACCGTGTTGGATGCTGAGCAACGTTCGAAAATGACTCTTAATCAGCGGGTCGAAGGTTCGAGTCCTTCTACACCCACCAATAAAATCAAGATGTTGAAGTGAACCATCTTGGACTGTGCCCGGCTGGCGACGGCATGCCATGCCGCTGCGGCCTCGCACGATCGTCGGCGTGTCGGGGGGGCTGATCAGTGGGCAAACCAATGCGGCGGCGGTTCGCCCGCTGTCTCGGGAGGCCGTCGAATTCTGAACAGAGCCATGGTTGACTGAGCCCGCCAGCCACCTCCTCCGACCGTTCGTCAGACGCTGGTGAAGGCCGGCAGTCGGGCCCAGGCGGGATGCCGCAAGCCGGCCCGCACACGTGCCCCGTGCGCCGCAGTGAGTGCATTGGCGACTGCCATCCAGGGCATGCCGCGCGCCTTGTAGACCTCGCCGAGCGCCGCCATGGTCGCGTCGTCGCGCCAGGCCCAGAGCCGCTCGACGAGGGGCTCGAAGGTGCGAGTCCACTCCGGCCCCGTCGAGAGAGCCGGCGAGAACGAGTCGACGAGTGCGCACAGCTCCTCGACGCTGGCGGCCGAGACCGCCCGTCGCATCTTGTCCTCGGTCTGCCCGAGCGTCTGCGCCGCCACGTTTCGCGCGCGCCACAGATCGCGCAAGTTGTCGCTTTCGCTGCTCATGCCGCGCTCCTCACGCATTCGCCGGACGGAACCGGTCGACGTAGACCTGGAAGCAGTCGTGGGTCTCAGCCCGCTTGATGTAGCGCGACTGATGTTTGACGTAGCCGCGGATGATGTCGTCCTTCCGCGCGGTCTGATTGACCTTGTACTCCTCGAGCGACGAGGCGCAGTTGCGCATCACGTGGGGATCGTTCTGCCAGTGACACGCGGCGTATGTGATCGTGTCCATGAGCTGGTGGCGCTCCGTCGTGCGCGCGAGATAGGAATCAACCAGCGCCCCCGAGCGCGGCGCGTCCTGAGACAGCGCCTGCTCCTTCAGCACGGGCAGGAGCCGATCGACCGCAATAGTGTCGGCCCAGGCGCGGAAGGCATGCCGCGACTCGAGCGTGTAGGTCGGATCGCGCGGGAACATCGCGTTCGAGCGAATGCTGTCGTTCATGAAGCGCGCGCCCATGAACACCGCTTTTACCTGGTGCGGATTCGTAAACCTCCGCGTCCAGGACATCACCACGTTCATGTAATCGAGCGCGTGGGTCGGGTGCAGGAAGGCGTGGGGGTTCTCGAGCACGTCGATCAGATAGCGCTGGTAGCACACGATGACGGCGTCTCCGACATCGAGGATGCCGGCGCCGCGCTTGAACAGCGCCATGACTGCGGCGTTGACATCGAACGGGCCACCCCAGAGCAAGGCGTCGGTCAGCTCGTCAAGCTCCCGATCGGTGACGGGCTTCTGCGATCGCTTGGGGATCTCGGCGCTCCTCGGGATTTCCATGCGGCAAATGTTGCTGATCTCGGTCCACAAGC
>LNDR01000115.1 GCA_001464755.1 Rhizobiales bacterium Ga0077524
ATTTGACCACGAAGGTCGAGGCAGACCGCCAGCAGGTTGTTGCGGCTCGCGACGCCGCCAATGTCGATGCAGATCGTGAATTGAAGGTTGTAACGGCCAAAGCGGATCTCGATCCACCACCCCGGCCGAACGCCCGGCGCAATGGCGAAGCCTCGGTCCTCCGGCTCGGTGCCCTGCCGCAAGAGCCCTCTCGACGTGGCTTTACCCCCGCTTCGGGCAACGCCCGCGGCTGGAAAGAACGCGCATTCGGCGACAACTGACCGGGCCCGCCTTCGCAATCACGGAGGCGCCACTGACATTCACTGAGTGGTCCCAACGTTCAGGGAATATTTCCCTTCCCGGTACATAACCAAGGGGCAGCCCGTTCAGTTGGGCATCCATCTCGTAGCAGTTCCTTCCGGTAGCTGAGCGTCCATGTCAGCAGCAAATCGCGCGGCAGCCCTTGCCGCCGCCTTGGCGTTCACGTCGGGCATGATCGCGACTGAAGCTCGCGCGCAGGGCTTCTTCCAGAACCTCTTTGGCTTCGGCGGAGGGCAATCGGCGCCCCCGCCTGTGAGCCGCCCCGCCGCCTTGCCGCCGGCCGATTACAACTATCGCCAACTGGCGGCACCCCCACCGAGATCAGGCACGGGTGACGAGCAAACCGTCCAGAAGGGTGGCAACTACCGAACAATGTGCGTGCGCATGTGCGACGGCTACTACTTCCCAATCAGCGCCTCGGTTTCGCGTCGCGATTTCTATCGCGATGCGAGGATGTGCAAGCAGAGCTGTGGCGCGGAAGCTGTGCTCTTCTACCATCCGAGCTCGTCCGGCGACGCGAGCACGATGATCGATCTAACCGGCCGCGCCTATGCCCGGTTGCCGAATGCGCTACGCTACCGAAAACAGCTCGTCGACGGCTGCAAATGCAGACCCGAACCTTGGGCCAACAGCGAGATCGCCCGCCACCAGCGCTACGCCATGGAAGCCGCTCGCGACAGCGTTCGCAACCAAGTCAATCCTGACGCCGAGGACAAGTCCGCGCCCATCGTGAGTACGGCCGCGTCCCAGAGCCAGACCGGACCGAAAGACATCGAAATAGCCGCTTCCGTCACTCTCCCAAGTGGACGATCAAAAGCGGAGATCGACCGCGAAGCCGATGAGAATATCTCAGCCTCGACATCCATCGGCCGTCAGGATGCGCCCCAAAAAACAGTACCGGTGAAGTCACTGGTTGCTGCACCTGCCCCCCTGGCAGTGCGGATAGGCCGGCACAAACCGTCGCAACCGACCGAGGCTACGAAACGAATTGAGCCACGAGCACTTCGCTCGGTGCAAAAATCCATCCCATCCGGACACTCCGGACTGGGCGTAGGCAGCACGAAGCACCGCTGGCCCGGAGATTGAGCCCAAGCCAGCGTGCCGGCACTTCAACCCGCGATCTCGTTCATTTTCCGGGCGAGGTCGATATCCAGTTTGGTTATCCCTCCCGCATCATGGGTCGCGAGGACAACCTCGACCGTGTTCCAGACATTGCGCCATTCGGGATGGTGATCCATCCGCTCAGCGATCAGCGCAACCCGGCTCATGAACCCGAAGGCCTCGTTGAAGTCCTTGAACTTGAAGGACTTGTGGATCGCCTCGCGCCCCGGCACCTCGCTCCATCCGGCGAGATCCCCGATCACGCTCCGCCGCGCATCGTCTGTCAGTCGCTGAGCCATGTCTGGTGCGCTCCTTGTCAGGGTTCCGGCGTGAATACCATGTCAGACAACCGCGAGCGCAACAGCCTGCTATCGCTAGCCATCAACTCACCGGATTGGACACCAGTCGCTTCCAGACCGCCTTCTCGCCTAGACCCTCGACGAAGGCCTCATGGGCGGCGGCATCCTCTTCTGTGAATCGGGGCGCCAAGGGTGCCGGACGTGCAACCGCCACCCGTCTCGCTGCCGACCGGACCATGGTGCGCTGCCCACTAGCCGCCAGCTCGAGCGTAGTCTGTCGCTCGCCGAGCAATTCGACATAGACGCCCGCCAGCAAAAGCGAGTCCATCAGCGCACCGTGCTTGGTGCGCTTCGAGTTGTCGACGCCATACCGCCTGCAGAGCGCATCCAGAGTGTTAGGTCCCGCCGGATGCTTGCGCCGCGCGATCTCGAGCGTATCAACGAGACGGTCGCGAGGAATGAGCGGACGGCCGACCCGCCCAAGCTCCATGTTGATGAACCCGATATCGAAGGACGCGTTGTGAATGACGAGCGGCACGTCGGCGATGAACGCCAGCAGCTCGTCCGCAACCGCCGCGAACAGCGGCTTGTCGCGCAGGAACTCCGTCGAGATGCCATGGATATTGAATGCCTCCGGATGCACCTCCTTGTCCTCGGGGCAAATGAAGGCGTGATATTCGACCCCTGTCAGGATGCGATTGACGATCTCCACGCACCCGATCTCGATCAGCCGATCGCCGTTTTTGGCATCGAGGCCGGTGGTCTCGGTGTCCAGCACGATCTCGCGCAGCATTGGTATCCCCCCGCAGTTCAACTCCTCCTGCCGCGATTACCCCACCTCGGCAAGGGCAAGAGCCACACTGTCCACTGCACGCATGGTTTGATGCAAGCCATCGTCCCACGGCAACCCTATCCGCGCGACCGCGCTGTTGCACCCGGCGCTGTTCGGGGTAGCCTGATGACGAATCGGGGAACCTGAACGCCCAATCAGCTATCCCTGGCAACCGAACAAAGAGATGGGATAGCCCAGCCATGAAGACCGAAGCTGCGATTCAAACGGAGGTTGGCGGGCCGCTCCGCATCGAGGAGCTCGATCTGCCGGACCCGGGTCCCGATCAGGTCACGGTCAAGCTCTACTCCAGCGGTGTTTGCCATTCGCAGCTCCACCAGATGCACAACCCCGCCCTGGGGCGCCCCCTGCTGCTCGGCCACGAAGGAACAGGCGTCGTGACGGCCATCGGTAAAGGCGTCACGCACGTCAAGGCCGGCGACATGTGCCTCATAACGTGGGTTCCGCGCACGGAAGCGCGCGGCCGAACGGTGTGGCAGCCGACCGGCGCCCGCTATCACGACAAGCTCGCCCAGGGTCATGTCTATACGTGGAGTCGCGACTTGCTCACCAGCAAGGAGCTGGTGGTGCCGATTCCGCACGATCACCCGAAGGATACGAGCTGCATTGTCGGCTGCGCCGTCCTCACCGGCGCCGGTGCGGTCATGCATACGGCAGGCGTCCGCCCCGGCGAATCGGTTGCAGTGTTCGGTGTCGGCGGCGTCGGTCTTTCCGCCATCAAGGCTGCCTCGATCCTGGAGGCCTATCCGGTCATCGCCGTCGATCTTTCCGATGAGAAGCTCGAGTTCGCCCGCCAGTTCGGCGCCACGCACACCATCAACGCCTCGGGCAATGTCGACCCCGTCGAGGCCATCCGCGACCTCACCGGCGGCGGTGTCGACTACGCCTTCGACGCCATCGGCAAGCAGCGCACCTGCGAGCAGATCCTGGCGGCAACCCGCGGTGGCGGCCAGGGGGCCGGCAACATCGGCGGTATGTCGGTCCTCGTCGGCATCCCGCAGGAAAAGATCACCCTCGACCCGAGCCTGATCATCCACGGCCAGCGCATCTTCCGCGGCAGTCTCGGCGCCGCCTACCCCGACCGCGATTTCCCGATGTACCTGCGCTGGCACAAGGAAGGTCGGTTCGATCTGGACAAGCTGATCACGCGCCGCTACCGGCTCGAAGAGATCAACGAGGCCTGCGACCATCTCCACCACGGCCAGATCCTGGGCCGCGCGATCATCGAGTATTGAATCCGTCGCGCGGAGGTCTTGCCTGTCATCCCGGGGCTTGTCCCCGGGACCCATTCATCCGCTTGCTCCGTCGTTCAATTCTGATTCCGAGCAGTACACCAAGCGCCTCAAGCCCACCACTTCTGGAACATCGTCCCCGTCCGCCCCTTGAGCGCCGCCACGACTCGATCCACTTCGCCCTCGGTCTCGGCCATTGTCACACCCGTATCGACCACGAAATCCGCGCGGCGGCGCTTCTCGGCATCCGGCACCTGCCGCGCCAGGATCTGCTCGAACTTCTCCGGCGTCATGCCTGGCCGCTGCAGAACGCGCTCGCGCTGTAGGTGCGCCGCCGCCGACACAACGACGATGACATCGACCTGCAAGTAGCCCTTGCCCTCGAAGAGAAGCGGAATCTCGAGGATGGCCATCTCCGCGCCGCGCGCGTGCTCGGTCCGTAGAAAATCGCGTTCGGCCTCGAACACCAGCGGATGCACGATCGCCTCCAGCCGCTTGAACCCCGGAGGGTCGGCCAGCAGCGCCGCAGCGAGCTTTGGCCGCTCGACGCCCTCAGCCCCCGTCACGCCCGGAAAGGCCGCCTCGATCGGCGCCACCGCCGCGCCACCGGCCGCATAGAGCTTGTGCACCTCGGCATCGGCATCGCACACCGCGATGCCGTTTGCGGCGAACCGCTTCGCCACCGTCGACTTGCCCATGCCGATGGAGCCGGTCAGTCCGATGATCAGCATCAACGTCCCTCGATATCGGCAACGAGAATGTCGCGCAGATCGTCCGTCACCTCCGGTGTGACGCCGAACCATTTCGCGAAGCCAGGAACGGCCTGATGCAGCAGCATGCCGAGCCCGTCGACCGCGACCAGACCGCGCGCCCGCGCCTGGCGCAGCAGGTCCGTCTCCAGCGGCACATAGACGATGTCCGCCACCGTGGCATCGTTCGGCAAACACCCCACGTCGAAGTCGAGAGGCCCCGTCTTCGCCATGCCGAGCGAAGTCGTATTGACCACCAACCCGCAATCGCTGGCCGCACGCTGGGCATCACTCCATGCGAGCGGCTTTACTCGTGCCCCGAAATGCCGCGCGATCTCCTCGGCCCTCGCAAGCGTTCGGTTCGCCACACGAACCTCGCCTACACCGGCCTCCAGCATCCCGTAAACGATACCGCGCGCGGCACCGCCCGCACCAAGCAGAATCACAGGGCGGTCCTTCGCCCGCCACGCCGGCGCCGAGACCTCGAGGTGGCGCATGAAGCCGTAGGTATCCGTATTGGCGGCGTGCAGTCGGCCATTCTCGAGCCACAGCGTATTCGCCGCACCGACGGCTTCGGCGGAGGGCTCGCGCACATCAGCCGCTTTGAACACGGCTTCCTTGTGCGGCAACGTGACGTTGCACCCGGCAAGTCCTCGCTCGGCCAGAGAACGCACGAACGCCGCCACCTCCTCTGGCTTCACCGCCATTTTGGTGTAGGAGCCGTCGATTCCGTACTTTTTCAGCCAGTAGCCATGGATCATCGGCGATCGCGAATGCTCGATCGGCCAGCCGATCACTGCCGCCTTTATCATGTCTCGATGACCCCTCGCGCCCGCAACGCCCCAAGCAGCGCGACAAGCGGCAGCCCAAGGATCGTGAAATAATCGCCATCAATGCGTTCGAACAGTTGCGCACCGAGCCCCTCGAGCTGATACGCCCCGACCGAGAGGCAAACATCCTCGCCCGCGATCGCCAGATACCGATCGATAAACGCCGGCGAAAACGCACGTACGGCAAGCCGCGCCATGTCGGCATG
>LNDR01000116.1 GCA_001464755.1 Rhizobiales bacterium Ga0077524
CAGCACGATCTCGTCGATGAATTTCTCGGGCCCGTTGCCGTCATTTGGGCCCAAGATGCGTGTTCGAACGTCTCGTCTATCGAGACGAATTGGGCGACCGCGGTCCTCTGTGAACCTGCTGCCATCGCTATAGAGGACATCGATCTTCGCGATGTCGATAGCCGCTCCGTCCAGGGCATAGACGCGAATGCCTCGGAATTTGCCCGGAATGCCCCGGGTGTCGAGGCGGTCAACCTCGCTGAAGACTCTGCGGGCCTTCTCTTCGCCCAGTGTTGTTTCGACCTGTGCCAACGCGACAGTGGCCGGCACCATCGCGACGATCGCGAGGGCCAGCGCAAGCAGCCTCCCGTACATTTTGAACTCCCAGTGGTTACAGACGATGCCCCGGATGATCGTCGGCGGTTAACCTATCCATCAGCCAAAAAAAAGGCTATTGCCGCGGCACGCGAAGGGAGTTGCAGCTGATGCGCGTGGCCAAACTGCCACGCTTCTGCTCTCCGCGAGCTAGGTGTGATCAGGATGCAAGCCGGGAGGCTCGATGAGCATGAACGCTGAAGTAAACCGCACCGGTGGCGACGCGGCCACGGCGATCGCAATCTTGCGGCAGCGCTTCGGAGATCGTGTTCAGACGGGAGAGGCTATCCGCCGGCAGCATGGCCATACACTCACATGGCTGCCCAATCAGCCGCCGGATGCGGTGGTGTGGCCTCAGTCGACCGAGGAGGTGCAGGAGATCGTCCAGATCGCGGCAACGCATCGGGTGCCTATCATTCCGTTTGGCGCAGGCACCTCCCTCGAGGGGCATCTCAATGCGCCGGAGGGCGGCATCTCGGTTGACCTGTCGCGTATGGACGAGATTCTGGCCGTCAACGACAGCGATCTCGATTGCGTGGTGCAGGCAGGTGTCTCGCGCAAGAAGCTCAACGACTACCTGCGCGACATGGGGCTGTTCTTTCCTGTCGATCCAGGCGCCGAGGAGGCCACGATCGGAGGTATGGCGGCGACGCGGGCGTCAGGCACCACGGCCGTGCGTTACGGCACGATGCGCGACAACGTCCTGAACGTCACGGCGGTCATGGCCGACGGTAGTGTCATCCGCACGGCGCGGCGGGCACGAAAATCGTCGGCAGGATACGACCTGACCAAGCTGCTCGTCGGCTCCGAAGGGACGCTCGGCATCATGACCGAGCTGACGGTGCGGCTCTACGGGATTCCCGAGAAGATCCTGGCGGCGGTCTGCTCGTTCGAGAGGCTCGACGGTGCTGTGAACTCCGTGATCCAGGCCATCCAGCTCAATCTCGGGCTCGCAAGGTCCGAGTTGATCGATGAGGTTCAGGTGGCGGCGCTCAACAAGCACTCGAACCTGGGTCTGCGTGAGAGCCCCATGCTGTTCCTCGAGTTCCACGGCACGCAGGCGGCCGTTGACGAGCAGGTCGCCCGGTTCAAGGAGATCGCGGAAACCGAGGGTGCTACGGGCTTTGAATGGGCAGAGCGCGAAGAGGACCGGCGCCGGCTCTGGAAGGCGCGTCACGAGGCGTACTGGGCCATGCGGACGCTCTATCCCGGGCGCGATTCGATCGCTACCGACGTTTGCGTGCCGATCTCGCGACTGACGGAGTGCATCATGGAGACCCAAGCCGACATCAAAGCGATGGGCGTTCCGGCGGGTATTGTCGGACATGTCGGTGACGGCAACTTTCATACGCAGCCGATGGTCGACACGAGCAATCCAAAGGAGATGGAGGCGATCGAGATTTTTCTCAAGCGCTTGGCGGAGCGTGCAGTGGCGATGGATGGCACCTGCACTGGCGAGCATGGCGTGGGGCAGGGAAAGAAAAAGTACTTGATCGCGGAGCACGGGGCGGCGCTAGGTCCGATGCGGGCCATCAAACAGGCGCTGGATCCGCTGGGCATACTCAATCCGGGAAAGATCATTCCGACTGCGGAATGACTCGTTTCAGCCAGGGTCTTCTTGCGTGGGGGCGATGGGCTGGCGTTGGACGAAAGCCGCGATGTTTGGTGCACACCTCCGTCAATCGAGCTTGCCGTTCTCGAAGCGGTAGCTCGTCGAGCAGAACTCGCACTTCACCGTGATTGCGCCATCGGCCTCCCGCATCTCGGCCATGTCGTCGGCTGGAAAGCCGCGGAGGAAGCCGGCGATACGGTCTCTCGAGCAGCGGCATCGCGCGGTGACGGCTGTCTCGTCGCCGACGCGAACGCCTTCCTCGTGAAACAGGCGCAGCAGTAGTCGCTCGGGCGACAGCGACGGATCGATCAACTCATGGCCTTCGACGGTCGACGCCAACGTCGACACGCGCAGCCAATCGTCGTCGTCCTCGCCGTGCAGGCGGGCATCGCGCTCTTCCGGCGTTTCGTCGGGCCTGGGATCGCCGCCGAGGCGGGGCACGTGCTGGACGATCAGACCGCCGGCGCGCCAACGCCATTGCGATGTCGCCGAGCCTGCGCCTGGAACCATCTGCCGGGCCACCGCCAAGCGAATGAACGTCGGGAGTTGCTCGGATTGACGGAAGTAGGTGTGCGCCGCGTCGCTGAGAGATCCGCCGTCGAGTGCGACGATGCCCTGATGGCTGGCAAGATTGGAGCCAGGATCAATGGTCATCGCCATGCGACCGGCGCCGATCAGATCGCCGGGGGCAACCATTCTCTCGCTGCCGGTCAACTCGTCGATCTTTTGTCGATCGAAACTCGCATAGCCGCGCATGGCCCCCGGCGCATCATAGTGGACCACCAGGAAGCCGACCGGGCCGTCGGTTTTCGTCTGCAGTATTAGTCGGCCGTCCGCTTTCAGCGGATGGCCGAGCAGTGCGGTGAGCGCCATCGCCTCGCCGAGAAGCGCGCTGACTAGATCCGGATAGTCGTGAGCCGCCAGAACGGTGTCGACGGAGGGGCCGAGGCGCACGATCCGACCGGACACATGTGACTTCACCGTGCCGAAGGGCAGCACGATATCGTCGGCGCTCGTACCTCGCGCCGGCCTGGACGGCTCAGTCGCTTGCTCCACCATGGCCATGCCTCGTCTCTCGCGATCCTTGGGCCCGCTTCCGGACGCGTCGAGACCGTGCCGGGCCCGAATGGCGCCCTTCTACACCCCAAGGCACCATGCGAGAATGGCCTTCTGAGCATGCAGGCGGTTCTCGGCCTCGTCGAAGACAACCGACTGCGGGCCGTCGATAACGCTGGCCGACACTTCGAGGCCGCGATAGGCGGGCAGGCAATGCATGAACACTGCCCCCTTGGCGGCCCGCTTCATGAGCGCATCGTCGACCGCATAGGGAGATAGGAGTTGCTTCCTGCGCGTCGCGTCGGACTGACCCATCGAGACCCAGGTGTCCGTCACGACGCAGTCGGCAGCCTTGACGGCCTCCTCGGCTTCGTCGGTGAGCAAGATCTCGCCGCCCTCAGCCCGGGCCCAGTCCAGAACGCGCGCCTCTGGATTGAGTTGCGGTGGACACGCCAGGCGCAGCTCGAAGCCGAAGCGGACTGCAGCGTGCATCCAAGACGTCGCGACATTGTTGCCGTCGCCCACCCAGGCAACCGTGCGCCCCTTGATGGGGCCCTTAGATTCCTCGAACGTCATAATGTCGGCGATGACCTGACACGGGTGAGATACGTCGGTCAGGCCATTGACGACGGGAACGGTCGCGTGATCGGCATACTCCAGCAGCGTCTCGTGCTTGTTGGCGCGCAGCATAATGCAGTCGACGTAGCGGGACAAAACCTTGGCGGTGTCCGAAACCGGCTCGCCGCGCCCTGTCTGGAGGTCGGCGTGGTTCAGCGGGATCGTCTGGCCGCCAAGCTGGCGCATCGCGAGATCGAACGAGACCCTCGTGCGCGTGGACGGCTTTTCGAAGATCATCGCGAGGACGGCATCGGAGATGCCTTTCGGCCGCAATTCCTTCGGCGTTCGTTTGCCGGCCTTCTTCATGGCATGCGCCATGTCGACGATCCGGCGCAGTTGGGCCGCCGAGATCTGATCGAGATCGAGGAAATGCCGGACGGCCTTGGGGCGCGTCCGGCTGGATTTGGGCTGGGAGCGGGTCAGCACGGGACGAGCCTTATGCCTTCTTCTTCAACGCGGTGATTGCGCGTGAGAGCCGGGCAATGCCGTCCTTCATCTCGTCCTCGCTGACGGTTAGCGAAGGGAGCATACGGATGACGTTGTCGCCGGCCGAGACGGTCAGCAGCTTCTCGGCGGTCGCCGCTTTCATCACATCGCCGGCCGGGAACTCGGCCTTCAAGCGCACGCCAGCGAGGAGCCCGATCCCGCGAACCTCTTCGACGGCATCGGAGTGCTCGTCCTTCATGGCAGCCATGAGCTGCTTCAGGCGCAAACCCTTTTGCCTGATCTCCTCGAGGAAGCCAGGCTCGAGCATGACGTCGAGCACGGCGTTGCCGACAGCCGTCGCCAACGGATTGCCGCCGAATGTCGAGCCATGGGTGCCAGGCACCATGCCGCGCGCAGCGTCCTTGGTGGCGAGGAAAGCGCCGAGAGGGAAACCTCCGCCAATGGCCTTGGCGATCGCCATTACATCGGGCTTGATGCCGGACCATTCGTAGTGGAACAACTTGCCCGAGCGACCCATGCCGGACTGCACCTCATCGAGAACCAGAAGCAGACCGTGGTCATCACACAGCTTCCGAAGACCGCGCAGGAACTCGTCAGGTACGACGCGGACGCCGCCTTCCATCTGGACGGGTTCGATCATGATGGCGGCTGTCTCGGGTCCGATCGCTTTTGCGACGGCATCAAGATCGTAACCGACCAGCTGGTCGAAGCCCTCGACCTTTGGGCCGAAGCCTTCGAGGTACTTGGCGTTGCCACCGGCTGCCAGCGTGGCCAACGTCCGGCCATGGAAGGCGCCTTCGAACGTGATGATGCGGTAGCGCTCGGGGTGGCCGCCGGCAGCGTGATACTTGCGGGCGACCTTGATCGCACCCTCGCAGGCCTCGGCGCCGGAATTGCAGAAGAAGACGCAGTCGGCAAACGTCTCGGCTACGAGACGCTCCGCGAGGCGCTCCTGGTTCTTGACGCGATAGAGGTTAGAGGTGTGCCAGAGCGTGTTGGCCTGCTCCGTCAGCGCGGCGACGAGCTTCGGGTGGCAGTGCCCAAGAGCATTGACGGCGATGCCGCTGGTGAAATCGAGGTAGCGCTCACCGCTCGTCGAGATGAGCCATGAGCCTTCGCCTCGCTCGAATACGACGTCCTGTCGCCCGTACGTCGACATGACAGCCGGCGAGGGGCCGGCCGACGGCGAAGCGTGAGACGAAGTGGCCTTTGCAGAAGACGTTGCAGACATGGCTTTGAACCCCTGGGTGCGAAACCCGCGGTGCGAACAAAAAAAGCCGCCAAGGCCGGCGGCGCGAGAGTGATAACGATACGGCTTGGTGCGACTTCCTGTCAATAATTCGGTCGGTGGCGGATGCCGTGGCGCCACGAGATCGTGACGCGGCTTGCGAGCAGGGTGAGTGTCGGCACGTCCACCACCGCCTCATTGGGGTGAGTGTCGGACGGATAAGGTGAGTGCGGACTGTCGATCAAGGCAGCTGTCAAGGAGGATTTG
>LNDR01000117.1 GCA_001464755.1 Rhizobiales bacterium Ga0077524
CTGCCTCGTCTTTGACCGGTGCGGCCACGATGACCCGCTTCACACCGCGCCTGAAATAAGCATCGAGCTCGGCGGGCTTGAGGAACTTGCCCGTGCATTCGAGCACCACATCGCAGCCAAGGTCGCCCCACGCGACGTCTTCCGGCGTCTTGCCTTCGGAAAAGCCCATCCGCCGGCCATCGACCGCAATGGCGTCGCTCCTTTCGACGCTGATGGGTGACCGCCAGCGGCCATGAATCGAGTCGAACTCGATGAGGTGCGCGGTCGCCGCCACACCGCCCTTGATTTCGTTGACGTGGACCACATCGAGGCGGTTCGCACCGCGCGGATCGCCGTCGACGCGCTCGATGCCGCCCAGCGCGGCGCGAAGCGCAAGTCGCCCCATGCGCCCCATCCCGTTGATGCCGACCTTCATCCCGCCCCCCACCAAGCTCGTCGAGCCTCGCCTTCAGCGCCATGCCGTCGAGCGTATCGAAGGGCAGGCTCGTGAACGCCTCGAGCCGCCGGCGGATCATGCCGTAGAGTTCGTTCAGCAACGCCGTCCTCTCGACGGGCGAGCCCATGAACTTCGCCGGATCCGGGAATGGCCACGCCGCCGTGACCGGCCTCGGCCCGAGATCGGGGCACGCCTCACCCTGGGGCACGTCGCAGAGGGTGAGCACGAAATCCATGCGGGGCGCATTCGGCCCCGTGAACTCGGTCCAGGCCTTCGAGCGCAGACCCGACACGTCGTGGCCAAGCACTTGAAGGCGCTCGAGGACTTCCGGCATCGGTGCCTCTGCGGGCTCCGTTCCCGCCGAGTAGGCATTGAAGCGGCCGCGGCCGACCCTCTCGAGGATTGCTTCCGCGAGGATCGAGCGTGCGGAGTTGCGTGTGCACAGAAACAGTACATTGAACGCTGGCTGCATGGCTTTCCTCTCGTCGACGACGTCAGGCAACAGGCGGGCGAGATCACCCAAAAGCTCCGGCCGTCCGCCGCAACAGGTCTCGGTCAGAAACACGACGAGCTGGCGCAGGCGAAAGAAGCGAACGGCATAGATGATGCGGCGCCCCTGGCGGGTCGATTGCACGAGCCCCGCCTGCTCGAGTGCGCTCAAGTGAAACGACAGCGTCGACGGCGCGACGCCCAGCGCCTCAGCGATCTCGCCGGCCGCCATGCCCGTTGCGCCACGCGCCGCGAGCACGCGCACCAGCTCCAGACGCGTCTCCTGCGCGAGCACGGCGAACCCAGCGACGGCGTCCTTCATTTCCATAATCATGGAATAATCGAATAATACGACACGTCAATGACGGTTCCCGCGTCAGGAACGCGCCGCTGCTGACAATCAGCGAATCGAGGAAAGGACGTTCCAACGTACAAACGAGAACGGGACGGCTCTTGGCCGCCCCGCTTTCCGCTTACCCGAACATTGGGAGCGCGACCGCTACTTGATCGGCTTCTCGTCGTCCCAGACCTTCTCCGGCATGGGCAATCCAGCCCACATCGAATCCGGCAACGGATCGATCGGCTTCACGCCGATGAAGTCGTCCAGGATCATCATCATCTGCCGGACGTGCTGGCCGGCGTGCCACGTCGTGCGCTCGAGGAAGTCGTGCTTCGACTGCTTGGCGTAGTAGGTCTCGGCCTCTTCCTCGAAGTCGGTATGTTGACCTTGACGCTGCCACCAGTCCTTGAAGCGCCGCTCCACGTCCGCGCCGTAGGCGAGGATGTCGGATTTGCGCTCCTTGCCCTTCGGTGCGTTCCGGGCATAGGACGCCACGACGAGGGGAATGCCCTCGGCCTCGTGCTCGAGCCACGCATCGATTACGTTGAACGTATGCCACGCCAGGTTTGCGAACGAGCGCGGACGGCCCGGCACCTCGCGTTGCATCTGATCCTCGGGCATCTGCCCGAAGAACCGCTGCTCGGCGACGAGGATGGTCTCGATCCGGCGTGCCAGCTCCTCCGGCGGCAGGATCGTCTGCTCGCCGATGTCGACGCCGACCAGATCCGCGACGTCCCGCAGCGACTGCCCGTTGGCGTAGCGCTCGCCACGCGTCACGAGCGGCAGCATGCGCACGCCGAACGGCTTCATTTCGTCCCAGCCGGTCGGGTCTTCGACCACGTTGCGGGACACGAACTCGATATTGTGTCTGCCAAGGAACTCCTTGGTGCGGAGGCAGCTGGTTCAGCCAGGGTGCCAGTAGACGCGAACCTTGCCGTCCGCGGCGGTGGATGGGGCGGTCATGTGTGCCTCGCGATTGAGATTCTATGGTCGTGAGATTAAAGGCGTTCGCCGCAAACGACAATGCCCATGGCCACTGGTCCCTTCAAGGTCCACCACCGCCGACACCGATGCGCCTACTCCGCCGCCTGCGCAAACACCCCCGTCTTGGCCCCGCGCACCAGCCGGCCTGGCAGCTTGCCCGTGGCCTTCCCCTCACGATTGACCACCTCGCCGGAGACGATGGTCGCCTCGTAGCCGTCCACCTTCTGGATGAGGCGACGCCCGCCGCTCGGCAGGTCGTAGACGACCTCGGGCGCATGCAGCCTCAGCCGGTCGAAATCGATGACGTTGATGTCCGCCTTCGCGCCACGCCGGATCACGCCACGGTCGTTGAGCCCGATTGCCCGTGCGTTGTCGCTGGTCAGCCGTTTGATCGCCCAAGCCAGCGGCAGCTTCGGCCCCCGCGTCCGGTCACGTACCCAGTGCGTCAGCAGATACGTGATCGCGCTCGCGTCCGACAGGATGCCGACGTGCGCACCGCCGTCGCCGAGCCCGATCAGCGCATTCGGGTGACACATCATGTCGCGCACGGTGTCGAGTGTGCCGTAGGTGTAGTTCGAGAGCGGCCGATAGAGGATGGCCTTGCCGCCCTTCTCGAGCAGCATGTCGTAGGCAACCTCGGCCGGATGGCGTCCCTCGCGTGCCGCTCGCGCCGCAACGCTGGTCTCCGCTGCCGGCTCATAGTCCGGCGGATCGCCCAGCGGGAAGATGCGGTCCCACTTGGTCACGCGCCGCATCAGCGAGGCATCCTCGTCGGCCTCCGCGATCAGCCGCGCCCGGAACTCCGGCTGAACCAACCGCTTCATTTTCTCGGCGAACGGCAGGTCCTCGACCTCCTTCCAGCTCGGCCGGCCGACGAACGGATTTTGCGAAATCTCGAAGCCGAGCAAGATCCCGGTCGGCCGCGTCAGCACCTGGCCCATGATCTCGACGCCGGCCTTCTGCGCCTCCTCCATGCTGCCCATCAGCGAGCGCCACTCCTCCGGCTTGTTGTCGCGCTGGAGCACCGTGATCGACATTGGCCGTCCCGACCGCTCGTCGAAATCGGAGATCACCTGCAGCCAGCCGGCACCTTCCTTCTTCAGAGCCATGGCGATCTCGCTGAGCTCTGCCTCATCGGCCTTCAGCGTCGGGATTGGGATGCCGGCCTTGGTCTTGTGGTTGAGCGTCCGCGATGTCGAGAAGCCCAGCGCGCCCGCCCGCACGCCCGCCGCAGCCAAAGCCGCCATCTTGATGCGATCATCGGCCGTCGCCGGCTCGCGGTCAGCGCCGCGCTGCCCCATCACGTAGACGCGCAAAGCGGCGTGCGGCACCTGCGTCACCACGTCGAGGTCGTAGTTGCGCCCCTCGATTGCATCGAGATAATCCTCGAAGCTCTGCCAGTTCCACGGCAGCCCTTCCGTCAGAACCACCTCGGGGATGTCCTCCACCCCCTCCATCAGCTTGACCAGCATGTCGCGCTGATGCGGCTGGCACGGCGCGAAGCCCACGCCGCAGTTGCCGATGACGGCCGTCGTCACGCCGTTCCACGACGACGGCGTGATCTGGCTCGACCAGGTTACCTGCGCATCATAATGCGTGTGGAGGTCGACGAAGCCCGGCGTGACGAGCTTGCCCTTGGCGTCGATCTCCTCACGGCCGTTGCCTGGCACGGAGCCGATGGCGCTGATGCGGCCCCCATCGATCGCGACATCGGCCGCGTAGGGCTCTGCGCCTGTTCCATCGACGACCGTGCCACCGCGTATGACGAGATCATGCCTGTCTGCCATGACATTTCCTCCGGCTTGGCGTTCTTTGTTCGTGTTCCAGGATCGGAAGGGTAGGACAGGTTTTCGGCTGGCGCCATCCCGTTGCAGCCATCGCCGCCCGGCCGCTCTCCATGCGCTCCTATGGAACGCGGGAATGCGACCACGGCTTTCGATCTGCAGTTACCGGCGGCTAATACATCGGCGAGGAGAAAGCGGGCCGTGATGGCGAAGCTGGACGGTTGCTGACGGACCGTCCCGCACCTCATCGCTCCGACACGCTCGGTGCTACGGCAACGGCAGCGTCTCGTGCTCCCGGATCTTCCGCCCGGTGGCCGTATCCTGCTCGACCAGTCGCACCCGATAGCCCCACAGCCGGGCCACATGCATCAGTGTGCGGTCGCATTCCTCTTTGTCGAGGAGAATGCCGTCGCGCACGAAATGCGTAAGCACCAGGCGCCGGCTTCCCGCGAGGTCCGCATCCGTGACTTGTATATCCGGATCTTGCGTCGACACGTCGTACTGGCGAGCGAGCATGCGCCTGACCTTGCGATAGCCCTGCTCGTCGTGGATCGCCTCCACCCGCATCGCCGGATTATCGGCGTCGTTCTTCAGATGGAACAGCCGGAAATCGCGCATCACCTTGGGCGACAGGAACTGCAGCACGAAGCTCTCGTCGCGGTAGTTGGCCCACGCATCACGCAACGTCGCCATGGGATCCTGGTTGCCGGCGAAATCGGGGAACCAGCGCATGTCCTCGTCGCTCGGCTCGAGACAGATGCGCTTGATGTCCCGCATCATCGCGTAGCCCAGCGCATACGGATTGAGGCCGCTGTAGTGCTTCTCGTTGAATCCCGGCTGGTAGACCACCGCCGCATGCATGTGCGCGAACTCGAGCATAGAGCCCTCGGTCACCTGGCCCTTCTCGTACATGCGGTTCATGATCTCGTAATGGCAGAACGTGGCGCAGCCTTCGTTCATCACCTTGGTCTGGCGCTGCGGATAGAAATACTGTGCCAACACCCGCACGATGCGGATCAGCTCGCGCTTCCAGCCCTCGAGCTTCGGCGCATTCTTCTCGAGAAAATAGAGCAGGTTCTCCTCGGGCAGCAGCAGCGCGCGCTGCTCGGCCCGGTTCTCGTCCGAGCGCTCCTCTTCTTTTTTCGGGGCGTTGGGCAGCGTCCGCCAGATTTCGTTGTAGATTTCGATCTCGTAGTCTCGCCGCGCCCGCTCGCGCTCGCGCTCCTTCCTCGGATCGAAGCGACGATCAACGCATGAGCGGCATCCAGCACCGCCTCGACCGGCCCGAGGCCGACCTTCTCCTCGCATTCGGCGACGAAGCGCTTGGCGAACGCCAGGTATTCGAGAATGGCGTCAGCCTGGGTCCACTGCTTGAACAGGTAGTTGTTCTTGAAGAAGTGATTATGGCCCATGGCCGCGTGCGCCATCACCAGGCACTGCATCGTCATGGAGTTCTCCTCCATGATATAGTTGATGCAGGGGTCGGAGTTGATGACGATCTCGAACGCAAGACTGCGCGCGCCCTTCTTGTACATCATCTCGTCACGCGCGAAGCGCTTGCCGAACGACCAGTGGCGGTACATCTGCGGCATGCCGATCGACGAATAGGCATCGAGCATCTGCTCGGCCGT
>LNDR01000118.1 GCA_001464755.1 Rhizobiales bacterium Ga0077524
CGAATATGAAGAGAAGCGCTGAAAGCACACCACCGGCAATCTTGTTGAACTCGAAGCTGTCCATGCGCTCTCGATCCCGCCTCTTGCGTCGCCAGTAGCCAGACGGCCCGAGCGCCCAAGGCGCGCCGAAGCGTCAAACATCACAACCGGCGCGGCACATCCGCCCGCAACCAATCCGAAAACCGCCGCAACTATATGGGCTCCGGCTCCCCTTGCAACTGGCGACCGTGATGAACTACGACATCTGCCCGAGACGAATTGTCACCATTCGAGGCCCCTCAATGCGCCCGCCAAACGCCATCGTCGTTATTCCCGCCCGCATGCAAGCGTCACGGCTGCCGAGCAAACCGATGGCCGACATCAACGGCGAGCCGATGATCGTGCATGTCTGGCGACGCGCCATGGCTGCCGAGGTCGGTCGCGTGGTGGTGGCGACCGACGCCAAGGAGATCCAGGACGCCGTCAGGCGGGCCGGAGGTGAGGCCGTTATGACGCGAGCGGATCATGCATCGGGATCGGATCGCGTCTTCGAGGCAGTCAGCCGCATCGATCCGGACGGCGATCGGGACCTCGTCGTCAACCTGCAAGGCGATCTGCCGACACTCGAGCCACGACTCGTCAGGGCCTGCCTCGAGCCGCTGGAGCGCAAAGAGGTGCACATCGCGACGCTCGCCGCAGAGATCGAGAGCGAGGAAGAGCGCGCCAATCCGAACGTGGTCAAGGTGGTAGGCACGCCGGCCACTCGCGATGGCCAGATCCTACGTGCGCTCTACTTCACGCGAGCGACGGCGCCGTGGGGCGAGGGCCCGCTCTATCATCACATCGGCATCTATGCCTATCGGCGGACTGCACTGGAGCGGTTCGTCTCGCTCAAACCCTCGCCACTCGAGAGGAGGGAGCGTCTCGAGCAGTTGCGCGCCCTCGAGGACAACATGCGCATCGACGTGGCGCTGGTCGATACTGTACCTCTCGGCGTCGACACGCCAGCCGACCTCGAGCGAGCCCGCCGCGCGCTGGGGAAGGGCTAGATCCTCGCCAAAGCCCGTCCTCAAGGACTGTTCACCATGCCCAACAAAAAGCCCAGCGCGGGCCACGCCGCGTCGGCCAATCCATCGAGCCCCGTCTCGTCGTCAAAGCCCCGCATCTCCTATCAGGGTGAGCCGGGTGCCAACTCACATACCGCATGCAGCCAAGTGCATCCCGAACTCGAGCCGATGCCGTGCCCGACGTTCGAGGACGCGATCAGTGCCGTGCAGACGGGCGAGGCGCATTACGCCATGATCCCGATCGAGAATTCGCTCGCCGGGCGGGTGGCGGACATCCACCATCTGTTGCCGAACTCGGGCCTCTATATCGTCGGCGAGCATTTCCTGCCGATCCGCCACCAGCTGATGGCCATCAAGGGCGCGCGCCTCGCGGACGTCACAGATCTCTACAGCCACGTTCACGCGCTCGGCCAGTCGCGCAAGATGATCCGTCAGTACGGGCTCAAGCCGCATGTCGCGGGCGACACGGCTGGCGCCGCACGGCAAGTGGCGGAGTGGGGCGACAAGTCCAAGGCGGCGCTGGCGCCGAAACTCGCCGCGGAGATCTATGGCCTCGATATCCTTGCAAGCGACGTGGACGACGAGAAGCACAATACGACGCGTTTCGTGATCCTTTCGCGCGAGCCGGACGATGCGGAGGCCGGCAACGGGCCGGTGATCACGACGTTCATCTTCAATGTGCGCAACGTGCCGGCGGCGCTCTACAAGGCGATGGGCGGCTTCGCGACCAACGGTATCAACATGACCAAGCTCGAGAGCTATCAGGTCAATGGAGAGTTCGTGGCGACGATGTTCTATGCCGACATCGAAGGCCATCCAGCCGATCGGCTCGTACGCCTCGCGCTGGAAGAGCTTTCGTTCTTCTCGACCGAGTTGAGGATCCTCGGCACCTACCCGGCCAGCCCCTACCGGGCGGAAATCCGGCGCCGCGCCGAGGAGGCAGCCGCCGCAGCAAGCCGGACCGCCAAGCGCGGGTAGCCTCGTAGCCGTTCCGACGCCATTCGTGCCGGGACCTTACATTCGGCCTCTAGTGACGCGAGCTTTCTCGGCAACCGTTTAGAAACCTGTTGCCGATCAATGAAATGATCTATCGTGATCGCTCTTCAGCGGAGCGCGACGTTCATGCCATCGAGGCAGAGTAACCTGTGGGGCGCGAACCGCGGTCTGCGGACAATACGCTTTCGTATCGTCACGCTCGTTCTGTTGATCCTTGCGCCGCTCCTCGGCACATTCGCCTGGATGGCCTTCAACCTCGCCGGCGCACGGATGGCGTTGATCGAGCTAGGGCGCAGCGATGTTACCGAGAACATTACAGCGCAGATGGATCGCGAGGTCGCGGACGCGGTCGGGATGCTTACCGGCCTCGGCGCCAGCTACGTTCCCGAGGCAGGCGATCCGGAGGGGTTCAAGCGGCACGCTCGCGGATTGCTCGCCCGGCCGGAGTTCGTGCGCGTGTGGGCGTTCGGACGCCAGGGTGAGGTTCTTGGCACCGGCGACGGCTCGGCGGGCGCAGTGGGAGGCGCAATGATCGAGCCGGAGCTGATCGAGCGCGTGTTCTCGGGCCGAACGGCGATCTCACCCGTGCGCGGCGAGGGCCTGGACGAAGCTACGATCATCATCTCTACGCCGGTCCATGCAAGCGGCAAGGTTGCGTCGGGGGTCGCCGGCGAGCTCCGCGTGAGGCGTTTGGAGCGATTTCTGCCCGACGTGGGTCTTGCCCCAGGGTGGGTGGCCGCGATCGTCGACAAGAATGGACGCTTCATCGCACGGAGCCTCGACGCGGAAGGACGTGTCGGGCAGATGGCGCGGCCGGAACTCCAGACGGCGGCCAAAGAGACTGCAGGACGAGGCACATTCGAGAACGTGACCTGGGAAGGCGTGCCGATGCTCAATTCGTTCCGCCGCTCGTCGCTGACCGGCTGGACGACCGTCGTCGCAGTGCCGAAGGACATCGTCGAGGCACCGCTGAAGCGGAGCGCGACACTGGTGCTGGTTGGCGGCGCAGGTGCCCTCCTCCTGTCTTTGGCGACCGCCTTCGCCTATGCGACACGAATCTCCGAGCCAATTCGCAATCTCGGCCAGATGGCTACTGCGTTCGCCAAGGGGCAGGCATTTGCGAAGACGCGCTACCCACTGGCGGAGCTCGACGAGGTACAAAGCGCCTTCGTTGCGGCAGCGGCAGAAAGCGCGCATCTCTCTGCGCTGGTAGCGTCATCCGGCGATGCTATCATGAGCATGACCCTGGACGGCACCATTCGGACGTGGAATCCGGCTGCGGAGCAGCTGTTCGGATATTCAGCCGAGGAGATCGTCGGCAAGCCCAAGACATTGCTGGTTCCACCGGATGAGGTCGACGAGTTCCGAAAGCAACTCGCCAGCGTCGTCGCCGGAGAGAACGTGCGATCCGAAACGATCCGGCTCCGTCGAGACGGCACACCCATCGCCGTATCCGTGAACGCCGCGCCGATCCGCCGCCACGATGGAAAGATCATCGCGACATCCTCCATCTTGCACGACGTCACAGAGCGCATCGCCAACGAGGAGCATCGGCTGTTCCTCATGCGTGAGATTGCTCATCGTTCGAAGAACCAGCTGGCGATCATCCAGGCGATTGCCACGCAGACGGCGCGGACGACCGGCTCGACCGAGGCGTTCCTGAAGACGTTCCGCAGCCGCCTGCAGGGGCTCTCCGCTTCGCATGACCTGTTGCTCAAACAGGACTGGAGAGGGGCGCCTCTCGAAGAGCTGGTGCGCCGCCAGGTCGAAGCCTTCGTCGGAGAGAGCAGCAATTCGGTGAGCATCGTCGGACCGCCCGCCATGCTGACCGCCGCGGCGGCGGAAGCGATCGGCCTGGCGATCCACGAGTTGGCGACGAATTCGGCGAAATATGGGGCGCTGTCCGTGCCCGCGGGCCGGGTCGAGGTGAAGTGGGAACGCGCCGACAAAGGCGAGGCCGAGGCCGGCTGGACACTGACATGGCGCGAGTGGGATGGACCTCTGGTCAAGACGCCGGTCGAAAGCGGCTTTGGCACGCAGGTGATCAAGCGAACGGCGGCCATGGCTGTGCAGGGAAAGGCCGACCTCGAGTATCATCCGAGTGGTCTGATCTGGCGGTTGACGTTCCCCACGACTGCCATGCGTCCGCTCGCGTCGTCACAGACCGACGACGGCCCCGAGCCGCAGCTGCCCGACTCAGCGCGCCTCTCCAGGCGGGCATAGGGCCGCGCGCAAGCCTCGCAGCTGCGTCCGCAAACGACCGGTGCTCCCTTGTGACGGGGTGATTGGCACAGGCGGGATCGGCAGAGGCGGTTGCGGAATGGCGGCGAGCGTGTCTAACCTTGACTTTCTGATTGTCCGGACAATTGAGGGATCGGATGGCCGCAACGACGAGCATAGCCGGCGTGGAACTCGAAATCGTCGAGCGGGGAGCAGGGTCGCCACTCCTCTTCCTGCACTCGGGGGAAGGCGTTGGAGCGGAGCGGCCTTGGTTGGAGCTGCTCGCACGCAGACACCGCGTGATCGCCCCGTCGCATCCGGGCTGGGGGGGATCGAAGCTGCCGGACTGGATCGGCAGCGTCGATGACCTCGCGTACCTCTATCTCGACCTTGCGGACAAGCTGAAGCTCAGCGATGCGACCCTCGTCGGTTGCTCGTTCGGCGGGTGGATCGCTGCGGAAATGCTGGTGCGCTCGTCGGCGCGCTTCTCGCGGGTCGTGCTTGCAGCGCCGCTCGGCATCAAGATCTCAGGGCGCGACGAGCGCGACATTGCCGACATGCACGCCATGTCGCAGGCCGAGCTTCTGGCTCATAGCTGGGCCGATCCCGCGAAGGGTGAGGTCGACATGATGAAGCTGCCGGACGCCACACTGCGCGGCGTCGTCAGTGGACGCGAGGCACTGTGTCTCTTCGGATGGCGACCCTACATGCACAACCCGCGGCTCAAGCCATGGCTGCACAGGATCGACAAACCGGCACTGCTCGTCTGGGGAGCGGCAGATCGAATTCTGTCGCCAGCCTACCGCGCGGGCTGGACCGAGGCGCTGCCGCACGCGCGCTCCGTCACCATCCCCGGGGCCGGGCATTACCCCCACTGGGAGCAACCCGAAGCCTTTGCCAAGGCCGTTTGCGGCGACGAATGAAGGCAACCGGCCTTACCGTCGCTCAATGCTAAGCCGCGCCTCGACAACCGTCGCAACCGAGCGCCACAGAAAGCCTCACGTCTCCAAGGGAGCCACCCATGCGCGTCTGGTACTTCTCCGAGATGGCCTATCATCCGGCCTGGGACGAGTCGTCTACCCGAACAAGGTTGTTGATCCCCACGACGCACACAAGCTCCTTCACCGCTATCTCGACGAGTTCGCCTACTGCGACGAGGCTGGGCTCGACATCATGGTCAACGAGCATCACTCGACCGCGACCTGCATGACGGTGTCGGTGCCGATGGCGCTGGCGATCATCGCGCGGGAGACGAAGACGGCGCGTCTGCTCTCGCTCGGCAATCCGATTGCCAACCGTCCAGATCCGGTTCGCGTCGCCGAGGAGATGGCCTGGCTCGACGTGCTCTCGGGTGGACGCCTCGAGATGGGCCTGGTCAAGGGTGCGCCCTACGAGATCCATCCGGCCAACTCGAACCCGGCGCGCCTGATGCGGCGATACTGGGAGGCGCATGACCTCATCCTC
>LNDR01000119.1 GCA_001464755.1 Rhizobiales bacterium Ga0077524
CGAGGCTACCGAAACCGCGAAACCTTGAAGGCCGTCACCTACATGGTCGCCGGCAAACTCGACCTCAAGCTACCCACTTGAAACGTCGGGGAGCCCAATATAACCGAATACGACTTCATTCGTTATACCGAGGCTGGTGGCGAGTTCTCTGTCGATCGATTTCGGGGAGAAGCGCTCGAGTTCGACGCCGTTGGGTGCAAGGAGCATGCGCGAGGTATCAGCTCCCCGGCGACCCATCTCAGCCATCACCTGTCGGGTGATCGCGAAGACCTGGTCGGCCTGGCGCGCTACATAGCCCTCCATGTTCCGAAAAAGCTCATAGTGGTCCGTTTTGTCGTAGCCTGGCACATTCGAGGCGCGGGTTACCTCCCAAAGTCCACGGATCTCGTAGCAAAATGGGAGGCCGAGAAGGCGCGCTGCCCGCAATGCCGGCAGGGCAGCAACCCAGTTCGAAGCACTATGAATGATGTCGGCGCCGACGCTGGCGGCCGTCATGGCTAACCGCTCGGCGCACTCGGAGACGTACTCATCCAGCGACAGGGTATCTCGGCTGGCATTGGATCCGCCGTGGTGAATGTAAAGGACGTCGTCGATGACCTCAGTGTGCGCCTGAGCCGATTTCTTATGCTCGGCGTCCCACGGGTAGCCGAAGCGAGTTGCGGCCACGACGTCCTCTCCGATTTGGCGAAAGCTTCTCAGCAGGTAGTGGGAGCGTGTGGCATAGCCGTTCGTATCGTACGGTACGCTACGCCACAGTACGTAGAGGACGCGCTTGCGCTTGCGTTGGGCCACTGCAATCGGTTTGAGATGTTGGGGGCTGGTCAATTGATCGCCTCGTGACCAGCCAGAGATAATGTTCAGGTATTTAAAATTCGACGGGTCTACGCTGGGTGCGAAATCGAGACTGCGGCGGTAGGCCTCGATGGGAACATGGTAGAAGTCGTGCTTGCGGAAGGCAGTGGTCAATGCACGCAGCAGCTTGGGATCGTCCAACGTTTCAATTGCAGCGGCCAGGTATTTCCGCTCGATCAAGCTGTCCCGGTAAGTCGGCATGATGTCTTTTTCGATCTGCGCAACGATCTCGTCGCCACCGAAATGCTCGGACCGTTCCACGATCGCTGCGAGATTGGCGCCGATCGAGCCTTGCCAGCTCTGCCGTTTATCGCTTTGCGCGGCGCTCGCCGGGGGACGTTCGGTCGCCGTTCGCTTGAATGCAACGTGCTGGTCGAACGTGACGGCTGATGCCTCTGCCGCAGAGAGCCTGTTCAAGATTTCGTTGAGGAGCGCGGGCGCGATCAACACTGCATCGTCGCTCTTGGCAAGGTCCTTGCCGTTCACCAAGCACTCGATCACTGCTGCCTTGAGTTGCCTGACATCAACAGCCTTTTTGCCGAGAGCTTCGAGCCGAAATCGCGGCTGGAGAACGGATGAATCCTGCATCGGCTGGCAGGGGGGGAGGACCAGGTCGCCCGGCAGCAGGCGGAATGTGAGAGTAGTGTGTGGCGACTGCGGGAGGAGGCCTTCCAAGGGGATACGAAAGCCGTGGCGGCCGCTTCCTATCCCTTTCGCAGCGAGATCACCTCTTACGTGATTGCATGGCCATGCGACCGCGAGAACACCGTTACGGTAGATGCCCAATCTTACCGGTCGGAAGCGGGGGCCATGGGCCCAGCCGATCAACCAACCGTTGTCGAGGCGCTCAATGCGACCGTCGGCTTCACTTCCGACCTTCACCGCACCAAGAGGCATTGGCGCCTCGACGTCCTCAACGGACACGACGATCAAGGCGTCATCTGCGATGCGTGGTGCCGACCGCAAGTCGAAACTGAAACCGTGGCAGCCGTCTCCGACTCCCTTAACGACCAGATCGACGCGTCTCTGGTCGGCTGCCACGCGTCCGATCACTTTGCCGTCGACAAAGAGCGATACTGTCGGCTTCTCGGCTCCGCCGTCCGCAGGCATGACCCAGCCTCGTACGATCGGGCCGAACAATCCGTCGAGCCGGCCCGAGTACTTTTTCATGCCTCGACCCGCAACGAGGCCTCGAACCGCATTTGCAGCTGGCGATAGACAGCGCGCAACTCCGCCGACGCTTCTGCGTCGAGGAGTTGCAAGATCAGGTTCTCGTCCAAGACCACGACAGCGTCAGGCGACGGATCGGCGTCCATGGCTGGCGGAAGACCAGCCTCGCGCGCTTGACGCTGAGAGGTCTCGCCAGTTGTGTCCATTTTCGACGATCCGATCTTGCTTTGCCGACTGTGCGAGATCCGCTGCGCTCCCGGGATGGCGACGGGACGAACCCGCGACGCGCCACCCTCTCAATGTACGTGCTATCTCCAATCGTCCGCAATGAGCCCTACGGTATCGACAACGATCTTGTTGAGGAATTGCTTGGGGTCCAGCCGCTTGAATTGGCGATGCGCCACCAGGAAGACGACGATGTCGGCCTCATTGCGTGCCTCTTCTGCCTTCTTCAGCTCGACGTTGCTGCGCCCTTCCAGAGATGGTGGCAAGCGATTGATCAAGGGCTCGCATACCAGTATGCGGCCTTCCGAAGAGTGGGCGAACTGCTCGACGATATGGAGCGACGGGCTTTCGCGCAGGTCGTCCCACGTCGTTCTTGTATGTCAGGCCGTAGAACGCGATCACGGGATCCCTGAAGCGGGTAGCGAGACGCTTAACGCGCTCGCAGACATAATCAGTCTTATGAAGATTGATCTCACGTGCCGTGCGGATGATCCGACTTTCATCGGGTGAACTATTGACGATGAACCAGGGGTCAACTGCAATGCAGTGACCACCCACTCCGGGACCGGGTCGCAGGATATCGACGCGCGGGTGCTTGTTCGCCATTTGGATGGCTTCCCAGACATCAATGTCGAGCTTGTCACAGATCATCGACAGCTCGTTTGCGAAGGCGATATTGACATCGCGAAATGAGTTCTCGATCAATTTCACGAACTCGGCGGTCCGGCAGTCCGTCAGATAGCATTGCCCCATGACAAAAGCGCCGTACACTGCTTCCGCCTTCTTACCGCAAAGCGTGGACATTCCGCCAATAATGCGATCGTTCCCTGGGAGTATCCGTTCGGGGCAGTGAGCCAAGAAGACCTGGTTCTCGTGACCCGGCTCCTTGTAGCCGGGAAAGCTCAACTCGGGCCGCGCCTTGGCGAGCTGCTCAGCGATTTTCTCCGTCGTTCCGACCGGTGAGGTCGATTCGAGAATTACTACACTCCCGTGCTTGACGAAGGGTGCTATTGAGTTCACCGCGGCGCTGACATATGAAAGGTCAGGCTTGTGTCCGTCCGTAAATGGCGTGGGCACGGCGAGAATGTAGACGTCGGCTTCTACGGGCGTCGATTGTGCCTTGAGACGGCCGGTCTGAACCGCCGCAGCCATCAGCATGTCGAGATCGGGCTCGCGAAAGTGCGCTTGGCCCGAATTGACGGCCTTGATGACATTCTCGTTGATGTCGACACCGATAACCTCGAAGTTGCGACTTGCAAACATCGAGGCTGTTGGCAAGCCGATATAGCCCAAGCCAACCACGCATATTTTCATGACTTTCTGCTCCATTCGACCAAAACGTCAGCAATTCGCAGAGACGCCGTGCCATCGCCGTAAGGAAACACCGGTCGAGCTCGACGACCGTATTCCACCGCGTCGTCTAGAAGGGTATCGATCTCGGCCTTCATGAGCAGGGGGTCGGTTCCAATCAGCTTTGCGACACCGGACTCCACGGCCTCGGGCCGTTCGGTTACGTCGCGCATTACCAGCACGGGCTTGCCGAGCGCGGGAGCTTCCTCCTGAATGCCTCCCGAGTCCGTCAGCACGATCTTGGCGCGCGACATCAGGTAGACCATGTCGGCATAGCCAACGGGATCGATCAGCCGAATATTCTGGCCGTGCAGCCGCTCACGCACAACCTTCTGAACATTCGGATTGAGGTGGACGGGATACAGGATCTCACTGTCCTGCCTGCCTGCGATCAACTGGAGGCCGTCGCAGATGCGCTCGAAGCCATCGCCGAAGCTCTCGCGGCGGTGTCCGGTGACCAGCACCAGATGACGGCTTGGGTCGAGATAGGCGTAGGTGCTGTCCAGTCGCCGTGCAAGACCCGCGTCGTCTCTGATACGCCTGGACATGTAGAGTAGTGCATCGATGCCAGTATTGCCGGTTACTACAACAGTGCTGCGGCGCATTCTCTCGCGCTCGAGGTTCTGGGCCGAAATTTGCGTCGGAGCGAACAGAAACTCGGCGACGGCATCGATGTAGATCCGGTTCAGCTCCTCCGGCCATGGTCGATCCAAGTCGAATGACCGCAACCCCGCCTCGACATGACCGACGGCCACTTTGCAATAGAACGCTGCGAGCGCTGTGGCCATCGCCGTGGTCGTGTCGCCGTGGACCAGAACGAGATCCGGTTGTTCCCGACGGATTACGTCGCACATGCCCATCAGGACAGCGCTGGTAAGGCCTTCGAGCCCCTGTGCGGTGCTCATCAGATTCAAGTCCATGTCGGGCTTGAAGCCGAAATCGGCCATGACTTGATCGAGCATGGATCTGTGTTGCCCCGTGACGGCAACCACGACATTCAGCCCCTCGCGTCGGCGGAGCTCCATTGCCAAAGGCATCATTTTGATTGCCTCGGGCCGGGTTCCGAACACTACAAGCAACTTGCGCATCATTGAACCAATAACCGTTAGAGTTTCGCTGCGCTCTTCGAGCGAGGGATCGTTGTTTTTTAGTTCCCCGCCTGCAGTGGGAAACAGGATGGCTTCCTTAGAGCATGCTCGGGATATTCTTGCCAATTCTTCACTGGGCGTCTCCGGGGCTGGGGCCTAAAAAACATTCAAGATCGAATTTTTCGCGACTTCGCCTTCCTGTAAGGCTCAGTGGATTGCTCTCGCGCCTGCAATGATCCGAACTATTTTATTCAGCGTGCGTTATAATTCTCTCCGCAATCGATCTATCGTGTGTCTGTGGTGTTACTCCATAGATGGCAGAATCCACTCTTGTTTGGGTGTCGGCATCGGTCACGTAAAATCCTGCTGTTGGCCCGCCGGCATTCCATTCCTTCAACCGGTTCGCATCCATACTCATTCGACCCAGAACTCGTTTTGTGATCGTCTCACTATCCCGGTATCTGGGCGGAAAGCTGTAGCGCTCGGCCGGCCCCGCATCGGGCCTGCTCAATTTCTGCGGTGCTCTGTCATCAGCATGGCGAGAAAGCTCCTGGCTTCACCCATGTATTCGCGAGTCCAGCAAAAATTTCCTGCGCTTGAGCTGAAAGGCTACCGTGCCAACCGCCGAGTTCGTTGCCGGCTAGCATCATGCAATCGCGTGGCGACGCGTAAAACTCTACCCTAATTTCGGGCAATCGCAGCGAACTCGCGCGCTCTGAGACGCGCAGCTGTTCCGCCTGCGTGAGCCATACTCCGCGAACACAACGCCCAATGATATGACTGCGTCCCCGCCTCACCTTTGTCGTCCCCCGACAACGTACTACTTCTATATCCACCGGGCGCGCATTAGGAACACCGCATGCACACTAATGGCATTCGTCGTTTCTAGGCCAAGATTAAGGATAGTTGTGGTCGCTTACCACACGCATTTCGTTGCAACCAAGAGAATTTGGCCGAGATTCTGCGCGAAGGAGCGAGCTGTGACAAAATGCTCGACCGATGTCGTTCATAATGCTGCTCGCTTGCATGGAGCAGCTAGGCTGCACATCGCTATTCTGCGATCTTGGGTTGAAACTCTTGGGCTGTCCGCTGTTTCATGTGTGGGGCGGTGGGCAACTCGGAGGGGATGGTTCGTGGTGGTCGGCGGGCCGATCGCCCATTATCGCGTTGGGCGCAGCGTCCAGGAGGCTCAGTTCGGACTTGATGTAGGGCGATGATCTCCCTGTGCTTTGTGCACAAGGGAATGACGGATGAAAGCGCATGAATTCCGGGCATTTGTCGAG
>LNDR01000120.1 GCA_001464755.1 Rhizobiales bacterium Ga0077524
TCCATCTCTCCCGATGCTGCACGCATCAGTTCGATCACGGATCACCGGACAACTCGTGTGCTACTGGAACCGGACATATCGTGTGCTGGCGACACGCGAGAAAAGGGCGACTAGCGACTTCATGGGCTTAGTGACACAATAGTTTTTACGGCGCCGGCAGCTCGACTCGAGCGACAAGCCCCTTCGGTTGACCATTGGACAGGGTCACCTCTCCGCCATGCGAGCGAAAAATCGAGCGCCCAACGGTGAGGCCAAGCCCGTGACCGCCGGTCGCGCGAGCACGGGACGGCTCCCCGCGGACAAAGGGCTCGAACACCTGCTCCAACTGATCCGTCGGTAGTCCTGGACCATCGTCCTCGACGACGATCACCACGCGGGCACTCGCCTGTGACACGCGCACGCGGGCCGCGCCGCCGTACTTCAGGGCATTCTGGACAAGGTTGCCGAGCGCGCGCTTGAGTGCCAGATGCCGACCCGAGACAACGACGTGCCGTGGACCTTCGACGGAGACCTGCTCACCGGCATCCGTCGCTTCGGCCTCGATGGTGTCGAGGATCGCCATGACGTCCACTTGTTCGACCGCCTCCTTCGAGAGATCGTCGCGCAGGAACGCCAGGGTCGCGTCGATCATCTGCTCCATTTCGTCCAGATCGGCCTCAGCTTTGTGCCTGACCTGAGCATCTCGTATCGTGGCGATCCGCAGGCGCAAGCGCGTGAGTGGCGATCGCAGATCGTGGCTGACGGCTGCCAGCATCTGTGTTCGTTCGTCGATGAGTTTCTGAATGCGATCCTGCAACTCGTTTATTGCCGCGGCCAGCATGCGAACCTCGCGGGTGCCAACTTCCGGAAGCGGCTTGCTGGCGGAGGTCGCAAACAGGCTCCGAGCCCCGTCTGCAAGGCCACGGAGCGGAAGCGTGAGCCAATAGCTCATGAGCACCGAAACAGCGACGACGCCGAGCGCCGCCGCCAAGGCTGAGATCAGCAGGCTCGGGGTTGCGACGCGTGTCGTCTTGACCTTAGCCAGTGTCACGTTGAGCCAGGAGCCATCGACCAGGGGAATGGACAGCAATGTCGTATGCTGTGCGTCGATCGATTTCCCGGCCATGAGATCGCGGTCCATGGCCAGGGTGCTGCCGATGACGATGCCCTTCTCTGCCAGCCCAGGTGATCTCGACAGCAAGCCAGCGCGCAGGCCTTCGGCAACCAAGTCGATCTGGCCTCCGACCGCTGTCAAGGGTTCCCGGCCCCAGTGCAACTCGAGCGGTCCGCCGGAGAGCCGATGCGCTGCATCGTCGCGTCGGCTCGGCTCGAGGGCCATGATCGTGTCAGCAAGCACGAGGAGCCGCTCGACGACGGTTTCCGTGTTGCGCGCCGTGACCTCGCGCTCGATGCCCCGCTCGTACAGGTATTGCGCGGTGGCGAGAATCGATCCGAGCCCCACGATGAGAACGACGATCGTGCGGCCGGCAATGGTGTCCGAAAGCCAGTTCATGACCGCTTGACCGCTGCCGCGAGCATGTAGCCGGCGCCGCGTACAGTCCTGATGAAGCTGTCGCCGTCGCCGCCGGTGTCGATCTTGCGGCGGAGACGGCTTACTTGGACGTCGATGCTGCGGTCGAGATTTGTCGTGGCGGCGCTCCGTGCCGTTTCGAGAAGCTGGTCGCGAGACAGAACCCGTTGTGGCATCTCGAGGAAGGCGACCAGGAGATCGTACTCACCTCCTGAGAGATCTACGATGACACCACTGGGATTGCGCAGCTCACGACGCAGAATGTCGAGCCGCCAACCCTCGAACTCATAGCCGCGCTTTCTCTCGCTGGCCTCGGCGCCGCCGGAGATGCGTGCGCGCCGCAGAAGTGCTTTGATGCGTGCGAGCAGCTCGTTCGGGCTGAACGGCTTGCTGACATAATCATCGGCGCCAATCTCCAGTCCGACGATGCGATCCGTCTCGTCTCCACGGGCGGTCAGCATCAGGATCGGAATGTTCGATGACGCCCTGAGATCGCGGCAGATCTCGATTCCGCTCTGGCCGGGCAGCATGATGTCGAGAATGACGAGATCGACCGGCGCGCCGGAGCGCATGTGCCGCCCAAGCTCCCGCCCGCTGCCCACGCCAACCACGGCATAGCCAAGATCGGTCAGGAACTGCCCCAGCAGATACCGAAGCTCAGAATCGTCATCACAGACCAGAATGTGCGCTTCGGCCACCGGCTGAGCGGTGCCCGAACGCTCTTGGTTGTCGAAGGTCGGCTGAATGACTTTCCTCGGCATCGACGTTCCGGATTCAGTTGAGCGGTGTCAGTCTGACTTGGTAGCTACCGCCGCCGACGTCCTTGGTCTTCAGAATGACCCGCATACCTTGCTTGGCGACGAAGTCGCCCTTGCCCTTCATGATATGGTCGCCTGCAGGAGAGAGAGCAACGCCATATTTCTTGCCTGACATGAGCACTTGCGCCTCTGCGCTACCGCCAGTCGTGCTCACAGGCTTCTCGTTGGCGTCGGTGACGTAGAGGGTGAGTTCGCCATCTTTGGCCACCATCTCGAGATGCTGCGTGCCGCCGCCCGCGTCGACGATATGGCCGCCATTCGGCCCTTTGGTGAACTTGCTATCTGTATGGGCCAGAACCGGCGTTGCGAAGGCCAGGACCGCTGCGAGCATCAGATACTTGCGCATGTGCATGATTTCCCTTGGTTGCTGACTCTAGCGTGTCAGTAGGCCTGCGCTGCGGTTTGCTCGAATTGTGTCTCTTCGCGAGCCGAGCGCAGTCGTTCGATGGCGGGCTGCCCGTACCGCAGAAAAAGGATCGGAGTAAGGACCGCATCTAGCAAAGTCGAGCTGATCAGCCCGCCGAAGATCGTGATGGCAACGGGATGCAGAATTTCCTTGCCGGGCTGGTCGGCGCCTATCATCAGCGGCACCAGGGCAAGCCCGGCCGACAGCGCCGTCATGAGAACGGGCGTCAACCGCTCGAGGCTGCCGCGAACAATCATCTCCGGGCCGAAACGCTGGCCCTCCAGAAGCACCAGATTGATGTAGTGACTGACCTTCAGGATGCCGTTACGTGCGCTGATGCCGGCGAGTGTGATGAAGCCGATCATCGTTGCCACCGAAAGCGGTTGGCCGGCCAGCCAAAGCGCTGCAACGCTGCCGATCAGAGCAAGCGGCACATTGCCCATGATGATAAGGGCGAGAACTGCGGACTTGTAGCGGCTGTAGAGCACGACGAAGATCGCCGAAAGTGACAGTAGCGAGAGCAAGGCAATGAGCCGCGATGCCTCCTCCTGCGCCTGGAACGTACCTTCCAGCGAAGTGAAGTAGCCTTCCGGCAACCGGGTCTCGGCCGCAACACGGCGAACCGCAGACACGATGCGGGCCATGTCGGAGCCGTCGGTATTGGCGTAGACGACGATCCGACGACGGGTGTTGTCGCGCAGGATCTGGTTGGGCCCGTCCGTTTCGACGATCGATGCGAAAAGCGAAAGCGGTACGCGCCCCGACGGCGTCTCGATGCGAAGCTGAGAAAGCCCTTCGGTCGTGCGGTCGCGATCTGCAACGCGAAGAACCACGTCGTAGCGGCGAATGCCGTCGACGACCTGGGAGACCACACGCCCGTTGAGCATCGATTCCAGGGCCTCGGTGATCCGCGCCGGCGTCACGCCGAGCTGCGCGGCCTTTTCGTAGTCGACCGCAACCTGTACCTGCGGAATACGAACCTGACGCTCGATCTGAAGGTCGACGATGCCGGGGATCGGCCCCAAAGCGGAGCGAACCTGCTCGGCAAGGCCGCGCAGTGTATCGAGATCATCGCCGAATATCTTGAGCGCGATCTGGGCCCGGACGCCGGACAGCATGTGATCGAGGCGATGCGAGATCGGCTGACCGATATTGACGTTGGCTGGAAGAATAGCGAGGCGCGCCCGGATTGCCGAGATGATCTCCTCGCGACCGCGTTCGGACCGGCTCAGATCGACGTCGATCTCGGCGGAATGCACGCCTTCTGCATGCTCGTCGAGCTCGGCGCGGCCCGTCCGCCGCCCGACCGATTTCGCCTCCGGCACCTGCAGGATCAACTGTTCGGCGATGAGACCGACCCGATGCGATTCTGCGAGCGAGATGCCGGGACGAAACAGCATCGAGATCGTGAGCGTACCTTCGTTGAACGCGGGCAGGAACGAGCGCGGCAGATAGAGCGCGCTCGCTGCAGCGAGCGACACAGCAACAAGTGCTGACGCCATGACGAACGCCTGCTTGCGGAACGCCCATGCGAGAAGTCGCTGATTGCCGGCCTTGAGAAGCCTTAAGAGCCAGCTGTCATGTTCGGCCGCTGCCTTCGGTGATTTGAGCAGATAATAGCAGAGCACGGGCGTCACCGTGATCGAGACGACAAGGCTTGCCAGTATCGACACGATGTAGGCAATGCCGAGCGGCGCAAAGAGACGCCCCTCGATGCCGGAGAGAGCGAACAGCGGAACGAACACCAGCACGATGATTGCCGTCGCATAGATGATGCCGGACCGAACCTCCTGAGACGCGCGGGCAATGACGTGAAGGACTGGCTCCGGGTTGGCTTTCAACTTGTTCTCGCGCAGCCGGCGAAACACGTTCTCGACGTCAACAACAGCATCGTCCACCAGTTCGCCGATCGCGATAGCGAGCCCGCCCAGGGTCATCGTGTTGATGGTCAAGCCCAGCAGGTGGAATACGATAACGGTGACCAGGATGGAGATTGGGATCGCTGACAGTGAGATGAGCGTCGTGCGCCAGTTGAGGAGAAAGACGAAAAGCACAACGGCGACCACAATCAGCGCCTCGACCAGAACCTTGAGCACGTTGTCGATCGAGACCTTGATGAAATCGGCTTGCCTGAAGAGCGCGGCGGTCGAGATGTCCTTTGGCGCCACACGCTTCAGATCGGCGAGCGCGGTCTCGATGTCCCGCGTCAGCTGCAGGGTGTCGCCCGTCGGTTGCTTCTGGACCGACACGATGACGGCGTCCCGCCCCATGTGACCGGCGTCACCGCGCTTGATCTGGGCCGCGTAGTCGACCTCTGCGACCTGTGAGAGACGAACGGAGAGGCCGTTGCGGTGGCTGACGGGAAGATTCCTCAGGTCATCGAGGCGCGTCGTCAGCCCGATGTTCCTTATCAGATACTCTCGCGCGTGCTGGTCGACGAAGCCGCCGGCAGTATTGGCGCCGAACTGCCGCAGCGCCTCTTCGATTGCCGACCGCTGAACGTCGAGCGCGCTCATCTGAGCGAGATTGAGCATGACCCGATACTGTCGCACCTCGCCCCCGATGGGGATGACCTGGGCCACGCCGGGGATGGTGAGCAGCCTCGGCCGCAACACCCAGTCGGCATGATCGCGCAGCTCCATCGGGCTCGCTGTGTCGCTTGACAGGGCGATGAGCATGATCTCGCCCATGATGGAAGTGATGGGTCCCATTTGCGGCACGATCCCGCGCGGCAACTGCTCCCGCACGATGTTGATCCGCTCCGTCACTTGCTGACGGTTCCGATAGATGTCGGTACCCCAGGCGAACTCGACATAGATGATCGCGAGACCGACTCCCGACACGGAGCGCACGCGCGTCACCCCCGGCATGCCGTTCATCGCCGTCTCGAGCGGAAACGTGACGAGTGTCTCGACCTCCTCCGGCGCCAGGCCCGGTGTCTCAGTCATTAGCGTGACGGTCGGCCGGTTGAGATCGGGAAATACGTCGACCGGCAAAGTGCGCAAGGTGATCGCGCCGTAGACGATCAGGATCGCTGCGGTGTCCAGAACGAACAACCGATTGCGGAGACTGCCTGTGACGAGGATGTTGAACATGTGCGCTGCGCCCCTCAGCGAATCTGATTGAGCAGCGTTACGCCGTCCGTCACCACGCGCTGGTCAGACTTGAGGCCGGCCGTGACGACCACCGAGCTGCCATCAAGCGGCATCGTCTTCACGACTTGCGGCTCGAAGCGCTCGGCTTCGGTTTTGATCCAC
>LNDR01000121.1 GCA_001464755.1 Rhizobiales bacterium Ga0077524
CCGCGATCATCAGGAATGCGGTCGTGACGATCTCGCTCGCCCGGTCGCCGATGACGCGACCGAACAGACCCGCGATGAGGGCTCCGAGGAGCGGGAGAAAGACGATGGCTTGATAGATCATTTGAAGCGCTCGGTGCTCTCCGCAACAACGTCATGCCCGCCAAGGCGGGCACCCACGTCGGCGTGCGACAGGACGAGGTCGGCAACGCCGCGCGAGGCCGGCTGCGCATTCGACAACAGGGCTGCGTCGTGGGTCCCCGCCTTCGCGGGGATGACGGTGCAGTGGGCGCTCGTCGTCATCATCAACCCTTCATCACACTGGCATCCTCGACCGCGATGGTGCCGCGATTGCGGAAATAGACGACGACGATAGCAAGACCGATGGCGGCCTCTCCGGCAGCGACGGTGAGAACGAAGAGCGCGAAGATCTGGCCCGACAGCTCGCCCCTGAAGGACGAGAACGCGACGAGGTTGATGTTGACCGCCAGCAGCATCAATTCGATCGACATCAGGATGACGATTACGTTCTTCCGGTTGAGGAAGATGCCGAAAATACCGATCGTGAACAGGAAGGCGGCAACGGTCAGATAGTGGCCAAGCCCGATCATCGCACCAACCCCTTCGCGCCCACGAGCGGGGCCAGCCAGTGCCAAAGCATGCCCGCGGCCATGACCGTGACGACGGCACCGATCACCCAATCGCGCGTTGTCATGGAACCGCGTGGGCCCCCTGCGGACGTCCGCCCGTCAACCTTGGCCCTGGCTCGCGCTGCGGCGCGCCGACGGGCCTCGTCGAGCGAGGCAACCTTCTCGTCGTCGGTCGGCTTACGGCCGGAACCATTGACGTGCCCCGCCATCATACCTGCTCCTTCGTCTTGTCGGGGATCGTGTAGCCGCCCGACGGCACCTTCGCGATCTCGATGGCCGTGGCGGGGGTGCGCGCATTCTGGGCCGAGATCGACTGGCGTTTAACACCCTCCTTGTGGCGCAGCGTCAGCACGATGGCGCCGATCATCGCGACGAGAAGGATGAGGCCGGCCAACTCGAGGTAGAAAACGAACGGCGACTTGTAGAGGACGGCGCCGATCGCCTCGGTGTTGGTCATGGCGGACCCGGCGGCAGGCGCCAGCGCCGGTCCAGTGGATTGGACGACGCCGCCGGCGAAGCGCAGCCCCACGACCAGTACGAGTTCGATCAGAAGCAGTGCTCCGACGAAGGCCCCCAACGGCGCATTCTTGACGAAGCCGGCCCTCAGCTCGGCGAAGTCCACGTCGAGCATCATGACGACGAAGAGGAAGAGGACAGCAACGGCACCGACGTAGACCACGACCAGGATCATGGCCAGGAACTCGGCGCCGAGCAGCACGAACAGGCCCGCCGCGTTGAAGAACGCGAGGATCAGCCAGAGAACCGCGTGCACCGGATTCCTCGCCGTGATCACCATGACGCCAGAGGCGATGGTGACGAACGAGAACAGGTAGAAGAAGAAGGCCGTCAGTGCCATTGCGCTCTTCTTTCCCGTGCGTCACGCACGGCCTCTCGATTTGTCATCCTCGGGCTTGTCCCGAGGATCCATCCATCTGCTAGCTCGGTGCGTGATCGCAAGACCACCGCATCGCCACACCCGACCGCGCCCCCTGGCATCTGCCGGCCATGGGTCCTCGGGACAAGCCCGAGGATGACACCGAGCAATCATTCTCGCCTCGCCCAAGGCGAGGTCGTTCACCTGTACTTCGCGTCGAGCGCCAGATTCTTGGCGATCTCGCGTTCCCAGCGGTCGCCGTTGGCGAGCAGCCGGGCCTTGTCGTAGTAGAGTTCCTCGCGCGTCTCGGTGGCGAACTCGAAGTTCGGGCCCTCGACGATGGCATCGACCGGGCACGCCTCCTGGCAGAGACCACAGTAGATGCATTTGACCATGTCGATGTCGTAGCGGGTCGTGCGCCGCGTGCCGTCGTTGCGTCGCGGGCCGGCCTCGATGGTGATCGCCTGCGCGGGACAAATGGCCTCGCACAGCTTGCAGGCGATGCAGCGCTCCTCGCCGTTGGGATAGCGGCGCAGCGCGTGCTCACCGCGAAAGCGCGGAGACAACGGCCCCTTCTCGAAAGGATAATTCAGCGTCTTCTTGGGCGCGAAAAAGTAGCGCATGGCGAGGAAGAACGCCGATACGAACTCCGTCAGGAACAGGGACCTGATGCCTTGGGCGATGCTCATCGTTGGTGCTCTCAGCTCCCCGGCCTCTACCTGATGCCCAATCCGCCGTACTGCACGACGCCGGCCACGATGACGACCATGGCAAGCGAGATCGGCAGGAAGACTTTCCAGCCCAGCCGCATCAGCTGATCGTAGCGGTAGCGCGGCACCATGGCTTTGACCATGGCGAACATGAAGAAAACGAAGCCGACCTTGAGCAGGAACCAGACGATGCCCGGGACCCAGGTGAAGGGGGCTATCGCAAGCGGCGGCAACCAGCCACCGAGGAAAAGGATGGTCGTGAGCGCACACATCGTGACGATGGCGACATACTCACCGAGCATGAACAGCAGGTAAGGCGTGGAGGCGTACTCGACCATGAAGCCGGCGACCAGCTCCGACTCGGCTTCGACGAGGTCGAAGGGGGGACGATTGGTCTCGGCAAGCGCCGAGATGAAGAAAATCACGAACATCGGAAAGAGGGCCAGCCAGTGCCAGTCGAGAGCGCTGGCGGGGAGGCCCGCCCACGTGCCTGGTCCTGTCATCTGAGCGTTGACGATCGTCGTCAGGTTCAGCGACCCCACCACCAGCAGCACCGTCACGATGACGAAGCCGATCGAGACCTCGTAGGACACCATCTGCGCGGCGGAACGCAGCGACGAGAGGAAGGGATACTTCGAGTTCGAAGCCCATCCGCCCATGATGATGCCATAAACGCCCAGTGAGGAGATGGCGAGGATATAGAGCACGCCGACGTTGAGGTCGGAGATCACCCACTTGCCTTGGGTGAGGCCGAAGAAGCTGCCCTCCGAGACGGGAATCACGGCCCACGCCGCCAGCGCCAGAACGGAAGTCACCAACGGCGCGAGGAGGAAGACGCCCTTATTGGCGCCGGCCGGGATGATCGGCTCCTTGAACACGAACTTCAGCAGGTCGGCGAACGACTGCAGCAGCCCGAACGGACCAACCACGTTCGGCCCACGCCGCATGTGCACGGCGGCCCACACCTTGCGATCGAACAGGATGAGAAACGCCACGATGATCAGCAAGGCGACCAGGAGGAGCAGGCTCGCGCCCACCGCCCAGGCCAACCAGATGATGGCGCTGCTCCACTCGGTCCAGAAGTTTGCCAATGCCTGCATCATGCCCCGCTACTCCGCCGCCTCGGCGCGGGGTCGCCCCGCCTTGTACGCGCTGAGCTCGGCCATGATCGCCGACGCCCGCGCTATCGGGTTGGTCATGTAGAAATCGCCGATCGCAGGCGCAAATGGCTCGGAGGTCACCTTCCCCGCCGCTTTGGCAAGCGCTGCGACGGCATCGCTTCCGGCCGCCTCGACGCTGTCAAGCCGGGCCAGATGGGGTGCCGACCGATACATGTCTGCCCGAAGGCCGGCAAGTGTATCGAAGGGCAGCGTCGCACCGAGCTTGGCGGACAAAGCTCGGACGATCGCCCAGTCCTCCTTGGCCTCGCCCGGCGGGAAAGCGGCGCGCTGCGTCATCTGTGCGCGGCCTTCGGTGTTGACGTAGGTGGCGCTCTTCTCGGTGTAGGCGGCGCCGGGGAGAATGACATCGGCACGATGCGCGCCCGCATCGCCATGCGTGCCCTGGTAGACGACAAAGGCCTTGCCGAGCCGGCTCATGTCGAACTCGTCGGCGCCGAGCAGGTAGACCAGATCCATGTCGCCCTTGAGCATCCCGCCAACGTCCCGCGCGCCCCTCTGGGGCACGAAACCAAGGTCGAGCCCAGCGACACGAGAGGCTGCGCCGTGGAGCACGTTGAAGGCGGACCAGCCGGCATCCTTGTCGGCCATGGCGGAGGTGGCGACCTGGGCCGCAAGTCCGATCACCGCCGGGGCATCGTTACGGACGAGGGCGGCCGAGCCGACGATGACCATAGGAGCCTTGGCGGCGGCCAGGGTTTTGGCAAAGGGGTGGGTACCCGCAGCGATGTCGCGCAGCAGCGCCGGACTGTCGCCCAACCAATCGGTCGCGTAGTTGAGATCCCTGGCCGCGCCGATAACGCCGACCGTCAAACCGCCCTGACGCCAGCGGCGGCGGATACGGGCGTTGAGCACGGCGGCCTCGAGCCTCGGATTCGTGCCGACGAGCAGGATGACATCGGCTCGATCAATGCCATCGATCCGGCTGTTGAACAGGTAGCCGGACCTACCTTGCGCTGGATCGATCCGTGCGCCGTCCTGGCGGCAGTCGTAGCTGGCGCTACCGCCGCTGGAGAGGAGCTGTTTCAGCGCAAACATCTCCTCGGCACCAGCCAGATCACCAGCTATGGCCCCGATCATCTCCGCCTTGGACGCGGCGAAGCGCGCAGCGACCACGCCGAGAGCCTCGTCCCAGGTGGCTGGGCGGAGCCGGCCGCCGTCGCGCACGTAGGGGCGATCGAGACGCTGGGTTCGCAAGCCGTCGACGATGTGACGTGACTTGTCGGAGATCCACTCTTCGTTCACAGCGTCATTGATGCGCGGCAGAATGCGCATCACCTCGCGCCCCCGGGCATCGACGCGAATGGCCGAGCCGACCGCATCCATGACATCGATCGACTCGGTCTTGCGAAACTCCCACGGGCGGGCGTTGTGCGCGGACGGACGATGCGTGAGGGCACCCACCGGGCACAGATCCGCGACGTTGGCCGACATCTCGGACATCAGACCCTTCTCGAGGTAGGTCGTGATCTCCATGTCCTCGCCACGGCTGATGGCGCCAAGATCCTCGACGCCGGCCACCTCCGTCATGAAACGAACGCAGCGTGTGCAGTGGATGCACCGGTTCATGGAGGTCTTGATCAGTGGACCGAGATACTTCTCTTCGACGGCCCGCTTGGCTTCCGTGTAGCGCGTCCCACCCCGCCCGAAGGCCATGGCCTGGTCTTGAAGATCGCACTCGCCACCCTGGTCGCAGATCGGGCAGTCGAGCGGATGGTTGATCAGCAGAAACTCCATCACGCCTTCGCGCGCCCTCTGGACCATCGGCGAGCGCGTATTGATCTGCTTCGGGGTGCCGTCGCGGTTGGGAGGCAGATCGCCGACGCCGAGCGCACAGGAGGCCTGTGGCTTCGGCATACCGACGACCTCGACCAGGCACATGCGGCAATTGCCAGCGATCGACAGGCGCTCATGGTAGCAGAAGCGCGGGATCTCGACGCCGGCCTGCTCGCACGCCTGAAGCAGCGTGATGCCGTCCTCGACCTCGATGGTCTGGCCGTCGATGATGAGCGTCTTCGCCATGATCGTCCTTCAGATCCGCGCTTCGCCGCCCGCCGGGACGCGGGCAGCACGCCGGTCGCCGGCAAGGTGGGCAGCGCCGGCATAGCACCGTGTTGCGTGGGAATCGGCTCCCCACCACAAACTTGCCACGTTTCCTACAATGTCCGCACCAGGGATGCCAGCGCGACGAATTGGCCCCTGCCCTTCTGCCAAGCCTCCAGAATCGGGGTGCGGCGAGGTGGCGCGCACTGTAGCCTCGTCTGGGTGGGGCGTTGGAATTGCAAATCGACTCGGGAACCGAACGTCATGCTCGCGCGTTCGGGCCACCACGGGCAGAGCTGCTCTGTCTCGGTTCCCTCCCGAAGAGCCGCCTCCGGATCATCGCCCATGACGATCGAGCACGCCACGTCACACCGCCCCGCTTCAACGACCGAAGCAGACGTTCTTTTGATTGCCGATGATCATGAGGTGTTCCGCTACGGGCTCGCGCAAGTGCTGCGCCGCTCGTTGAAGCTCGCCGACGTGGTTGAGGCGGGTACGTTTCCTGAGGCTCTGGAGCGTTTGGCAGACGAAAGGATCAAGGCGGCGA
>LNDR01000122.1 GCA_001464755.1 Rhizobiales bacterium Ga0077524
GAGAGCCTCCTGTCAAAATCTTAACGCGCGAGGGCGGCGTTTCGATCACCGACTGCATGGCTCTCATTGGCGCCCTCGGGACGGCCAAAGACGGCCTGCAGCATCGTCCAGAATGCGATCGACCTCTCGCGCCGGCCGCGCTGCATGGCGGCCTCGACGATCTCGGGGGTCACGGTGATGGAGGCGATCGTGTTGCTCAGGCTCTCGTTGTGATTAGTGTTCATGGCTCGATCATCCTTGTCTCGAACTCCGCGCCGGGCTCTTCGGCCTCGGTCGGGAGCGCTCTGCTCATCTCAACTCGGGTGGAACGTGTCTCCGTTCGCTCCGATGGTTGAGAGATATGTTGCATTAGACCGCCAGACAAACGATGATTCCTCCGGTTCCCCATTAGGAAAACTCAATCATCCATGGTCCGCCCCCTACCACCCCTGAATGCCTTGCGCGCCTTTGAGGCGACAGCTCGGCACCTTTCGTTCACGCTTGCGGCAGAGGAGCTATCGGTCACACCCGCGGCCCTCAGCCATCAGATCAAGGGTCTCGAGGACTTCCTCGGTCAAAGGCTTTTCATCAGGAAGGTGCGGGCCATCGAGCTGACGCCGGCAGGGCTCGCGCTCTATCCGGGGCTACACGCCGCGTTCCTGCAGATCCGGCAGACTGTCGAGCTGGTGGATCGGGCACCCAACGACAAGGTGCTGGTGGTGTCGGCGCCACCGGGCTTCACCGCGAAGTGGCTGGCGCCCCGGCTCTACCGGTTCCTCACAGCCAATCCCGAGATCGATGCCCGAATCTCAGCTACGCAAGCGCTCGCGAACTTCACGACCGACGGAATCGACATTGCGATCCGCAACAGCCGGACGGAGACACGAGGCTTATGGAGCCGCCGGCTCCTCGGCATCACGCTGCTACCCGTCGGAAGCCCGCGCCTCGTGGCCGAGCACCGGATCACGGTGCCAGCCGACCTCGCCAACGTTCCGCTGATCCACGACGACATGCTGGGCTCGCTCACGGGCCTGCCGACGTGGGCCGATTGGCTGGCCGCTGCTGGCGTCGAAGGCATCAATCTGGCGCGCGGCCTGCGGTTCTCGAGTCCTGATCACGCGCTCGAGGCTGCCGTGGAGGGTGCCGGTTTCCTCCTGGCTCACAAGGCGCTGGCCCACGACGACCTGCGGACGGGGCGGCTGGTGGCACCGTTTGCGCTAGAGCTTGCAACTGAGCGGGCGTTCAATCTCGTCTGCCCCGAGTCCCATGCCCGCCGGCCTAATGTGGCGGCGTTCATAGCATGGACGCTGGAGGAGGCTGGAAAGATGACCACCAGCAGCGCCGCTGGCCGCGATGCCGGACAGCCGGGCTAGTGGCGTCGCGCCTTAATGACCAAGGCACATCAGAGCGCGTCGAGGGCGTTCGCGAGATGGCGCGGCCAGTGGCGGGGCACGACGAGGACGGCATCGAGGCCGATCTCGTGGTCGCGGTAGGTGGGGTTGCGATCCAGCCAGTAATCGGCGGCGCGGCCGATGCGGCCCGCCTGATGCGGAGTCAAAGACGCTTCAGCATCTGCGAGCGTTGCCCGGTGCTTGACCTCGACGAAAGCCAGGCGGCGGCCTCGCACGGCGATCAGATCCACCTCGCTGAATGGGTTGCGGTGTCGCCGGGCCAGAATGCGATAACCCTTCGCGGTCAACAATGCCGCGGCAATCCACTCCGCGGAGGCTCCCTTACGCAGGCGTGCGCGACGCTCTCCAGATGGCTCGTTGCCATCCGCGCCCGAGCGGGTCATGTGATCCGACCCTTCAAGCGCAGGCCGATGTCGTAGGCGCGAGACCGCGGCACCGATAGTCGACCGGCCACGGACTTGGCCGCCTCCTTGAGGCTGGTGTGGGGAAGCAGGGCGGCCAGCGCCTCCTCGATCTCGACGTCGGTCGCCTCGTGGATGGCGGGCGGCGCGACGAGGATGACGATCTCGCCCCTCACTGGCTCCTCAGCAGCCCAGGCGGCGACCTCGGCGGCGGTGCCTCGACGGACCTCCTCGAAGCGCTTGGTGAGCTCGCGCGCAACGGCGACATGACGCTCGGGCCCGAGGACCTCGACGACATCGGCGAGCGAGTCGGAAAGACGGCCGGGCGCCTCGAACAGGACAAGGGTCGCCGGGATTTGCCCGAGTTCGGCGAGGCGCGTCCGACGCTGACCCTCACGCGAGGGGAGGAAGCCCGCGAAATGGAACTGGTCGGTGGGCAAGCCAGCCAGTGTCACTGCGGTCATGACCGCCGAGGGACCTGGCAGGCTGGTGACGGGATGACCAGCCTCGATGCAATCGCGCACGAGCCTGAAACCCGGGTCGGAGACGAGTGGCGTGCCGGCATCCGAGATGAGCGCGACGACGCGGCCCTCGGCGAGCCGCGCCAGAATGCGCGGGCGCTCGGCATCGGCGTTGTGCTCGTGATAGGCGCGCAGCGGCCGGTCGATGCCGAAGTGCGCCAGCAGGGTTCGGCTGTGACGGGTGTCCTCGCAGCAGATTAGATCGGCGCGCGAGAGAACGGCGAGGGCGCGCATGGTGATGTCGCCCAGATTGCCGATGGGCGTCGCGACGAGATAGAGCCCGCCCGGCAAGGGGTCGGCAAAGCGGCGCCGCAACTCCGCGACGACGCAACCGGCAAGGCGCTCGCTCGACGCGACCGCATCGGTAACAGGCGCATCGGTGTCGGTGTGGGGCGCATCGTTGGCGCGCGCATCAAGGTCGCTGGGGCTCGGTTCTCGGTGGGGCATCCGCCAAAAGGTACACGGCCCGGCCCCCGTTGTCGCTCTCCCGAAGGTCCTAGCATCGCGAGGATCGCGGCGGCGTTATCCCGCCCCGAGACAGAAGTGCTTCCCGTTTGCCACGGGCGATCGGGAAAAACGCGCTCATGGTGTGCGATCGACGCTCGACGGATGGTGATTCGGGCGTCTATCGAAAATGAGCATGCGCGTCGCAGAACGGGAATGACGCCCTTGAGACACAAGGCCACGACACGCCAGGACACGACGCGCCGGCAGGCCCTCTCGCTAATTGCAAGGGGGGCTGCCGTCATAGGGTCAGCCAGTTTCCTCGGAGCCTGCGCCGGCGGGCCGGATGGGGGCCTGGGCGCCACGTCGGCGATTGCGCCGAAAGCGGCCGGCGACCCCTCGGCCGCCCTCGACCGAGGGGCTGGCGGCGCGCAAGACACGGTCAAGGCCGCACTGCTGCTCCCGCTCGGTGGCAGCATTCAGATGTCGCTCGTGGCCAAAGCCCTCCAACAGGCCGCCGAGCTGGCGCTCTTCGAGCGCAACACGCCGACGTTCCAACTCGTCGTCCGCGACGACAAGGGTACGCCGCAGGGCGCTGCCGAGGCGGCCATGACAGCCATCGCAGATGGCTGTGAGATCATTCTCGGGCCGCTGCTCGGGACATCGGTTGCTGCGATGGCGCCGATCGCACGGCAGGCACAGGTGCCGGTGATCGCCTTCTCGAACGACCCGGCGAACGGCGGCCGGGGTGTCCACCTCTTGAGCTTCTTCGCGACGGCCGAGACGTCACGGGCGGTCGCACACACCATCGCATCCGGGCGACGTCACTTCGCTGCTTTGATTTCGGACGATTTGCTAGGACGCGACATGGAGGCCTCGTTCAGGCGGGCCGTCGATTTGGGCGGGGGACGGGTGGCGCTGGTCGAGCACTACCCTGCCGACCTGAGCGGGATGATGGAGCCGTCCCAGCGGGTCATGTCGGCCATCAGCGGCTCTTACGACAGCGAGCATCCCATCGATTCGCTGTTCATTCCGTCGTCTGGCGACAATGCCGCTCGGATCGCCGCGATGCTCCGCCACCACGACCTCGATACCAATCGGGTCAAGCTGATCGTCTCGAGCGGTTGGGACAATCCGACAGCACTGAGAGAGCCGAAACTCAACGGCGCGTGGCTCGCGGCGCCCGATCCAGGGGGATGGCGCGAGCTCTCGGCCCGCTTTGCGAAGACCTACAACGCCATGCCGCCTCGTCTTGCCAGTTTGGCCTATGACGCCGTAACGGTCGCCGCCGCATTCGCGACCCAGCCGAAGGGGCAACGCTATGTTCCCGCAAATCTGATGCGGGAGCAGGGCTTTGCCGGGACCGACGGGCTCTTCCGGCTGACTGCTGCAGGACCGGTCGAGCGCAGTCTGGCGATGCTCGAGATCCAGGCGCACGGCATCGTGACTGTCGATCCGGCCAAAGGCTTTACGCCCGCCCTCGTGGGGGCACCACAGGGTCCAATCGGGTCGGCACCGGTCGTCAGAGGCTGATCCCCGTGTCGACGGGACGCCCCAGGGCTACCGGGTGCTGCGACAGATCGCACCGCTTATCATCTGTCGCTTGCAGCCGACCGTTGACTTAGGCCACGCCATCCAAGACATTCTGGCGCAACCCAGAGCTTCACGGAAAGATCCGCCTCGATGGTCCAGCTGACGCTGCCCCGCAACTCGACGATTGCCACAGGCAAGACCTGGAACCGACCCGAGGGTAAGGGCGACTGGAAGGAATTCCGCGTTTACCGCTGGAGCCCCGACGACGAGGGCGGCCCTCGCGTGGACACCTATCATATCGATAGGGCGCAATGCGGCCCGATGGTGCTGGATGCCATCATCAAGATCAAGAACGAGATTGATCCGACGCTGACCTTCAGGCGGTCGTGCCGCGAAGGTATTTGCGGGTCGTGCTCGATGAACATCGACGGCACGAATACGCTGGCCTGCCTCAAGGCGATCGACGACATCAAAGGCGCTGTGAAGATCTACCCTTTGCCGCACATGCAGGTCATCAAGGACCTGGTGCCGGACATGACGAATTTCTACGCACAGCACCGCTCGATCGAGCCGTGGTTGCAGACAACGACGCCGACACCTCCGAACGAGTGGAAGCAAGCGAGAGAGGACCGCGAGAAGCTCGATGGCCTCTACGAATGCATCCTATGCGCCTGCTGCTCGACGGCGTGCCCGAGCTACTGGTGGAACCAGGACCGCTATCTCGGGCCGGCGGTGCTGCTGCAGGCCTATCGCTGGGTGATCGATTCACGAGACGAGGCGACTGGAGAACGGCTGGACAATCTCGAGGATCCGTTCCGCCTCTATCGCTGCCACACGATTCTCAATTGCGCGAAGGCGTGCCCGAAGGGTCTCAATCCGGCCAAGGCAATCGCGGAACTGAAGAAACTGATGGTCGAGCGGCGCGTCTGACGCGCGGTACTTTCGTCCGGCTGATACTCGCCCCATGCGGGGGTGCCGGCCCGGGTATTACCACCTCTTCCAAGGCAACCGGAAAACCAGGCCCCGGAAACGATTACGGCCGGCACCCGCATCAGCGCGGTGTGCCAGCCGGTTCATCGGGCCGGGGAGGCGTGCGTGCGCGCGCCTGTCCCCTGCCAAGTCGAGCAGCATTACTTCTTCGCTGCAGCCTTGCGAGCGCGGGGGGCCTTCACGGCGGCCTTGCGCGGAGCTGCCTTGCGCGTCGCGACCTTCTTGGTCGTGCTCTTGGCGGTCGAGGCGCGAGCCTTCGTGGTCTTCGGAGCCTTGGCGACCTTCGTCGCCTTGACAGCGCGGCGAGCGGTGCCCGAGCGCTTCGTGCTGGCGGCGGCCTTGACCGTCTTGCGGGTCGAGGTGCGGGCCTTCGTGGACTTCGTCTTGGAGGACTTCGCGATAGCAGCCATTGTCTTTCTCCTTCGTTTTCCCAGAAGCAAGGCTGATCTGTCTGCCCGGACGAATCAGCGTCCCTTGCTGATACCAAGCTGCGCCTACAAGGTTAACGAGGAGTAAACAATCGTGTCAATTCATGCGCCTAGGTCGTTTTTTTCGACTCTTTGAGCGAAAAAAAGCGCCCAACCTACTGAATCTACTCTTATCAGCTTCGCCAGCGCCAGCAAATCGAACGAGATCATGCTTGCCGCGGCGCTCGTTCGATCAATTTCGTCACGGGATTCGTGCGCTGGGGTCGGCGGCGATGATTCGTTCGGCGGTCAGCTAAACGTGGCTGCCGACGCGGGCTCAGCTT
>LNDR01000123.1 GCA_001464755.1 Rhizobiales bacterium Ga0077524
CGTTCGTCTTCGTAAGCAACGCGAGCGTCTAGAGTGACGTATCCAGGCGCTTTGAAGTTATTGAGAAGATCGATGAAGGACGACGAAGCCGCGTATAGACCGGCGCCGATGCTCCAGCCCTTGAGGATGCCTGGGTCGAATGAGTAATGGATCCAGACGCGACCCGAATCCTCAGGCACGCCAACGAGACCGTTCCCCGCCGCGGCAGTCGGCGTCGCCTCCGTCAGCTCGGCTTCGACATGTGCATACTGAGCGAGCACCTTCCAGTTTCGCGTCGGCTGCCAAACGGCGTCTGCCTCGAAACCCCGTGACCTCTGCTCGCCGATTGCAGCGGAGGCGAATCCACCACCGACTGCCACCGGAACCTTGGACCTCTCTATTTCGAAGATCGCCAGCGTACCCGTCAAAGATCGTGCGAGCTTGAGCTTTATTCCTGCCTCTTTCTGGGTCGATTCCTCAGGTTCGGGCGCGCCGACGAAGAACGTATACGGGTTCGCCTTCAAGCCTTCACTATAGCTGGCGTAGACTGATACGCCGGGCAGAACGTCGAAGACACCACCAACTCGTGGCAATATCTTTGTCCTGTCCGTTTGGAAGTCGGCGCCGGCGGCTGGATCGACATAGTCGATCTGGATGTTTGCTGCCCGAACGCCGGCGAGCAGATGGACGCGGTCGTAAATTGATCCCTGCCATTGCGTGTAGACGCCTTGCGTCACGTAGATATTGTCGGGTTTCTGAAATGTTGTGAAGAGCGAGTCTTCTGGTTTCACGTAGCGAAACGGGAAGAAGGGGTTCTGGAGATCGACGATCCCGGCCCCTCCGAGAAGAAGATCCGACGTCAAGAGGCCCTGATCCGTGAGGCGGGAGTAGTCGCCGCCGAGGACAATAGTGTGCCTCATCGGCCCAGATTCGAACCGGAAGCGCAGGTTCGGGTTGACCGATAGCTCTTGCTGCTCCTGTCCGAGAAACACGTTTGACAGCGCCCAAGTCGAAGGCCCGATGAACGGCATATTTGCTTGGAAACTGTCGGCACCGACGATGGTTTGCGTGTACTCCGCAAACTCCTGCTTGCTGGCGCGGACTTTGACACTCGCATCGACGTAAGGGTTGAACTTGTGGTCGAGTGTCATCGTGACGCCCTGCACCTCGGAGAAGCTCTTCGGCAGGTCAGATGGGCCAATGAACAGATCACGATCGATACGGAACGGGCCTGCAACCGTGCCGATTGCTGGTAGCCCCTGGTACTCCTGTTGGGACCATCGGCTGAACCGCCCCTGTATGGTCAGTGTCGTCGCTTCCTTGTCAGTAAGGACGAGCGTCGGATTGACCGAGTAGTTCTGTGACTCGAGCGCGTCTATGAAGCTGTTGGCCGAGAGATATTCGCCCGTCACGCGAAACAGTACGGTACCGTTTGCCGACAAGGGCTGATTGATATCGAAGTACGGCCGTGCGTAGCTGTGGCTCCCAACAGTGATACCAACTTCGCCGAAGCCTTTTTCGGTGGGCAGCTTGGAAATGACATTGATGGCGCCGCCCACAGGCGCACCCGCACCACCGCCGTAGAGAATTGCGGCGGGCCCCTTCAGAACCTCGATCCTCTCGATATGCGTCAGGGCATCGCGCCAACCGGCATTGTAGTACACAGTCATGCCGTCGAGCCATTGCTCGGCAGCGAAGCCCCTTATGAGGGTCGATTCGTAGGCTGGTGTCTGTAAAGCATTCGTTGCCTGCACGGAGCTGACATTTCTCAGCGCTTCATCGATCGCGATCGGTCGCTGATCATCGAGCAGGCTCTTCGGCAAGACCTGGATCGACTGCGGAATTTCCTCGAGCGGCGTTGCCGTTTTCGTCGACGACATTGCAGAAAGGGCCCGGTACCCCTGCACGGGGCCGGCCGTGGTCAGGATCGTACCCGGTGGAAGCTCGATACTGCGGAGATCGAGCGCAGGATTATAGGTGCCGAGTGCCGTGGCCGGATCGCGGGCCTCGACGATCGGTAGGGGCTGGGGCGCAGGCTGTGCCGGCGCTGCTAACCGCTTCGCCGGTGGTTGCCGAGTGGCTTTCGGCAATGCCTGCTTTGGAGCTGGCGCCTGCTTCGGCTGCGCTGCCGGCGGTACCACGGGCACGGTCGGCAATGGTGTGCCACCTGCCGACGAGGGTGGCGACTGCGCCAGCGCCGTCCCGAATGCGGCCAGTAGTGCCACTACGCTGGCCGTCGACCTGACAGCCCACTTGTGCCTGATTACCCGATCCGACGCACGTCCGTGCCGCTGCTGCAGTGTCAATGTCATGTATGCCCCCCGGCATGTAAGTCGTTCGCTGTGAGGACGCTCGAGAAACTCTCTCCAATGGCCGAATGATTGGAGATGTCGCGCTCGTGATGGCGGTGAAGCGCGCCACCTCTCCGCTCTCGCCTGGTCGTTACCCTTCGCCTGCGCCATCGATGCCGATGGCGGAGTCGGTTGCGACGGACGCCGGCGCCCCATTGGCGAGTGCCAGAGCCACAGCAATCGCAAGGATGCTGATGCCCGACGCGAACGCGATCTCGATGCGTAGCGTGCGGGACAAAGTCCGCCGCTGCTCGCGGCCGATGGTTGACATCAGACAGAACCGTTGATCCGAACGCTATCCGACCCGCAGCGAGGCGAGATCGTCCACGCAGTTACGCGTAGCGACCAGCGCGTCTCGAACCAGAGCGAGTCACGGTGATAATGTCACACGGTCAGAGGTGGTCCGCGTGTCGGTGGGCGCATGCGCACGAGGCGCTGCGCGATGACCATGCCGATGACGATGATGCGCGAACTGGTATGGTCGGGCTTGTGCGCCGCCAGTTCCGGCGTCGCCAATATCGCGACGGCCGACACGCAACCCTTGCAGATCGGGCAATTGCCTTGGTCGCTGGCAGGAGGCGGCGCATCCGGAAGGTCGTCAGATGCAGCGCGCTGCATCATTCCAGAGCCGAAGCAGATCTCGCCAAGCGCTGATGCTACCGCGTCACCCTGCAACTTCGCGCCGAGCATCGCCGTGTTGTGCCACACGAGCAACCCGGCGTGCACGAGCAAGCCGAGGATCGTGAGCACACGAAGCGATGTCGAGAATTGTCTCAAAATAGATGCCTCCATTTAAAATGGTAGTGCGAATCTGCGGTCACAGACAAAATCAAACTGCACGCGCGACGAGCCGTTGGCGCATTTGTCGCAACTTCAGTGCACGCAACTGTCAGTCGCGAGTCGGTCGTGCGTCCAGACACGCGGGTGGTTATTGACAGTGGTCAATGTCAGTTCACGTCGGCGCAGCAAGCTGATTGGTCTCAAGCGAGGAGAGAGAAAATCATGCATGCCCGTCGAACCGTCTCAGCTTTGACCTTCATCTTGATGTTGACGGCACTGTGTTTCAGCCCGGTCCATCCTGCCATTGCAGCCGACACCGACGGCCTTTTCGTCAACATGACAACGGATGGCAGTCACCGGTCCCGGATGGCGTTGACGTTCTCCCAGAACCAGCTGCAGCGAAAGCACCCCGTCACGATATTTCTCAACGATCGTGGCGTGCTCATTGCGTCCAAGACGAACACCAAGAAGTTCAAGGCGCTACAGGACCAGTTGCGCGCTCTAATGAAGGAGGGCGCAACGGTGCTCGTCTGTCCAATGTGCATGAAGCACTACGGCGTGAAAGAAACTGATCTCATCGAGGGACTGAAGGTCGGGAATCCCGAGCTCGTCGGCAGCGCGCTCTTCAAGGACGGTACGCGGACGCTCACCTGGTAGATCCGATGTCCCGAGCGCGGTCGCGTCGTGCTAGACATTGGGCGAGCGACCGCGATCACAGGACTGGCCCATGACCACCCCCGAGCGATGTTTCGGCTTTCTGATGTACCCGAAGTACGAGGAACTCGACCTCATCGGTCCCTGGGAGATGGCGACCATGTGGCGGGACTATGCGAAGGGTCCGGCATGTGTGACCGTCAGCGAGAGCGGCGGTCGCGTCGACTGCGCCAAGGGGCTGAAGTCCATAGCCGATTATTCTTTCGCCGACTGCCCCGCGCTCGATTACCTGCTCATTCCCGGCGGGTTTGCCGCATTCGACGAGATGAAGAACGACCGGTTGCTTGATTGGGTGCGTTCGAGCGCCGCCAATGCCAGCCACGTCCTCTCGGTCTGCACCGGCTCCTTCATCCTGCATGCGGCCGGCCTTCTTGAGGGCCGCAAGGCCACGACCCACTGGAAGGCGCTCGACGTGATGCGCAAGCTGCCGGGCATCACGACCGTCGAGCAACGCTGGGTCCGCGACGGCAACGTGTGGACCTCGGCCGGCGTATCGGCTGGCATGGATCTCCTGCTCGGCTTTATCGAGATTATCGATGGTCCGGAGGCGGCGGGCTCGGTGCAAAAGAATGCCGAGTATTATCCCGACGGACGCCTCTACGGATCGCAGCCGCTATCAGGCGGCAGGGCCTGAGCTTCAAGAGCTTCATCAAATGACAACCGCGCGACTGACCAGAGATGAGCTCAGGGGCAAGGCGCAAACCGTGCGCGGCCTCGTCGATCCGGCCGAGCTCGGCGCCACGCTAATGCACGAGCACCTCTTGTGGGACATTCGGACGCCGGCCATGCGCGCCGACCCGGACCAGGGGCCGGAGCTTTGCTTATGCAATTACTTCGCGTGCAACTACGGCACGCGCAAAGCGCCGAACAATCTCGTCTTCGTCGATCCGGATCTCGCGAGCGAGGAGGTCGGCCGCATGCGTCGCGCGGGCGGCCGCTCCATTGTCGAACTGACCGTCGGCGGTCTGGAGCCCGATCCGATGGGGCTGCGCAAGGTCGCGGAGGCGACAGATACGCACATCGTCATGGGCTGCGGCCACTACGTCGACGAGTATCAGGATGCGGGCAACCGGGAACGCTCGGTCGATGATTTTGCGCGCCAGATGATCGATGACATTACGCTCGGCGCCTGGGGTACCGACGTCAGGGCCGGAATCATCGGCGAGATCGGTTGTCAATCCCCGTGGACGGATCTCGAGAAGCGCGTCATGGCCGGCGCCGTCATTGCGCAGCGCGAGACGGGAGCCTCGATCAATGTGCATCCGGGCCGGCATCACGACCAGCCGCAAGAGGCTGCAGAGTTCGTCCGTTCCCATGGTGGCGATCTCTCGCGCCTCGTGATCAGCCACATAGACCGCACGATATTCGACGACGCGACGTTGTTCCGGCTTGCCGACACCGGCTGTGTGATCGAACTCGATCTCTTCGGACAAGAGCAGTCCTACTACGGGCTCAACCTCGAGATCGACCTGCCCAATGACGCCGAGCGACTGCGCTGGATCCGCCGCCTCATCGAGCGCGGTCACCTCGACCAGATCGTCATCAGCCACGATATCTGCTACCGCTCGCGCCTGACGAAATTCGGCGGCCACGGCTACGGGCACATCTTCGAAAACGTGGTGCCCCTGATGCGCCGGCGCGGCTTCACCGAGGCCGAGATCGAGCGCATCACCGTCGGCACGCCCAAGCGATTGTTGACGTTCACTTGACCGGGACGCCGGGGAGAACTGCCATTCTCCGCATCGCGCAACCCGGCTCGAGCTTCGTCGGAATCGAACTGATACAGTTCGAGCTTGTTGCAGCGCATGACATGTGCTTGAGACGCAATTTGCGTATTTGGAACAGCAGTTTCGCGAACCTGCACGATTTCCGAGATCGTGCAATCTCTAGGGTTACTATCGGCGCTTTCGATGCCGGCTCTACTCCCAAATTTCGGCCGCTTACTCGCCCTATAATGAACTGGCCGGATCTGCTCGGTCGATCCTGGGCTTGCAAGCGGTCGTGAGCAATGGCGTGTGCGGCGAGGCAACGTGACTGCGGGATTGCTCCCGCAGTCCACGTCGTGAGTCTCGCTACTCGTAGAACGCCAGTCGCTCGTTCTTCAGGATCGGATGCATGGCCGCGGCCCGCTCGAAGGCGCCGCCGGGGATCACGTAGTGCGACACCCGCGTGCCGGTCTCCCCGCCGCCGGGCCTGCCCGTGGTAGACGGGTGGAGAC
>LNDR01000124.1 GCA_001464755.1 Rhizobiales bacterium Ga0077524
GCTTTCTCCTGATGGGCGTCTATGCGGCGCTCTGCGACCGGCTGTGAGGGGTGTCATGAGCGATCCCATCATCGGGCTGCTGATCGCCATCGGGCTTGGCGCCTACCTCGTCTACACCCTGCTTCGGCCCGAGAAGTTCTGACCCTCGGGGAGGTGATCTCATGACTTTCATCGGCTGGTTTCAGATCTTGGCTGTGCTTGGCGCGGTCATCGTCTGTGCATGGCCTTTCGGCCTCTACATGACGCGCGTCTTCATCGGAGAGCGAACGCCCCTGTCTCCCCTCCTGTTGCCCATCGAGCGCATGTTCTACATCGCTGCCGGAGTTCGCCTGGAGAAGGAGCAATCCTGGCTCGCCTACACGCTGGCGATGCTCACGTTCAATGCATCTGGGTTCCTCCTGCTCTTCGTGCTGCTTCGCTTGCAGTCCCTTCTGCCGCTGAACCCCCAGGGCTTCGGCGGCGTCGCTTCCGACCTCGCCTTCAACACGGCGATGAGCTTCACGACGAATACGAACTGGCAGGCCTACGGCGGAGAGACGACCATGAGCCATCTGGTGCAGATGGCCGGCCTCGCCGTGCAAAATTTCCTCTCGGCGGCCACGGGCATCGCGCTCGCCATTGCCGTCATCCGCGCCTTCGCACGCAACTCCGCGCAGACGCTCGGCAATTTCTGGGTCGATGTAACCCGCGGGACGCTGTACGTACTGCTGCCCTTGTCGATCATCGTCGCGCTGCTGTTCGCGTTGACCGGTGTGCCGCAGACGCTTGCCGGCAGTGTCGAGGCGACGACGCTCGAAGGCGTCAAGCAGACGATCGCGCTTGGTCCCGTTGCCAGCCAGGAAGCCATCAAGCAGCTCGGCACCAATGGCGGCGGCTTCTTCAACGCAAACGCCGCGCATCCCTTCGAGAACCCGAACGCCTGGTCGAACATGCTGTCGATCTGGAGCATGCTGCTGATCTCGACGGCTCTCACCTTCACGTTCGGACGCATGGTCGGCGACAGGCGGCAAGGCAACGCGCTGCTCGTCGCCATGTATGCGCTGCTGATCACGGCGACAGCCGTCGTCTACTGGGCCGAGACCTCTGGCAATCCGCTGCTCGCCAAGGCCGGTGTCGACATGGCCGCAGGCAACTTGGAGGGCAAGGAGGTTCGGTTCGGACAGGCCCTTTCCGCGCTCTACGTCGTCGCAACCACGGGCCTGTCCTGCGGCGCCGTCAACACCATGCACAATTCGTTGATGCCGCTCGGCGGTCTGGTGCCGCTGTTCCTGATCCAGCTCGGCGAGATCCTGCCAGGCGGGGTCGGCTCCGGCCTCTACGGCATGATCGTGATCGCGATCCTGACCGTGTTCATCGCCGGACTGATGGTCGGCCGCACGCCGGAGTATCTTGGCAAGAAGATCGAGGCGCGCGAGATGAAGCTCGCGATGCTGGCGCTGCTCATCCTGCCGCTTGTCATCCTCGGGTTCGCGGCGGCCGCGGCCATGCTGCCAAACGCGCTTGAAAGTCTGGCCAACGCCGGGCCGCGCGGGCTGTCCGAGATCCTCTACGCCTACTCGTCGGCCGCCGGCAATAACGGCTCTGCCTTCGCGGGTCTCTCGGCGAACACGCCTTGGTACAACACCACCCTTGGCATCGCGATGCTGCTCGGCCGCTTCGCCTACGTGGTGCCGGTAATGGCGATTGCCGGAGCGATTGCTGCGAAGAAGAAGGTGCCCGCGTCCTCCGGCACATTCCCGACGCACGGGCCGCTGTTTGTCGGCCTACTCATCGGCGTGATCCTGATCCTCGGCGGCCTGCAGTACTTCCCGGCGCTCGCGCTCGGCCCGATCGTCGAGCACTTCCTGATGCATGCCGGCAAGACGTTCTGAAGGAGCTATCCAATGACCATCAAAGCCATCCCGCTCCTCGATGTCGGCATCCTGCGTCAATCGGCACGCGACGCGTTCGCTAAGCTCGCGCCGCGCAAGCTCGTGCGCAATCCGGTGATGTTCGTCACCGCCGTCGTCGCTCTGCTCGTCACGCTGTTGTTCGTACGTGATCTCATGACGGGCCGCGGCGGGCTTCTCTTTTCGGGCCAGATCGCCGCTTGGCTGTGGTTTACCGTGCTGTTCGCCAACTTCGCCGAGGCAATCGCGGAAGGGCGAGGCAAGGCGCATGCCGATGCGCTGCGGTCGACGCGCAGCGAAACGCAGGCCAAGCTCCTGCTGCACCCCGATGCTCCGAAGGACGACCTCTGGGAGCCGAAGGCCGCCGATCTGCTCGAACTCGGTGATGTGGTTCTGGTCGAGGCGGGCGACACCATCCCAGCCGACGGCGAGGTGATCGAAGGCATCGCTTCCGTGAATGAGTCGGCCGTCACCGGCGAGTCTGCCCCTGTCATCCGCGAGAGCGGCGGTGATCGCTCCGCCGTCACGGGCGGCACGGTCGTGATCTCGGATTGGATCAAGGTGCGCGTCACCGCCGAGCCCGGCTCCTCGTTTCTCGACAAGATGATCTTGCTCGTCGAAGGCGCTGAGCGGCAGAAGACACCCAATGAGCTGGCACTCTCGATCCTGCTTTCCGGCATGACGCTGATCTTCCTGATCGCGGTCGCGACGTTGTGGGGGCTTGCCGGTTACTCCGACACGGCGCTGTCGATCACGGTGCTTGTGGCGCTGCTCGTGACGCTGATCCCGACCACCATCGGCGGGCTCTTGTCGGCAATCGGCATTGCCGGCATGGATCGTCTGATCCGCTTCAACGTGATGGCGACCTCCGGTCGCGCGGTCGAGGCAGCGGGCGATGTCGATACCCTGCTGCTCGACAAGACCGGCACCATCACCTACGGCAATCGCCTCGCGACGGCGTTCATACCCGTGCCCGGCATCACGGATAGCGAGGTAGCGGCGACTGCACTTTTGTCCTCACTCTCAGACGAGACGCCGGAAGGCCGCTCGATCGTCGCTCTTGCCAAGGGGCAATATAGACAAAGCGAGCCGCAGCTTGCGGAGATGCAGGCGACCTTCATCCCGTTCTCGGCTCAGACGCGGATCTCAGGCGTCGATGTCGACGGCCGAAGCATCCGCAAAGGTGCGGTCGACGCCGTCCTCAAATCGCTCGGCCTGACGATGGCGACCGCGCCGGCGGCATTCCGGGCGGAGGTCGAAAGCATCTCTCGTTCGGGCGGAACCCCCCTCGCTGTCACGGACACGGAAAAGCTGATCGGTGTCATTCACCTCAAGGATGTCGTGAAGCCAGGCATCAAGGAGCGGTTCGCCGCGCTTCGCGCCATGGGCATCAAGACGGTGATGGTCACCGGCGACAATCCCGTAACGGCCGCGGCCATCGCCTCTGAAGCGGGCGTCGATGACTACATCGCCGAGGCCACGCCGGAGGACAAGCTCGCCTATATCAAGTCCGAGCAGGCCAAGGGCCGCCTTATCGCCATGTGCGGTGACGGCACCAATGATGCGCCGGCCTTGGCGCAGGCCGACGTTGGCATCGCCATGCAGTCAGGCACCCAAGCGGCACGCGAGGCCGGCAACATGGTCGATCTCGACAGCAATCCGACCAAGCTCATCGAGGTGACCGAGATCGGCAAGCAGCTTTTGATGACGCGCGGATCGCTGACCACGTTCTCGATCGCAAACGACGTGGCGAAATACTTCGCCATCATCCCCGCGTTGTTCCTGGCGACCTACCCCGAGCTCGGCGCACTCAATATCATGGGCCTCGCAACGCCTGAGAGCGCCATCCTATCGGCGGTCATCTTCAACGCCCTCGTCATCGTCGCGCTGATCCCACTGGCGCTGAAGGGTATCACCTATCGTCCGATCGGAGCAGCGGCCCTGCTACGCCGCAACCTGCTCGTTTACGGGCTCGGTGGACTTATTGTGCCCTTCGTCGGCATCAAGCTCATCGACCTCGCCGTCTCAGCCCTGTGGCTCGTTTAAAGGAGTATCACCATGCTCTCGCACCTCCGTCCCGCGCTCGTGATGCTATCCCTGTTCACGCTGCTCGCAGGCCTGATATATCCGCTGGCAATCACCGGCGTGGCGCAAGTGCTTCTGCCTTCCGGCGCCAACGGAAGCCTCGTGTTGCGCGCCAACCAGGTCGTCGGGTCAGAGCTGATCGGCCAGACTTTCCTATCGGATCGGTACTTCTGGTCACGACCATCCGCTGCCGGTGAGAAAGGCCACGACGCCGCCGGCTCTTTGGGTTCAAACCTCGGCCCGCTGTCTAAGAAGCTGATCGACCGGGTCGAGGGCGATGTGGCTGCGTTGCGCAAAGCGGGCGCAATGTCGATCCCCGTCGACGCGGTGACGACATCGGCCAGCGGTCTCGACCCGCACATCTCCCCGGGCTACGCCGCACTTCAGATCGGTCGGGTCGCCGCCGCCAGAAGCGTGCCTGAGGCCAGGGTTCGGGCCGCTGTCGAGACTACCATCGAGCGCCCCGCACTTGGGTTCTTGGGAGAACCGCGGATCAACGTGCTGCGGCTCAACCTTGCGCTTGACGCGGCCTCGCCCGGCGGCGCCGATAGGTGACATGGCCGATCCAAACACCCCATCCGGAGAACCGAGGCGCCCGTCTCCCAAGGCGCTGTTGGAGCTTGCCAGGAAGGAGAGCCGCGGCAAGCTGAAGGTGTTTCTTGGCATGGCGCCCGGCGTCGGCAAGACCTACGCCATGCTCGCGGCGGCCCGGTCACAAAAGGCCGAGAACGTCGATGTACTCGTCGGCGTCGTCGAGACGCACGGCCGGTCAGAAACGGCATCGCTACTCGATGGACTAGAGGTATTGCCGCGAAAACCGGTTGCCTATCGGCGGCGCACCCTGATGGAGTTCGATGTCGAGGCGGCAATCGCGCGAAAGCCGAAGCTCCTCCTTGTCGATGAGTTTGCCCATACCAACGCGCCGGGGCTGATCCATGCCAAGCGATACCAGGACGTGGAAGAAGCGTTGCGTAATGGCATCGACGTCTGGACCACGCTCAACATCCAGCACCTGGAAAGCCTGCAGGATGTCGTGCAGCGCATCACCGGCATCCGCGTGCAGGAGACGGTGCCTGACAAGGTTCTGGAGAAGGCCGATGAGATTGTCGTGGTCGACCTGCCGCCCGAGGAACTGATTCTGCGCCTCAAGGAGGGTAAGGTCTACCTGCCAGAGAACGCACGCCGCGCCATCGACCAGTTCTTCAAGCCCAGCAATCTGACCGCCCTGCGCGAGCTGGCGCTTCGCCGTACCGCCGATCGTGTTGACGAGCAGATGCTCGCCCAACTGCGCCAGCAAGGCATCGAAGGGCCGTGGCCGACCGCTGAGCGCATTCTGGTCTGCGTCGGCAGCGATCCGCATTCCGAGTTCGTCATTCGCACCGCCGCGCGTCTTGCAACAGCACAGAAGGCTGACTGGGTTGCGCTGCATCTGAAGCCGAGCGATCGCGAGATCGCCGATCGGGCTATCGTTCGTCGCATCGAAAAAATGATGCGGCTCGCCGAGCGGTTAGGTGCAAGCACGGTCCGGCTCAGCGCGTCCGACCTCGTCGGCGAGATCCTCTCCTACGCCAAGCGCAACAACGTGACCCAGATCATCATCGGGCGATCAAAGGCTGGCCCGATAGCGCGGCTGCTTGGACGCTCGCTCTCGCGCGATCTGGTGCGACGCGCTGATGGATTTTCGATTCTGATCGTGGCACCCGAGCCAGAGAAGTCAACGAAAGCTCACCCTGCGGCTCCATCCGCTACTGCCTTGCCGTCGCCCGGACCATTGACGACGTCACTGGCGATTGCCGCCTGCGCGGTAGCCATCGCCGTGCTGGTCGGCGTCGCGCTCGAGCAGGTGACACGGCTGCCGAACCTGTCGATGGTGTTCCTGCTCGCCGTACTTCTTTGCGCCATGCGCTTTGGGATAGTCTCGGCGATTGCGGCGTCGATCCTATCTTTCCTCGCCTACAATTTCTTCTTCATCGACCCTCGCTACACCTTCACCATCGCCGAACCCTACGAGCTGCTGTCGCTGTTCATTTTCCTGGCGGTTGCCTTCGTGACTGGATCGCTTACAGGACGGCTGAGTGAACAGGCGACTGCCACCCGCGAGCGCGCCGAAGCAACGCAAGCGCTGTTCGATTTCTCCCGCAAGCTCCCCAGTGTGG
>LNDR01000125.1 GCA_001464755.1 Rhizobiales bacterium Ga0077524
GCCCCCGGCGTGCGCAAGAGTTTCGGCACAACGCCCGGCACCGTCACCGAGCCCATTTCGTCGCTCGGCACGTTGAGCAGCATGTCGCGAGCGCGGAAGTGCGGATCCTCGAAGATGTCAGCAACAGTGTAGATCGGCCCGGCCGGCACGTCGCCCGCATCCAACCGCCTGACCAGTTCCTTTTGGTCGAGCGACGTCGTCCAGGCTGTGATGATTGCGCAAAGCGTCGCCTCGTTGTCGTTTCGCGCAACTGCCTCGGCGAAACGGGGATCGTCCTTCAGTTCCGGCGTGCCCATGGCGTCGCAGAGCCGGCGGAAGACCGAGGTATTGCCCGCCGCGATATGGATGTAGCCGCCGTCCCGGGTGCCGAACAGATCGTTCGGCGCGTGGCCCGGCAGCTTGGCGCCGGCACGCTCGGCAACGATACCGAGTTTCTCAAAGGTCGGGATCAGGCCCTCCATGACGGTGAAGGCGGATTCGTAGAGCGTTGCGTCGATGCACTGGCCGAGACCGGTCTCTTTCCTGTGATAGAGCGCCAGCATGGTGCCGAGCGCGGCGTAGACGCCGGTCATATAGTCGGTCAGCGGCACGGCGGCGCGCGACGGCGGCCGGTCAGGATCACCGATGATGCTCCTAAGCCCGCTCATCCCCTCGCCGATGATGCCGAAGCCGGGGCGTTCGCGGTAAGGGCCGGTCTGGCCGAAGCCGCTGATCCGCACCATGACGATGCCGGGATTGAGCGCGGCCAGATCGCCGTAGCCGAGCCCCCATTTCTCCATGGTGCCGGGGCGGAAGTTCTCGATCAGCACGTCGACCTTGGGCACCAGCTTGCGGATCACGTCGCGGCCTTCCTCGGTGCGCAGATTCGCCGATGCGATGCGCTTGTTGCGCTACAGGCTGGTCCAGGTGAGGGACTTGCCCTCGAACTGCTCTCCAAAGGTGCGCGCCGGGTCGCCGTCGGGCGTTTCGATCTTTATCACCTTGGCGCCAAAATCGGCCAGCAGCCGGCCGCAAAAGTGTCCGGCGACGGTCGAGCCCAATTCCAATACCCGGCACCCTTGCAATGGCCCACTCGCATACATGCCGGCTATCCTCCCTGCGGCAATAACGGCTTCAGCACGGCGATCATAGCCAGGCTTTCGCCCGGCGGCGATGACTTGATGTTGGTCAGGCTCTCGTTGGAGGTCTTGCGAACCCAGCGATCATCAGTGCCGACGGTGTTGGCGCCGCCGGTTGCGCAGCGAGGGTCGGCTCGCTCTCAGCGAAGGTCGGTATCCGGGCGCGCACTGATCGTGCTCTTTTCCCCCCTTGCCCCTGGTTCGGACATCGTCCCGGCGCGCAATGTGGGTATGGCAATCGAGCAAACGGCTGATTGGTCGCGAAATTGGATCGCTCGAGGCGGGATTGCCAAGCCTAATACCTGCCTCGCTATCGGTGCTGGCGTTCGTCCAGAGTGACGCTATGGGCTTCTGCGCCAAGCATGCTACCGTACTCACCAAGGTTACGTGCGATCGTTGTCCAATTTGGCTCCCGCTGCGCGGCGCCGCTGCTCCAGGATTGCCGGATAGTTTGCGACGACCCATTGCTCCATGGCGCGGGCCAGGTCGCTCAAGGACCGGCCGAGATCGGTCAGCCGATATTCGACCCGAGGCGGCACCTCGGGATAGCTGATGCGCTCGACGAAGCCGTCGCGCTCCAGGTCACGCAGCGTCTGGGTGAGCATCTTCTGCGAAATGCCATCGATGGAGCGCGCGAGCACGCCCGGACGCACTGGCCCCTGCTGCAGGCAGCACAGGATCAGAATTGCCCACTTGCCACCGATCAGGTCGAGCACCTCGCGGGAGGGGCAGTTCATGTTGTAGGGATTCGCCGGTTGGAACATTTGCAATTATTACCAAAAGGTGCGTACTTCCTCACTAGAGCCTTACCCGATAGGTTGCTCTCCGGCAAGCAAAGCAACCGAGGAGCCCGTCATGGCCGAACCGACCCGCGTCTTTCTCTACGCCGAATTCCAGATCTCCGCGCCGTTTGGCGAAGGCATCTGGAAGGAGACTAACCCGATGATGCAGACGGTCCCTGGACTGCGCAGCAAGACGTGGCTGAGCGGGATCAACACGCATACCGTCGGCGGCTTCTACGAGTTCGACTCGGTTGAGAATGCCCGCGCCTACGCCGAAGGAATGCTGGCCGGCTTCGCCAAGAAGCGGGGCGCGAGCCTGACTGTCAAACTGTTCGACGGCGATGTGGTGGCGGACGCGAGCCGAGGCATGAAGTCGCCATTTTTCGCAGCCTGAACCTTCAGGCTGTTCGGAAACAGAGAGCGTGGATCGAATGGGAAAGTCGCACGCATGAACAGTGAACCCTCAGTCAGTCGCTTTCCCGTCCCCGCGCTCTCCGAGATGCCCGAGGATATTCGCCAGAGAATTCTGGCCGTGCAGGAAAAGTCAGGGTTCATCCCTAACGTCTTCCTGGTTCTCGCGCACCGTCCGGAGGAATTCAGGGCGTTCTTTGCCTACCATGACGCCCTGATGGACAAGCCCGGCAACCTCACCAAGGCCGAGCGCGAGATGATCATCGTCGCGACCAGCAATTTGAACCAATGCCAGTATTGCGTCGTGGCGCACGGAGCGATTTTGCGCATCCGGGCGAAAAACCCGTTGATCGCCGATCAGGTGGCTGTGAACTATCGCAAGGCCGATATAACCGACCGCCAGAAGGCCATGATCGACTTTGCAGTCAAGGTCTCGGGCGAGGCCTACAAGGTCGGGGACGGGGATATCGAAACTCTCAAGTCGCACGGCTTCGACGAAGAGGACGCATGGGATATCGCAGCGATCGCCGCATTTTTCGGGTTATCCAATCGCCTCGCGAATGTAACGAGCATGCGACCAAATGCGGAGTTCTATGCGCTTGGCCGATGAGTGCCGACGTCTGGGGCTTCCGCCAGGGGCCGTTTGATTGCTCTTATGCGTAGAACGGGGGGGACGGAAGTGATCCGAAGGATTTGGCGAGCGTGGACCACCACGGAGAAGGCGAGCGCGTACGAAGCCCTGCTCAATGACGAAGTCTTCGTCAACATCAAGAAGCGCGGCGTCGAGGGCTTCCGAAATGTCCACCTGCTCCGCCGAGATCATGCCGAAGAAGTCGAATTCGTGATCCTGATGACGTTCGACTCGATCGACGCGGTCAAAGCCTTGGTCGGTGAGACCTACGAGGTGGCCTTCGTTCCGGACAAGGCGCGGGCCATTTTGTCTCGCTTCGACGAGCGCGCACAACACTACGAGGTGCGGATCATCATGGAACGATAGGGCCGGATTTCTCCGGCCACATTGCTCAGTCATACGCTCGAAATTGTATCGTCGGGTCGCGTGCGATCTGCTCGACCAGCGCGACCTCCCACGTCAAATAGGCCCGCGCCTGCTTTTCGTAGTCCGCGCCCTGCTCATAGGGTTTGTACCAGATATCGTCGATCGAGGTGGTCGCGCGCTCGATACCGGTTTCGATTGCAAAGCCAGCACCGACCCATGCCGCAGTGCCACTTTTGAGCACGCCGATCGTCGCCTCCGGCCACAGGAGCTTTGCCTCAGCAGCGGCGAAGTGCGCTAAGGCCTCCTCGCGGGCGGTCAAGACGATGGTGCGCATCCCGCGCAAGCGCTCGTGCGCTTGGTCCAGACGCGCGCGCACCGCCCACCAGGCGCCAGGGATGTGCCGTTCGCGAAACTCCAGACTGGTGGACAGATCCACCACTGCCGTGCCTGTCTCCTTCAGCTTTTCCACTCGGGATAATGAGCTGGCGCCTCACCGCCGCTTTCGACCTGCCAGCCGCCAAACCCGTCCGTGCCTGAGGGTTCCAGAACGAACACATCGTTCAAGCCCATCTGGTTGAGCCAGGAAGCGGTCATAATCGAGCGCACACGTTGCGGATCGATCAGAACCACGCGCGCGTTACGCACGGCGATGTACTCATCGGTTGCCTGCACCAGCTGTCCGCCTGGCGCGTGACGCGAACCAGCCACGTGCATCTGCTCGAATTCGGCGCGCGTGCGCACATCCAGAAGATACAAGCTGCGCGTCGCATCCTTTGCCCAACCTTGCACTTGCTCCGAGGTCACGAACGTGACCTGGAAGCGCTGCGCCACGCGTTGTGCACCTTCGCGCGCCTTTGCATAGCCCTCGCCGGAGGGGGCCGATGCGATCCGCGTTGAGCCGCGCTCGCACGCATAGCCATCAAGCTCCCAGCCCATGGTGCCGTCCTTCAGAGCAACGACCTGGTTGGCGATTCCGGCGTTGCGCAAGGATTGGCAACCGATGATGCTGCGTGTGCGCCCTGCACAGTTCACCACGACGAGCGTATCTGCCTGTGGCGCTAGATCATGGACCCGATAGGCCAACTCAGCGCCAGGCACGTCGACACCGCCTGGGATGTTCATGCGGTGGTATTCGTCGAAGGGGCGTGAATCGAGGATCACGAGCTTTTCGCCCCTGTCGATCATGGCTTTCAGTTCGCCGGCAGGAATGCGCGGTGTGTGGTAGCGATGCTCGACGAACTCGCCGAACGCCTTTGAGGGCACGTTGACGCCGCTGAACAACTCGCCGCCAGCCGCGCGCCAGCCGGCGCAGCCACGTTCCAGAATGCTGACATCGGTGTAGCCGAGCACGCTCAATTTTGCGGCAGCGCGCTGTGCAAGTCCTTCGTCCTCATTGTCGAGCAGGATCAGCGGCGTCGATCGCCGCGGCAGCAGTGAACCGACGCGCAACTCGATATGAGACAACGGCAACGAGCACGCGAAGAACGGGTGTCCCTGGAAATGCACGCCTTGTTCGCGGACATCCAACAGCGCGAGTTCAGACGTTTCGAGCAACCGCTTCTGGACGGTGGCAGCTGAGATACGGTTCGTCATTGCGAACGTCCGGCGCGAGCGTCGCGGATATGCTGCACATATTGATCGAACACCGCCCAACGCTTTTCATCAGCTTTGTAATACTCGCGGTGGGCGAGCTGATCCAACCCCACGCCATACAGGTGAAAATTCAACAAGGGTTTCTTGATCTCAATCGCATGAAGATCATCCGGCATGAAAGCGATCCCCGTGCCCGGCGCGACGACCGTACTCTCAATCTCAGTGACGCTGCCATCTGCGTTGCGCGTATAGACCTTGTTCAACTCCTCGCCGCTGACGCCGGCAATCACGGCCCACGTCGTGTGGTTGTGCACGGGCGTCGAGAAACCGCCAGCGGTCGAGTTTGCGTACAGCGCAAACCGGTGGCCGTCGTCTTCACTCAACAGGTAGAGAAAATTGTGAGGCTGCCCGCCCGGCTCCGGCGGCGGACAGTGTTCGAGCGTGAACAAGTCGTCTCGTTCCGCCAAGCGCATAAGGCGCTGTTGCATAGCCGACAGGCTGTCCCTCGTGACCCCCGCGCGCGCTTCGATCGCGCGGATGTCACTCATGGCTGCGTCGATCGCTTGATAGTGGTCCGGCCCAAGGTTCATGTCAGTATTTCCTGTGCAATGGCATTGGCTCTGGATCATACGCACGGTTTGAGATCGGTAAAGGCGGGGTTTGGGCGGCATAGCTCGGCAGCAATTCTGCTAATGGCCGGCCTCGCCGGCGCTTGCGCTCAGGCAGATGCGGACCCGCCTGAACCATCCGGAATTGCTACCACGACGACGGATGAGAGCACGCCAGAACGTGCCCGTTCATCGCACAAGCAATCGAGCTTTCGCCGACAGGAGTAGAGCGACTGCGTTGGCTCGAAGTTCATCGAGCAGACGCACATGGCGTCTTGACCGCGGTATTCTCTGCAGGACGCTGCCCGATGGTGTGCTCTCCATGCCGCAACAGCTCATGGCGACTAGGGGTTACGTGCACGTATCGGACGCACCCCGACTCCGGCAAGATCACCCCCAGCAACGGACATGTTCGGCGGCCGTGGCCGCGCAGTCAGTCCCCGATCGCCAAATTTGCGACTTCTACATAGCCCCAGCTTTTGCGATGCACCACATGCTGCGCCGCATGAGTCCGCTGGTGGCCCTCCTCGAAAATGAGTACGGAAGCGGTCTCGGATGACAAGCTGCCATCGACGCCGAGGCCTGTCAAAATTGATGTTGTTGCGGCGCACACGTCGCTGGTGGTGGTGCCCTGCAGATTTGCAACATGGGTGTTGAGCCTCGGCACTGAGTCAGCAGTGGGTCTTGGTCGTGTGACAACTTCATTTCGCGGTCGAAAATGCTGCGAAGCACCCCCAAGATAGCCCAATGCGGGGATCTTG
>LNDR01000126.1 GCA_001464755.1 Rhizobiales bacterium Ga0077524
CGTCCCCTCTCTCGGCCTCCGCCTCTCCGAGCTCGATCTCGGCACGGCGTAACTCTTCTTTAAATCTGCCGCCGGATCATATTGCGTTGGCCTGTTCGCACTGGCAGGGCGGTTTGTTTGCCCGCGCCGCTGTGGCACGCCGGATTCCGATTGGGCACGGCCCAGCGACTCGTGTGGCAGGATCGTTCAATGAGCCTCTCTGGCCTGCGCTGGTGGCATGTTCTGTTCGGAATCGTCGTCGGCTTGACGGTGCTGTCCGCGCTGGCCGGCTATCTCAACCACCACACGTTCCGCTTCCGCATGACCCTGGAAATCGAAGCGGACGGCAAGGTGCACACGGGCTCGAGCATCATCGAGGTCGTTTACAACGAAGGGCGTGGCCCCGGCACGCGCCGCTGGGTGACGTTCCATGAGGGCGTCACGCCCATGGTCGACCTCGGGCCGCATGGCACGGTGATGCCGCTTTTTAACTATCAGAGCGCCCCATATCAGGAGCGCCTAGCTGCCGTGGGGCGACCGTTAAACCCCACCACTGGCCAAGGCGCCCCCAAGATCATCGATGATGTACCGATCGCCGCCTACAATCTTCCGCCCGAGAAGCTCGGATCGCGGTTAGAGCCGATAGAAGTTCCCCTTAAGTATCTCCCGCTTTTCGTGTGGATACCTCGCGGCGCTCACTGGCGCTCGGCCGACTTCATCCTGCCGGAGGAAATGCCTGAGATGATCGGATCGTCCGTGCGCTTCGTGCGCATGACCATCGAGCCAACACGGTGGGCACGGCTCACGACCCACATCGAGCCGGCGCCGGATTGGCTCCTTGTAATGCGAGAGGATGCCAAACGCATCCATGGTGTTCCATCAGATCAATTCAATTTCCACCCACTCAAGATCGAAAGTGGATATAGAAAATGACATCGGATCCTCAGCTCCTTTACGCCATTCTTGCAATGGATTGATCGCTTGGATTTCCCCCTCCGCCCTCAGCGAGTTCACCTCCCCGCATCCGCCAGCATCATCGCGGCGCACTTCTCGCCGATCATGATCGACGGCGCGTTGGTATTCCCGCCAACCACCGCCGGCATGATCGAGGCATCGGCGACCCGCAGTCCCGCCATGCCGTGCACCCGCAGCCTCGGATCGACCACGGCATCCGTGCCGACGCCCATGCGGCAGGTCCCGACCGGATGCAGGTTCGAAACGCCGCGCTCACGCAAATCCTCGATCAGGTCCTTCTCGCTGGTGACCGCCGGACCGGGCTGCGTCTCCTCGGCGATGTAGGGCTTCAGCATCGGCTGCTCGGCGATCTTGCGGCAGAACCGGATGCCATAAAGCATCGCGTCAATGTCGTAGGCTGTCTCCAGGAACTGGAACTCGATCTTCGGCGGCGCCAATGGATCAGTCGTTTTCAGGCTGACACGACCGCGCCCCTCCGGTGCCAGATGCACGGGGGTGATCATGAAGCCGGGGTAGGCATGCGGTACCACACCGTGCCGGTCGCGCCGCTCGATCGAATAGAGCGAGATGTTGAACTGCAGGTCCGGACGGTCCAACCGCGGATCGGAGCGGATCAGGATGCCGGCGAGCGTGCTGCTGGCCGAAAGCGGACTGCCCTTGCCGAGCAGATACTTTATCCCGGCGCCGACCTTCGCCAACGGTGAACGCGCAAGATCGTTCAGCGTCACCGCCTTGGTCGCCCGCCACGCGACGAACGAGTTGAAATGGTCGTGCAAGTTGGCGCCGACAGGCAGATCGCGCACCACCGGCAAGCCCATCTCCCGCAGGTGCGCCCCCGGCCCGACGCCCGACAGCATCAGCAGCTGCGGCGACCCATAGACGCCACCCGACACGACGATTTCGCCCCGGCACCGCGCCGTCCTCAGCCCCGCCGGCGTCCTGTACTCGACCCCGACCGCCCGGTTGCCCTCGAACAGGATGCGCGTCGCATGTGCGTCTGGCGTCACCACCAGATTGGACCGCCCCCGCGCCGGCTTCAGGTACGCCGTCGCCGCACTCCACCGTCGGCCCTTGCCGATGGTCGCCTGATAGTAGCCGGTGCCTTCTTGCGTCGCGCCGTTGAAGTCGTTGTTGCGCGGCACGCCGAGGGCCACCGCCGCCTCGATCGCGGCATCGATGATCTCGTTGCGGAAATTATTGTCGCTGACGTTGAGCGGTCCGCCGACCCCATGGAACTCGTTTTCACCTCGCTCCTGGTTCTCTGCCTTCCGGAAGAAGGGCAGCACGCCCTGATAGTCCCAGCCCTCACAGCCGCGCTGGCGCCAGCCATCGTAATCAGCCGCCGTGCCACGCATGTAGACCATGCCGTTCAGCGACGACGTGCCCCCCAGCATCTTGCCGCGCGGCTGGTAGGACGTCCGCCCGTTGAGACCCGCCACCGGCTCGCTCTCGAAACGCCAGTTGTAGGTGTCGTGCGTATAGAGCTTGTGATAGCCGATCGGCAGATGGATCCATGGGCTGCTGTCGCGCTTGCCTGCCTCGAGCAGCAGCACCCGATGACGCCCCGACTCCGACAGCCGCGCCGCGACAGCACAACCTGCCGAGCCTGCCCCGGTTACGATGTAATCGAACGTGTCCCCGTCCATGCCCTGCCCTCTTTGTCATCCCGGGCCTCGTGCCCGGGACCCATTTCTCAACGACTCTCGATCGCAAGACGCCTTCGCGGCGGCCGCCGCCAAGGACCCTCGCGCGGAGTTTGCTCGCCGATGGGTCCCGGCGACAAGCGCCGGGATGACATCGCGTCGGGGCCTTGTGACTTAAGCTACTCCGCCGCCTCGGCCATGGTGGGGGGCGTGAAGCCCTTCGGCAAGCCCACGCGCAGGATGGTGCCGTAGAACTTCTCGCCGGGCAGCGCCTTCTCCGCGATCTCGCGGGCGACGCGATACTTCTCGAGATCGATGCCGGTCTTCAGGCCTTCCTTCTCGAGCAGGAACACGAGGTCCTCCATTACGATGTTGCCCGAGGCCCCCGGCGCGAACGGGCACCCGCCGAGGCCACCGGTCGAGGCATCGAACGCCCGCACACCCGCCTCGAGCGCCGCATAGACATTCGCGAGGCCCAGACCCCTCGTGTCATGGAAGTGCGCGTAGACAGGCTTTCCGGCTGCAAGCTGCACCGTGTGATGAAACAGGTTCGAGATCTCGCTCGGCGCCGCATAGCCGACCGTATCAGCGAGCAGGATCTCGTCCGCGCCGAGAGACAAGTAGCGGTCGACGCACTTCAGCACGTCGTTCGGATCGACCTTGCCCTTGATCGTGCAGCCGAACGCCGTCGCGAGCGTGCCCTGGATGCGGATGTTTTTCCACTCGGGCCGCTCGTTGCGGAGCGCAACCACGTACTCGAACTCGGCGAACGACTGGTCGACCGTCTTCCTCACGTTGGCGAGGTTGTGCTCCTCGGAGACCGACAGCACGAAGTTCACGTTGCGCATGCCGGCCAGCAGCATGTTTTCGGCGCCCTTGCGGTTGGGCGCCAGCGCTATGATTTTCGGTCCCTGGATCGTGAGCGCGCCCTTGGCCACCTCGCTCGCATCGGCGAACTGCGCGATCACTTTCGGCGGCACGAAGTTGGTGATCTCGATCTCCGGCACGCCGGCAGCGGCAACGGCCTTCGCCCAGGCGAGCTTGGTCTCGGTCGGCACGAACGCTTTGACGAGCTGCAGGCCGTCGCGCAGCCCCACCTCGCGGCAGATGACATCGGGAGTTTTCATTGATCGATTTCCTATCGGCACGCGGCGCTCTTATCGGCCTTTATACACAGGCTTCCGCTTCTCGTTGAAGGCGTTGATGCCTTCCTGGCGGTCCGCGGTACCGACCGTCCGATTGTAGCTTTCGATCTCGAAGGCATAGCCCGAGGCCCGGTCGAGGTCGCCCGCCTTGTCCATGGATTTCTTCGCCTGCCGCACCGACACGGGCGCATTCGACGCGATCTTGCGCGCGGTCTCCATTACGGCGCCCATCAGCTCCGGCCCGGGCACGACCTTGTTGATCATGCCCCACTCGTAGCCGTCGGCGGCCGTGAAGGGCGTGCCGGTCAGGATGATCTCCTTGGCCCGCCGGACGCCAACCGCGCGCGGCAAGTTTTGCGTGCCGGCCGCCCCCGGCATGATGCCGAGCGTCACCTCTGTCAGCGCGAACTTGGCGTGCTCGGCGGCGTAGACGAAATCGCAGGCGAGCGCGATCTCCATGCCGCCCGCATAGGCCGCGCCGTTGATCGCCGCGATCACCGGGATCGGACAGTCGTGCATGGCCTTGACCGCCTGCTCGATGATCGCGTGCTGCCGACGCCACGTCTCGTCGGTCATGCCGCGACGCTCCTTGAGGTCGCCGCCGGAGCAGAACGCCTGATCACCCACGCCCGTGATGACGAGACACGCGGCGGCGTTCTCCTGCACGTAGAACTGCTGGAAGCAGTCGCGCAGGTCCGTCATCATCTGCGAGTTCATCGCATTTCGGACCTCGGGCCGGTTCAACGTGATGAGCCCGACTCTGTCCGCGCCGATCTCGAGCTTGATGGTGGCGAACTCGGTACGAAGGGGCACGTTCAGGGGCATCGCGGAAGTCCTCGGTTTGGATTGCGGGCGGGCCGGGCCGCCCCACGGAGTGAGTGTCGGCCCCGAGGTTAGGCCGGGCGGACGCGTGAGGCTAGCGGCAGCCGTGTCGCTCCCGCGCGTTGAATGGGCCCGGCTCCGGTTGCATCAGCGAGCCGAGCCGATCAGTATGGTGAGAGCAGATCGTCGAACCACGAGGATTGTCGTCATGGCCAGCGCAAGCCAAGCCCAGACCGCAGACTTACAGATCCGCAAACTCCATCCGGCCCTCGGAGCCGAGGTGCGCGGCGTCGACTTCAACCGGCCGCTGCCAGAGACGACGGTCACCGCCATCAAGCAGGCCTGGGCCGACCATCTCGTACTGGTGTTTCCGGACCAGCACGTCACCGACGAGCAGCACGTCGCCGTGACCCGATATTTCGGCGAGCCCGAGGTCTTCCACCAGGACATCATCAAGTCGAAGCGTGTGCGCGAGATCTTCCGCGTCGCAAACACCGATGACGACGGCAAGATCATGCCCCCATCCCACCCGACCATGCGCCAACTGTCCGGCGCGCAGAAGTGGCATACCGACTCGAGCTATCGCGAGCGTCCAGCCGTCGGTTCGCTGCTGCACGGCATCGAGGTCAGTCGAACCGGTGGCATCACCTGCTTCACCAACATGTACGCGGTCTACGAGGCACTGCCCGAGCGCCTGAAAGCCAAGGTGCAGGGCCGCCGCGCACGCCACGACTTCGGCATGTTGTCCCGTGAGCTCGGCGCCCGCCAGCCGACCGAGGCCGAGCGCAAGGCCATGCCGGCCGTCTGGCAGCCGATGGTGCGGATCCACCCGGTCACGGGTCGCAAGTCCCTATTCATCAGCCCGACCTACAACGACGCCGTCGAGGGCATGGACGACACCGAGGCCGTCGCCCTGATCCGCGATCTGACCGAGTTCGCCGAGCGAAAGCAGTTCGTCTACGAGCACCGCTGGGAGACCGACGACATCCTGATGTGGGACAACCGCTGCACGATGCACTACGTGACGCCCTACGACCCCACCGAGCGCCGCGTTATGCACCGCACCACCATCGCCGGCGACGCCGAGGTGATGGCGGCGTAGGGGAAGGAAGTGACGACGGGCGGCCGCACTCGAACTGCTGACACGAGCGCACCCCACCCTTGACCCCGCCCGCTGCCCCTGCCACAAGCCCTGTCCGGACAACGATCTTCCACTCACGCCACCGGAAAGCATCCCCATGGCAGCGAAGGCAGCGGCGACGCCGGCCCACTGGTCCGACGACGTCTTCCGCGAGATGAAATCGCGAGACATCACCACGGTCTGCACCATCCCCGATGGCCGACCCGTCGATGCGGCTCGTGACCCTCTCCACGGAGGAGGAGGGCATGGGCGTCGTAACCGGCCAATGGGCCGGCGGCAAACGCGCGATGATCGCCATGCAGTCGTCGGGGGTTGGTAACTGCATCAACGCCTTGGGCTTTCCCGCCGCCTACAAGGCACCGTGCCTGATGCTGGTCACGATGCGCGGCCAATGGGGTGAGTTCAACCCGTGGCAGGTGGCGATGGGCCAAGCCGTCCGCCCGGCGCTCGAGGCCGTCGGCGTCCGCTGCTTCCCAGTCGACAAGGTCGACGAGATCGCCGAGACGTTCGCCGCGGCCGCCGACATGGCCTTCAACAGCAGCATTTCTGCCGCCGTGCTGGTCAGCCA
>LNDR01000127.1 GCA_001464755.1 Rhizobiales bacterium Ga0077524
TCCGCGTCGGAGGGCCTCACGCTGGCGGTGGGCGGCCTTGCGTTGATGTACGCCCTGGCCGTTCCCGCGTTCCTCGAAATGGACGAATCGAAGATCTTCGCCACCGGCAAATACAGCGTGAAGTTCGTCGATCAGAATGGCAAAGAACTCGGCCAACGGGGAATTCTGCACAATGATGCCGTGCCCCTGAGCGAGATCCCCGAGCACCTGGTCAAGGCGACGCTGGCCACCGAGGATCGGCGCTTCTACGAGCATTTCGGTGTCGATGTCCTGGGCACGCTGCGGGCCCTCATGACGAACCTGAATGCTGGCGAGACCGTCCAAGGCGGCTCGACGTTGACCCAGCAGCTCGCCAAGAACCTGTTTCTTTCCTCCGAACGCTCCCTGACCCGCAAGATCAAGGAGTTGTTTCTGTCGTTCTGGCTCGAGGCGCGCCTGAGCAAGGATCAGATCCTGAAGCTCTATTTCGACCGTGCCTACATGGGCGGCGGCGCGTTCGGTGTCGAGGCTGCGGCACAGTTCTACTTCGGCAAGTCCGTCCGCGACGTCACACTCGGCGAGGCTGCCATGATGGCAGGCTTGTTCAAGGCGCCGACCAAATTCGCCCCACATATCGATCTGCCCGCATCGCGTGCGCGTGCCAACGAGGTGCTGTCGAACCTGGTCGAGGCCGGCTTCATGACAGCAGGCCAAGTGCATAGCGCTCGCCTCAACCCCGCTCGCCCAATTGAAACCCGTCTTGCCAACAGCCCCGACTGGTATCTCGACTGGGCCTTCGAGGAGGTTCAGCGCATCGCCGAAGGTCGTGGCTACTATGTCCTGACCGCCCGCGTTGCCGTCGACCTGCGCTTGCAGCAAGCGGCCGAGCAGGCGCTGATCTCCACGGTGCGCCAGGAAGGCAAGTCGAAGAGCACGAGTTCCGGCGCATTGGTCGCCATGGAGCCGGATGGAGCCGTGCGTGCCCTGGTCGGAGGCCTCGACTACGGCGAAAGCCAGTTCAACCGCGCCACGCACGCGCGCCGCCAGCCCGGCTCGTCCTTTAAGCTTTACGTCTACGCCAACGCCGTCGAGCACGGCCTCACACCGACCTCGACTGTGCGCGATCAATCGGTGAGTTGCGGCAACTGGTCACCCAAGAACTATGACGGCAGCACCGGCGGTCGCGGAGCTGTTCCCATGGGCGTCGCTTTCGCGAAATCGCTCAACACCACGGCCGTCGAATTGTCGCTCAAGTACGATCGCGAGAACGTCATCAAGATGACCAAGCGGCTCGGCGTCGAGGGCGTGAAGAAGACCTGCTCCATGGCGCTCGGTGATGGTGGCGTGACGGTGCTCGAGCACACGGGCGCCTACGCCACGTTCGCCAATGGCGGAAAGCTGGCCCGGCCCTACTCCGTTCTCGAACTCATGAACTCGCGCGGCGAGGTTCTCTACTCACGCGATCAAGACGAGCCGGCTGCGCGACAAGTGGTGCAGTCAAAGCATGCCGAATACATGAACCAGATGATGCAGATGGTGGTGACCGAGGGCACCGGCAAGCGGGCGCAGCTCGACTTCACTCATACGGCCGGCAAGACCGGCACCTCATCCAGCTATCGCGACGCCTGGTTCATGGGTTTCAGCGGCGACTATGTGACTGGCGTCTGGGTTGGCAACGACGACTTTCGCCCGATGGACCGCGTGACGGGTGGCAACATCCCGGCGTCCGCGTGGCACAGCTTCATGTCGGTCGCGCATACCAATATGAACATCAAGCAGATCCCAGGCATTCCGCTGCATCCGGTCCAGGTGGCCGAGCGGGCCCGTATCGAGGAGTTGAAGCGCACCCAGCCCCAACTCGCTCAGGAACTCGCATCCGGCACGAAGGGCCGCGACCGAGCGATGTCGGAAAAGCTCAAGGAGACACTGCGCAAGGTGGCCAGATCGTTGCGCGTTGCCGGCGGCTTGCCCGAGCCGGCGGTCGAAGAGCGCAGCCAGCTGCAGCAACCAGCGCGGCCAGCCCCTGTGCCGCAACCCTCCGAGGCCGCACCACCACCGGCGACGGTACCGTCGGGCCGTCAGCGTAAGGCTGGCCTCGAGAGCCAGGGAAACGGCTCATCATCCCAGGGGCAACGTCAGTGATCGGCGCGGCGAAGACAGGCCCACGACCGGGAGGGCCCCGATGATCGCCAATGTGATCATGTTCCTGTTGATCGCCATCGGTGGGGGACTGGGCTCGTCCTGGTACATGATCGAACGTGGCAGCCCACTGACGACCTTGGCTGCCGGCCCCTGGACGGCTTGGACCACCGCCGGTCGCGCCGACGCCGACCCATATACCCGCGCTCATTTCATTCGCCGCGGCATGCTGCCGGTATCCTCGGCGCTCGCACTCACTTTCGAGGCCCTGTCCGACAGCGAGGGCCAACGCCTGCACTCCTCTTGCGAGTATGCCATCGAGGGAGAGGAGCCGCGCGTGCGTTTCTGGTCGATCTCCGTCTTCAACGAGCACGGGACTCTCATCCCCAATGCCGCCGAGCGCTACGCCTACAACAGTGCAACCCTGCTACGCTCGCCAGGCGGTCGCCTCGGCGTCTCGCTCGCCCGTACCGCGCGCCCGGGCAACTGGCTGCCGACGACCGGCGCGGGCCGAATCTCGCTGGTCATGACGCTGGAGGGAGATGGCACGACCGCACCTGCGCAGGACGGATGGCAGCCGCCGACGATACGAAGGGTCTCGTGCCGATGATCCCCGGCTGGCTCAAGGGCCTGAGCGTCTATACTGCCGTGTTGGCGCTGGTTGCCGCCGGCTTGATCCATATCCTTGCGACGCTGGTGGTACCTCGCTTCGCCAAGGCAAGCGCATTCCAGCGCCTGTCGGACTCGCTGCCTGTCAATCGGATGCGAATCCTGCCGCCGGTCGATGCATCCAACCAGCCGCTCCCCTATCTCGGACCCGACGTCCGGTTGGCGATTTGCCGCTATAATGTCGCCGACAGCCCCGTAGCCGTGACCGTGGCACTTCCGGATTCGGGTTGGACCCTCGGCCTTTACACGGTCTGGGGCGACAACTTCTACGTCCTGCCCGCGCAGGAAGGCCGCGCCCAATCCATCACGCTGACCTTGATCCCTCAGGGGGAGCGCTCGTTCAGCCTGCTCACGCTCGGCGGTCGCACCACGCAAACCTCGATCTCACAGATCGAGGTACCCAAGCCGACCGGTTTTGCTGTGATCCGTGCGCCGATGCGAGGTCGCGCCTTCACCGCCGAGATCGAGGACGCGCTGAAGCGCGCCGGCTGTGAGGTGAAGCGGGGGTGACGTGCGGTAGCCGACCGCTGAGCCGTATTGATGGCGATCAAGGCCGCGCGCAACGGTTGCCTGTCCCATGCGTTGGCTGGCGACCGGTAGGCAGCTCCCCCGTTCATGCTGCGGACTGCCCATCCCGAGAGGAGGCATTCATCATGGCCTATATCCCAGACCTCGAGATCGCGCTCGACAAGGTGTGCTTCATGATCGTCAAGGCGCGCGAGTTCGACGTGAAGGATGTCGCGACAGACGAGGACAGCGGCTCCAACGCCTCCGACGACGGGATGCGGGATGTGCTCGAGGATCTGCCCGGGGACGCAGTCGAGGAGGAGCTGACCGGCTTCATCGACGGCATGACGGACGACGAGCGCATCGACCTCGTCACGCTGATGTGGCTTGGCCGCGACGACAGCACACCCGACGATTGGGAAACCTTGCGGGCCGAGGCTCAGCGCTCCGGGACCAAGAGCACGGCACGGTATCTGCTCGGAACGCCGCTCCTCGGCGACCATCTCGAGGCAGGCCTCGCCAAGCTCGATATGAGCTGCTCGGACGTCCTCTGACAGCCTTTTCGGTCGGGCGCCGCCGGCTAGTCGACGAGCTTCAGGACATCGCGCGTCGTGCTCGCACGTTTGGTATCCGGAGCTGCCTCCCCGTCATTCCAGCGTTCGTAGCGAATGCCGGGAAATATGACGATCTCGGCCGAGCGGGCTTTGCGCCTCCGCGGTCGAGGTGCGGATTCGTCGAAAGACGTGCGAAACTCGAGAATAGTTGCCATGGGACCCTCCTGTCCGTTGGCGCTCTCGATGCCAGAGCGGAGACGGTGATCGTGTGAACGCTCCGACTCGAAGCTCGATACAATGATTTGGCGTCTGATCCCGTTAATGATCGGTTAATGCGCAACAGCCGGCGACCGGGCGTGGCCATACGGCAACGTCTCAGGACTCGGCCAGCCACCCCTCCAGATGATGCTCCGCTTGCCGGTTCTCGATCTCGACAATCCACAGATCCGGATCGAGCCGGATCTCCGTCGCCAGACGCGCCTCGATCTGATCCTCGGGCGCATTCTCGGCAAGACGCGTCCATCGGCGCTCACCGTCGTCCGAAGCGAGGCCAGCGGGTGCCGGGCCGTAGAGATCGCAATGTCCGTCGAGCCGCGCGATCTTGATCATGATAATGCCGGCATCCGCATCGCCGCGTCGCACCACCACGCCCGGTGCGCCTGCGACAGCCGCCCGGCGCAGATACGCCTTCACCCAGATCTCCGACTTCAGCCGCATGGCACTTGCCTTCTCCCGCGCGACGAGCGCATCGGGCCATAATGCATCAGCTGCCGCCGCCCGTCGCCACATTGCCCGTCACGATCAACCTCTCCGACCGCAACGGATCGCGCACCAGATCCGGGCCGACGGCACGGCCGAGGTCCATGAGGCGGATGGCGCCGTCGCGCGCACCCGAGATCAGGTTCTGCGCGACGAGGCAAGAGCCCGCCGTCGGATCGCGCGTAATCATGATGCCGATCCGCGACGACCGGATCACATTGCCGGTGGCATTGACGTCGCGCATGTAGCGGCCCCAGCCGATCACGACGCCCGCCGTCGGCGCGCCCTCGATCGTGTTGCCGGAGACGGCGGCATCCGCCTCGACCGAGATCCCCTCGCCGCGCTTATCGACGGCCTCCTGCTCGCGGCGGAACAGGTTTCGCACGAGGTTGCCCTGGATAACGGCGAATCGCCCGCCCTCGTTGAAATTAGTGACCGAGATGCCGGCGGCAGCCTGCTCGATGATGTTCTGGGCGATCAGTGCGCCTTCGAAGCCGAACTCGGCGTAAAGCGCCACCTCGCCGATACGGGTGGCCACGTTGCCGACGATCTGGATGTTCGATGCGGCATTGCCTCGGACGGCCGAGTAGGCGCAGTCAGCGATCTGGTTCCCGGTCACACGAACGCCGCCGGCACGAAAGACGTTGATGCCGTTGCCGTACTGCCCCGAGCCTCCGGACGCGGCGCCGATCCGCTCGATGCGATTTTGCGCGACCAGCGTGCCGTCCTCACCAGCCGTTGTCCGCCACACGAGGATGCCGTTGTCCGCGCAGTCGGTGATGACGTTGCCGACAATCTCGAGACCGGTCGCATCGAGCGACCAGAGGGCGGCGGCGCCTGCCCTCGAGATCTGGCAGGAGGCGATGCGGCCGGAGCATCCGACCAGCACGACGCCGTTGCGTGTGGCGCCAACGAGACTGACGTCATCCAGGGTGATGTCGCGTGAGGACTTGAACTCGACAAGTCCGCCATTGGCTCCGGTACCGGTTCCCTCGATCCGGAGCTTCTCGATGCGAAAGCCGTGTGCCCCGTCGCCGCCGAGGATCGGGCCACGTCCGATGCCCTGAAGCACGGTGCGCGGGCTGCCGATGAGGCGGCTTCGGTCCCGCAAGGTGACACCCGCGACATGGAAGCGGCCGGGCGGGAGCTGGAGCGCCACCCCTTTCAGCGCCGCCTGGTCGATGGCGAGTTGCAGAGCCGTCGATTGATCTCCAGCAAGATCCGGAATCAAGCCGAACTCGTGCCCGGCGGCGACCGCATTCGATTTGCCGGCCGCACCGGGAGAGCGGCGTGGTGACGCGACGGCCGTCACTGGCGCCGCCGCCACAAGACCTGCCAGGACGGCCAGGAACGATCGGCGGGGAAGAGGACGCGACATAACGGGACGGCTCCGGATAGCAGCCCCGCCAACCAAGCAAGGAACGAGCCACCGGGCCTCTCTACGTGGAAGGCCGCGTCGGGCCCCGTTTTCACCCACCGGCAACTGGAATTGCCGAGGAAGCCCCCCTAGGATGGCGATCAGATTTGGCATTCATCAACCGAGGGCTGACAAATGGCCGAGGAACTCACCCATTTCATCGGCGGCAAGCGGGTTGCCGGCACCTCCGGCCGCTTCGCCGACGTGTTCTGGCCGATGACGGGGGAGGTTGCGGGGCGGGTGCCGCTCGCCTCG
>LNDR01000128.1 GCA_001464755.1 Rhizobiales bacterium Ga0077524
AACTGGCAGCCACCGGCGACGCAGAGCGTCGCCGCCTGAGCCGTCACCGGTCAAGCCGAAAGTGAAACCGGCGCCGTAGTCCGCAACCCCCGCTTACATCGACGTAAGGGGCGGCGACGTTGCTGTGGGTGAGCGACATAAGGCGTTGCGGAGAACAAAAAAAGAACATATACGGTCGGCGGTTAAGCTGGCAGGGCGGGGAAGATGCCGTTCACATTCGTGCATACGGCCGACTGGCAGATCGGCAAGGCGTTCGGCCGATTTCCGACCGATGTCGGCGTGCAACTGCGCGCGGCGCGTCTCAACACCATCGACCGGCTTGCGACAGTCGCGCGCGACGCCGGGGCGCGCCACGTGCTGGTTGCTGGAGATGTCATCGACAGCGAACTCATCGATGACATGGGGCTTCGACAACCCTTGGCCCGCATGGCGGCTTATCCGGATCTCGGTTGGTGTCTGCTGCCGGGAAACCACGATCCTCACCGCTCAGGCGGCATCTGGGAGCGGGCCGCACGGTTGGGACTGCCGGGGAACGTCACTCTCCTGCTGACGTCTGTCGTCCATGAGATCGCGCCGGGTGTCGCGCTACTGCCGGCGCCTCTCGCCGCCAAGGAGATGCGATCCGATCCGACGGGGTGGATGGACGACGCGGCCACGGCTGAAGGCGTCGTGCGCATCGGCATCGCGCACGGCTCGGTGCGTGGTTTCGGCAGTCTGGGGGAGGCGGCTGTTCCGATCGAGGCCGGGCGGTTGCGAACTGCCGGGCTCGATTATCTTGCGCTCGGGGATTGGCATGGCATCAAAGAGGTCGCGCCGGGCGTCTGGTACTCCGGCACGCCCGAGCCGGACAGCTTCATGGACAACGGCCCGGGCCACTCGCTGGTCGTCCGTCTGCCGGGGCCCGGGGTGGCACCTGTCGTATCGGCGGTCGCGACGGCATCTTTCCGCTGGCTGGAGCGACGCATCGTTCTCGCGCGTCTGGCCGATTTCGATCCACTCGAGCTTGAGATCGCGGCGCTCGGCGAGGAGGGGCGCCGCCTTATCTTGTCCTTGCAACTCGAAGGTGCCATTGCGGTCAGCGAGGCCGCCGACCTGGACGATCGCGTGGCGCGCCTTTCGGCCCTCCCCGTCGCGACGGTAGTCGATCGCGCGCGCCTCGGACTTCTCGCTGGAGTCGGGGACATGGCGCGGATCATCGATCCGGTGTTGGCCGCAGTTGCGCGCCGGCTGATCGACCGGAGCCAGGGCGATGACCCATCAGAGTCCCGGATTGCGGTGCGAGCGATGCGCGTCCTGCTTTCGCTCGGGGCGGGCGAAGCGCCTCGGGAGCAAGCCCAATGAAAATTCGCGCGCTCCGCGTTGCCGAGTGCGGTCGCTTCGTCGAGCCGGTCGCGCTCGAGGGACTGAGCGGTGGCCTGGACTTGCTGATCGGTCCGAACGAGGCGGGCAAGTCCACGCTTCTGAAGGCGTTACGACTTGCGCTCCTTACCAGCCACCGCTCGGCCAAGGCGGAGCTGGGCGAGCTCAAGCCCTATCGCGGCGGCTCGCCGCTGATCGAGATCGAGCTCGAGATCGGCAACGAACGGTGGCGCGTGCGCAAGCGGTTCCTGGCCGAGCGAATGGCCGAGGTGACCTCGCTGTCGACCGGCACCCTTATGCGTGGGAGCGACGCCGAGACCAAGCTGGAGCAGCTGCTGGACCTCAAGTCCGGGGTGGGGCGGTTCCCACTGCTTTGGCTGGCGCAAGGCGCGTTGCTCGCAGAGCCGGGGCCGGACGAGGCAGGCGAGAGCACGCTTCGGGCAGCCATCGCCCGGGAGGTGACGTCCGCGGCGGGAGGGGAGGGCGGACGCCGGATCCGGACGCGCGTGCAAGCTGCGCTCGGCGAATTCCTGACCCCCGGGCGTGGACAGCCCACCGGGCGTTACCGCGATGCGATTCGCGAAGTCGAGACGGCTGCAGCAGAGGTCGATAAGTGTCGCCGCCTCTACAGCGAGGTCGAGGGGCTCCTCGATCGCCTTGCAAACCTCGGCGACGCCTCTGCCAAGCTATCCGATCCGGTCGCACGCGCTGGGCGCAGCCGCCGGATTGGAGACGCCGAGGCCCGGCTCAGGCTTGCCCACGAGGATATTGCCGCCCGAGATCAGGCCCGCGTCGCGGTCGCGGAGGCTCGAGTCAAGCATGCTTCGTCAACGGCGGCCGCACGGTCGCTGACTGATAAACTTGGCGAGCTCGCCAGCATCTTCGCTCGTGCCGAGGCCGATGCCTCGGTCGCCCGAGAGCTCGAGCACAGGCTCCGGGTCGCCGAGAGCGCCAACGAAGATGCGGCAGGGGTCGCCGAGCGCGCGCGCTCCGCGCTGGATGCCGCCGAAGCCGACCTGAAGCGGGCTACAGCCCTGGCGCGCTATCAGGAGCTTGCCGGCCGCGTCGCCCGTGCCCGTGGAGGGGGCGCTCGGATCGGCGCGCTCGAGGAACGACTGCGCGGCGAGCCGCTCGACGAGGCGTCCGTACGCGAGGCGAGGGCCTTGTCCTCCAGTCTTGCGGAGGCCGCAGCCCGCCTCGAAGCATCGTCTTCTGCGGTTAAGGTCGACTATGAAGGTGACACCGCTCCACGCATCGTGGTCGACGGACGTCCGATCCTCGCCGGCGAGCGTCTCGTGGCGTTCGGCCGCCTCGTGCTTCACATTCCCGGCATCGGGCACGTCACAGTGGAGCCCGCAGCTTCGAGCGATAGGCAACGGCTCTTGGCGCGCCAGGACGAACATCGGTCAGCGCTTGCGCTGATACTGGCGGGTTGGTGTGCCACCGATCTGGCGGATCTGGAACGGCGGCACACCAGCGCGCGCGAGACCGCCGCCGAGCTTGCGGAGGCGCGTGCGGCGCTGTCGGTTGCGGCTCCGGACGGTTTGGCGCGGCTCGAGGAGGAGATCGCGGCGTTCCCACTCAACGTCGACAACGCGCGACAAAGCTCTCCTGGGCCCGACCGGCAGCAACTCGCCGATACCGCCAGCTCTCTTCGTGACGCGTTGCAAGCGGCGGACGCCGCCTTGCGCCAGAGCACCGCAACCGGCGAAGCGCTGCGTCGTGAGGCTGCCGTGCATGCGTCCCGTGTCGAGGAGCGCGACCGGCGTCGCGCCGAGGTGGAATCCGGATTGCCGACGGTTGCCGAGAGGGACCGCTTGCGTGCCGATGCTCAGTCTGCCGCCGATACGGCGAGCCGTGGCCTCGACGAGGCCTTGCGCATCGAGGCCGCCTGGGCGCAACGCACGCCGGATACCGCCGCGCTCGCTGTGCTGGAAGCGGAGGTTGGCGAGGCAAGGCGCGAGCAGCATCGGGCCGAGCAGGAGGAGGCAGCCCTTGCCTCCGAGCGGGCGCGGCTCGAAGGTATGCTGGAGGCCGCGCGACGGGAGGATGTCGTGGCGCGGCTGGCGGAGCTCGAGTCCGAGTCGGCGCGCGTATGTGCGCGCCATGCAGATCTCGCCGAGGAGGTCGCTGCACTCAAATTGCTCGATGGCGAGCTTGCCACGGAGGAGGCGCGCCTGCGCGACAGCTATCTCGCGCCGGTGCTGGCCAGATTGACCCCCTATGTCGATCTGGTCTTTCCGCAGGCCGCCATACAACTCGGAGACAAGTATGCCGTTGCCGGGCTCGTTCGGAACGAGCGGGAGGAAACCCTGCGGCACCTCAGCGACGGGACGCGCGAACAGATCGCCGTGCTGACGCGCCTCGCGTTCGCACGCCTCCTAGCGGACCAGGGCATGGGGGCTCCTCTGGTTCTCGACGATGTCCTTGTCTATTCGGACGACTACCGCATCGGGGCCATGCACCGTGCCCTCGAGGCAGCCGCCGAGGCGCATCAGGTGATCGTGCTCAGCTGCCGCGAGCAATCATTTGCCGGCTTGCGCGGTGCGCGCATCGCCATCGTGCCATGGAATCCCGATGCGAGGTGATATGGTTTTCCCGCCTCAGGCGCGCGCGCGGTCGGCCGCCGAGCGAATGGCGGAAATGTTCTCGGAGTAGCGTCCTCCGGTAAAGACGGCATTTCCCGCGACCAGCACGTCGGCGCCGGCCTTCGCGCAGAGCGCAGCCGTCTCGGCATTGACGCCGCCGTCGACCTCGATGTGGATCGGGCGCTTGCCGATGATCTCTTTCAAGCGCGCAATTTTCGCCACCATGGCCGGGATGAAGGCCTGCCCCCCGAAGCCCGGGTTGACCGACATCACCAGTACCAGGTCCAGTCGGTCGAGCACATAGGCGATCACCTCCGGGGGCGTCGACGGGTTGAGCGAGACGCCGGCCTTCTTGCCTAGGCTCTTGATCAACTGCAGCGTACGGTCGAGGTGAGGGCCGGCCTCGGCATGCACCGTGATCACGTCGGAGCCCGCCTTGGCGAAGGCCTCGATGTAGGAGTCGACCGGGGCCACCATCAGGTGGACGTCGAGGGGCTTGGCCGTATGCGGTCTGAGTGCCGCGACCACCATCGGTCCGATCGTGATGTTCGGCACGAAATGTCCGTCCATGACGTCGACATGAACCCAGTCGCAACCGGCCGCATCGATTGCGCGCACCTCCTCGCCGAGCCGGGCGAAATCGGCCGAGAGAATAGACGGGGCGATCTTGACGCTCATGACTTGGCTCCGGCGTTGCGGCTCGGAGGCGATGCGCGCCAGCGGGCCTCGGTGGGGTTTCTCGTCGGCGGGCGAGATGGCAGGTGGGTGTCCTGAAGCAGCTCGGTGAGCATACCCCCCGTGCCGGCCTGCATCTGCTGAGGGCCTTGCTACTTGCTTCTGCGCAAAAAAAGAAGGGCCACGGGTCTGGCCGCCGGGCCATTTCGCGAGATGGATTTCCCTCTCCGCAGCATGGACTTCACAGCCGAGCGGACCTGCGATCGAGGGTAGGGTGCTCCCGTCAACTGGCCGGGAGCGGCGCCCCGGGGGATGTGCGCTCGGCGCTCGGCTCGGAGGCGCGCCATAGCACGAGGCCAACCAAAAGCAGCCCTGCAAGGCCCCCACTCAAGGGCTGCAGAACGTTGACAGCGGCTAGCCCTGCGAATTCAGGCATAGCTATCCCGCCGTGCTTGAGAGCGTGTCGCACCAGGAACGCCTGTGCGACGCATAGAGCAGCAAGGTCGTAAGCGAAGACGTAGGGGCTCGCCATCGTGATCGCGGTGGCAAGAAGGGCAGCTTTGAGATCGTGCGCCAGCTGACTCCGCCAAACCACGATCACAACGCCGGCAACCGCGAGGGCGAGGACCGTGTGGATCACCAAAGCCGGACCGGCTGGCAGGCCGAGCGTCTGCAACAAGCCAAACAGGCTGCGCAGCTTCGACGTGTCGAAATGGGTCTGCATCACCGAGGCGACGTTGCCGATCTGCAGGAAGAAGAGGTTCCAAAGCTCCAGGCCGTGGAGCGCCATGGAGGCCACGACGACAACAGCCACCGTACTGCCGGCTGCTGCGATCGTTCGCCAATGGCCCGCAGCGATGAGGGCGAGTGGGATCATCAGCCCGAGATGAGGCTTATAGGCAAGCAATCCGAACACAACCCCTGCGAGAACCGGCCGCGTCGGGAGCAGCATGAGCCCGCCGCCGATGAGGGCCGCGCTCAGAAAGCCGTTCTGGCCGGTATAGAGGATGTTCAGCGTGGCGGGGCCGGCGAGCATCAGGGCGACACCCTGCCACGATCCGGTGATCAGGCGCGCGACGGCGCCATAGACGCTGGCCGTCAGCCCAAGCCAGAGCAGCATGGCCGGGATCAGGGGAAGTGTGGCTAGGGTGGCGGCCAGCGGCAGAACATGAGGCGGATAGGGCCACGGATAGCAGCCCGCCATGGGGGCACCGCGCAGCGCGACCTGCTCAGCACAGAGCTTGGCTATGTCGTAGGCCCGCTCCGGCAAACCACGGTTGGTGACGTCACCCGCCGTCCAAACCCCTGCGAAGTCGTTGAGCCAGTACCTGCCGGAACCATCGAGCAACCAGCCCTCGGGCCTGCCGATCAGGCTGAGGGTGTAGATCAGGTAGAAGGCGAGCAAACCGAGAGCGTAATAGGGTAAGCGTCGCAGAAGCTCCGGGCTCGGCGCCGTCGACCGGGCATGAGACGCGCGATCCACACGAGCATGTTGACTGGACATGAGCGTCCCACCACCACAAGCAAGACGACGCCCAGGAAGCAATCTTCCGGGCAATTCCGGCTACCATAGATCGAGCGTGTTGCACTTTGGTTAGGGAGTACGGCACTTGGCAGCCGTCTGACGGCAACGGTCGGGTTCTTATGTCCGCTCTGTCAACGTCGAGGCGCGCCTCTTCGATCCGCTTGCGCGGTACAGTCGTTGATCGATGCCCAAGGCAGGCGACAGGGCGAATGG
>LNDR01000129.1 GCA_001464755.1 Rhizobiales bacterium Ga0077524
TTGGAAAATCCCCGAGAACTCAAATTTGCCGCCTTGACAGGCACGCCACAAGGCTTCGGAGGGTTGCGATGACCGTTTCGGGCATCCCCCCGGAAAGGACCGTCTGTCCCGATTTTGTTCTCCGATCGGCAGCTTCGACCCCGATCGCGCCTGCGATCGCTCCGTGCACCTCTGACAGCCTCGGGCCAGTAGCGGAATCATGCGGCGCAGCAAGTGATGGACCGCAAAAAAGTTGAGGCTCATACAGAAGCCGACATCGAAGGAACGGCGATCAGTGAAGCAATAGCCGTCGGCGACCACGTCTGCTTCCTGGCGGATCGCATCGTCAAAAGGGCTGGGCGGACAGGCACCGATCCTGGCAGCATCGCGCGGACGATGCCACGCCCTTCACGAGTGTGAATGTGTCGTCAGATGCGATCACCCCACTTCAACAGCAACCGATTGAAGAAACGTAGAAATCGTGATCGGCGGTTCGGGAACTTCGGCCTAACGGCGCGACGCGGATGGCTCGCTGAGGCCAATTGGCCCACCTTCGCCGACGACGACGAAGGGCGCCCAGATACCGGGATAGGCGTTGTGAGGATCCGACGCATCCTGCATCAACGCGAGCATGGAGCGGCGCAAGGCTTCGGCGCGCCCAATCGCGGGGGCCTTGTCCAGCTCACCGAACGTGCTGGTAGTCAGCGAAACCGCCGCCCGTGAATCGACGGCCCAGTGCGTCACCAGCAGGGCCCGGGCACCGGCGTAGAAGAACGAACGCGCCAGACCCGAGAGGGCGTCGGCACCTGTACCGTCGCCGGCCGCCGTGTTGCAGGCCGAGAGCACGACCCAATCGGCCCGCAGTTTGAGCGCTGCGATTTCACTGGAGGTCAACAGCCCATCGTCCAGCGCTGTGGCCACATCCGGGATGGTCAGCGCAAGCGACGGCTCGCCGAAGCCCTGCAATTCGCCGGCGACCAGACCGTGCGTGGCGAAATAAACCACGCGGTAGCGGGCGAGGTCGAGGCCTTTGACGGTGACCTCGCTGGCGGCCGCGCCAAGCTTCAGATGTTCGGTCCGGGCACCAAGTCGACCGGCGACGGCGCGCAACTCGTCGGCCGTTTCTGGCAGTGGCGCGAGGCTTTGGCGCAGCGCCGCGAGATCGGTATTGGCGCCGCGAAAATAGGACGAGTAGGTCCGCGTCGAGCGCGATTTGGTCGCGAACGCCGTGATCTGTTGCGACGCCGCCGCGACCTTGGACTCGGCCGTGATCCGGTCCGTGGCCGAGCGGGGGGCGCCGGCTGCCGTTGGTGGCGCGGTCTTATGGAATACGGGATCGCCGAAACCGATCAAGGGCTCGGGAGCCGGCGAACCGGCTGCATGGCTGCGCAGCGCACCGAGGCTGGCAATGGCTGGCAACACACTTGTCGCCTGGCGCTTGGCGAGCCATGCGACGTCCCGATAGCGGGGCAGCTCGTTGCGCGGCACTGGTCCAGGCGGCGGCTCGGCGGTGACGAGGACCTGGAACGGCATGCTGCTTAGCGAGCCGGTTGGCACGATCATGACGTGCTCGGCCTTGGCGATGATGTGATCGGCAGGCCCGAGCAGCGACTTGAACAGGGCGTGTGCCTCGTGGGCGTCGAACAGGGGCGTGGCCGTCGCCGTGGGCACCGCTGGGGTCGGCGTCGACACGTCGAAATCGAGCGAAGCGCGCAACCGCTGCACCTGCCCCGCGAGGGCGGCCTGCGTGATCGGCACGGCATGCCACGCAAAACCAGTGCGCGAGAGCGCGAAGACCGTGGTTTGCGCGGGGGCCACATACAGAAACACCAGGGCTTCGTCGGCCCCGAGCAGGCGTTGCGTGGCATCGACCGCGAGAGGCTGCGGACGGGTAAGCGCCGCGTAGCCCGGGAACTCGCCGGCGAGCCGGGTCCGCGCTACGCCCTGGCGCTGCTCGATTCCGGCCAGTTCGGCGGTGACCTTCGCCAGGTCGTTGTCACCACGACCGCCGGCGGGCTTCGCGCCGCTGGTCTGCTCCAGCGCGGTTTTAAAGCGGGCCTCGGTGGCGAGCCAACGCGTGTCGAGATCCTGGGCTTCGCGCACGAGCGCGGCTAGTGGGCTGTCGCCCTCGGAGAAGCGGGCCGCCATCTGCTGGATGGCGGCGCCGGCCTGCGACTGGGCGGGCCACTGGGCCACCATGAAGGCCTCGCGACCGAGTTCATCGGATGGTTCCGTTCGCGCAACAGCCGCCGCCGCCAGACGCGTGAGATGGTCATCGAAGACGTAGCGCTGCTGGAGCACCGGCGAGGCGTTGACGCCCCGGGCTGCATCGACGGCGCGCGACCGGGCGACAATGGCACCGGTGGCTTCGCGACCGAACCGCAGCGCCGCGCCGAAATTGTTGCCAGCGGCGGCGGCCAGCCCGCGGGTGGACTGGGTCTGGATGGTCAAAGGCGCTGTCGGTCCGCGCGTAGCAAGGTTGACGTCGTAGGCGCGCGCCAGGAACGGCTCGGCGTCGGCGTGGCGGCCGGATTTGATCATGACGTCGCCGAGGTTCTGCAGGGGGATGGCGACCCGGCTGTTGGCCGGCCCGAACCGGGTCTCGGCGATGGCGAGCGCACGCCGGTACAGGGTCTCGGCCTCGGCATAACGCTGGAGGTCCACGTACGCCGTGCCGAGATTGTTGAGTGACGAGATGAGGTTGGGATGATCGGTCCCATTGGTTTGCGACTCGATAGCAAGTGCGCGCTGGAGCAGTGCGATGGCGTCCTCGATGCGGCCTAGGTTTTTGCGGGCGTTGGCGAGGTTGACCAGCGCGGTGCCGGTGGCTCGCGGGGCGTTATAACGTTCGCTCAACGCTAGGCTGCGTGCCAGCAACGGCTCGGCCTCGGCGAAACGCAGTTGCCGCATGTAATTGGCGCCGAGCGTGCCGAGCAGCGACACCATGAGGCCCGGATTGCGCGCGGCGGCGGGCTCGGCCGCGGCCAGTGTGCGGCGCAGGAGGTCCTCGGCCTCGCCGAAGCGGTTCTGGAGCCCGAGCAGAATGGCAAAATTGTTGATCGAGCCGAGCGCCGCCGGATCGTTGGCGGGGAGCGTTCTGGCGTCGATGGACTGGCTGCGCCGGTACGCGGCCTCGGCCTCCGCGAGGCGGTCCGTTTCGATGTAGATCTGCGCAAGATCGCTCAGGATGTCGGAGATGTCGCGATGGTTTGGCCCGACCGCTTGTTCCATGATGGCGAGCGCCGACAGATACTGCTGCTCGGCGAACGGTAGGTTGCCGCGCAAGCTTTCGAGGCTGCCGAACGAGTAGAGCAGGTCAGCGTAGGTCTTGTGCGCAGGGCCGAACCTTGCGCGGGAGGCCGCTTCCAGCGCCGGCATCAACGTCGCCGCCTCTGCCTGGCGATTGGCGCGAAAGTGCGCGCTGAACTGCGCGTTAAGCTGTTCGTAGGTCGGAGCCTGCGCGCTCGCCGAACTTGTGATTGCTGCGCCCAGCACCACCAGACCCAACAGCAGGACGATGAGTGCGCGCATGGTGGATCCTGGCATGGAACGGCTGACTTGTGGATGTGGCACACGGGCGAACAATCACCAACGACCATAGTGCGGCGTCGCGACGCGCGCCACGCGCCACAGCTTATTTCAACGATCGTCATAAATGGCGGGATCGTCGTGTCGGATCCGCAATCGAGGACCGTGCCGCCCATGCTGCAGGTGCTCAAGTCAGGAGCGGGTCAATTTGATAAGTGCGCCGCAACATCGTGAGCGACAACTCGGCCCTCGGAACCGACCGTGAGTCGCGGTTCGTTCCTCGATCGACAGCTCCTCGGGCCAACAACGGTCATCCTATGCTCGCTAATCACGGGCTTGTAGTTCGACCGCTCCCTGGTACTTTAGCCGAAGGTCAGCGTGAGGTTGACGCACAGAGGCAGTGATCCAAGCAGACCATCCGTGCAACGTCATGGATTGCCGTTCTGGACGTTGCCACTCTGGGCGCCACCTCATGCCGAAGGGTGGGCATTGAATTTCTCGATGATGATCTTTGTCGGCTACGACCGCGAAGGCGACCCAGTCGCAATTGCTCGGGTTTTCGATGAGCTCGCCGCGAGATTCGGCGAGGCTAATCTGTTCATGGACCGCAATTACCCGCACCATGCGCGCTACGACGAGGAGTGGGCCAATGCACTGGCCAACTGCGACATATTCATTGCTATCATCGGCGAGAACTGGCTTGATCGACCGCGCACTATAGAACGCGCGTTCCAGCACGACTACTTTCGCGCGGAAATTACTGCCGCGCTGCAGCGCAAGATTGCGGTGATCCCGGTGCGCGTCGGCCGAGAGGGGATGTTAGCTCGGCCGACGAACTGGCGGGATCTGCCTGGCGACATGCGAGAATTTTCTAATTATCTGACGCGTGATGTAACGCACGAGCACTTTCGTAGCGATATGGCAGCGCTAGTGCAGTCGATTGAGTCCATACTTCATCATGAGCGGGGCGTTGCAAGTAGGTTTGAGCGAGCCCTTTCGAGACTGTCACCAGTTGCGCCGGCACCACGTGCCATCGACGCTTCACAGGCTGCTTCCGTAGCATCAACCGCAGCGGCGGCGGCTGCGGCGGCGGCGGCACAGAGTTCGCGGGCGCAGCCAGTAGGCATGGTGCCGGCACCGCCGAGGATCGCGCCACTACCTGCGCCAAGCCACTCGATCGAGACCTTGCTGAAGCTGCGGCGCGCAGTATCAGGCAGAATTCGCGACAGCGAAGCCGCCAGGAAACATCCGTCAACACTCGCGCGCGAGCCGGAAGACGAGATCGTTGGTTTGCGGGAGAAACTCGCTATCAAAGAGGAGGAAGCTGCCCGCTACCGAATAATGGCCGACGAACTTCTCAGGCACAAAGACGACGTCCTGGTCGCCCGCCAGGAGGCGCAACGCATATTGGCCCAAAACGAAGCGATCCTGGAACGCACAAGACGATTATCGGAACAGCAAGAGGACAACTGGCGCAGGGAACGAAAGGAACTGCCGACGAGCATCATCGCTCAGAGGGAGATGGCGCAGCTGCCATGGTATGTATCGAGTGGCCAGAGATGGCCGCGCATCTTTGGAGGCGTGGCGGTAGTCGTAGCTGCCGGTGGACTCGCATATGTATTCCGGGATCGCTTAGTGGATGTGTCCCGCTTTCTGATGGATAACGCGGACCGGCTCCTGATCCTTCTCGGTCTATCGAAAGGCGCATCAGTACCTCTTCTTGGCGTCACTCAGCTACCGCCAGTGCAACCGGACCTCGTCGATTGCAGCGTTTTCGCGCCACCGGCCGTGCGCGGTGAAAGCCGCTTTATGGTTCAAATCTTCCTGCATCTCGTCGAGCAGACCGAGCGCGCCGAATTCCTCGCGACTGCAATGGACGACAGTTCCATGCTCAGGGGGCGCCAGACATTGCAGGTGCCAATCACTCGCGACACACCTGTACGAATTGTACTTGACGGGCAGGGGATCGAAGTCGGCGAGCCTGTGCAAGAACTTGTATGGCGCGGCGAACCCAACGTAGCGACGTTCTCGTGCAAGCTGAGCGACGGTTCTTCCTCGGATGTGCTTCACCCAATCGCGCGCATTTACGTCGATGGCAGGCCCGTCGGGCGCATCCTGTTTCAGGTAAAGCGTGAGGGTCCCAGTGTCAGCCGAGACCCAATCCCCATGCCTGAGCTGACGGGGGGTAATGCGCGCACGTACAGGTTCGCATTCCTGTCCTATGCATCAGAGGATCGCGCAGAGGTCCTGAAGCGGGCGCAGGCGCTGGAGGCTGCCAATATCGGCTTTTTTCAAGACGTACTGTCGCTCAATCCAGGCGAACGTTACGAGAGAAAAATCTATCGAAAGATCGACGAAGCAGACCTGTTTATGTTGTTCTGGTCGCGTAGCGCTCGTTCTTCCAAATGGGTCAACAGCGAGATTGAGTATGCTCGAACCTGCCAGAGGATGCACCCCGAGTCGCTGCCAGATATCGTGCCGATCGTGCTTGATGATCCACGCGATGCCCCACCTCCAGAACTTCTCAGTGATCAACACTTCAACGGTATGATCGCAACAATGATCTCGTACGAAGGGCAGCGGCCGAAGCGAGGTAGCGGCTTCCTGTCCCGGTGGTTCGGGCTCTCTACCTAGTCGATATGCAGATATCATCCCTTTGGGTCGCACCTTGCGATTGTTCACCCAAATCGCTTTGAAGCGATTGTCGTAAGCAGACACCCGGGTGTGGCGCAAGCGCCGCCTCCGTCACTTCGGCTCCGGGTCAATTTGATAAGTGCGCCGCAACATCGTGAGCGACAACTCGGCCCTCGGAACCGACCGTGAGTCGCGGTTCGTTCCTCGATCGACAGCTCCTC
>LNDR01000130.1 GCA_001464755.1 Rhizobiales bacterium Ga0077524
AGCAAGCTCGCCAATGCGAACGCCAATGGCACGCATGGCACGGCTCTCATGACCGAGGCAGATCCGCAGGCAGCCGTGCTGGCGCATCTCGCAGCCTTCGTCGGAATGGGCAAGATCGACGTCCAGGACATGCAGACCGCGCTGACCATCTTCGTGGCGCTGCTGTTGGAAGTCGGTTCCGGGTTCGGCTTGTACGTCGCCTTCTCGACCTGGCGACTGCATGATCGTGCCGCCCCGTCGGCTCCGAGGCTCGAGCCCGCTATCGCCACTGTCGCGGCACCTGCCGTGGTCCGTGTCGCTCAGCGCGCCACTCCGGCCTCTGCTCCGGTGGCAATCGCCAACGACAACCGCAACGTGCCCGTGCAGAAGCTCGTGGCACCCGAGTACCGCAACAGCGCTTTACGAGGATTACATCGCCTGGTGCGAGGAGCACGACAAAGAGCCGCTTGCACTACCCACCTTCGGTCGCGATTTCAGTGAGCTTGGCGTCCAGAAGGCAAAGATAGCAGGCCGCGTTCGCTACATCGGTGTCGCCTTGAAGTCGGGTCACGTCTCAGATGACGAGAAACGGCCGACGGTCACCGTACCAGTCAATGCCGCCCAGGCCGCATAGCGCCGGGTGGCATTCAGGAAGATGAAAAAGGGTCGCTTCGGCGGCCCTTTTTTTATTTGTGTGCCGTGCATGGATCTCGAGGTTGCCTCGTGAGGCTGCGCGTGGCCCCTCAATTCGCTCCTTCGTACCGCTTCACGCGCACCTCGCCGGTGATGGCGTGTCCGATCATGCCTTCCTCGCGGCAGACGCGGGCAATCACAGGTGCGATCTCGCGCGAGGCGCGGCGGGTGAGGCGCTCGTAGGTGACGATCTTGGTGAACTTGTGCACCGAGAGGCCGCCCGTGTAACGGCTGGTGCGGCCCGTCGGGAGCGTGTGGTTGGTGCCGACGCCCTTGTCGCCATAGGCGACCGTCGAGGGCTCGCCGACGAACAGCGAACCATAGCTGGTCAGGCGCTCCATATAGTAGTCGTCGCGACCGGTCTGGATCTCCAGGTGCTCCGGCGCGTACTCGTCGGAGACGGCGATAGCCTCGTCGTCGGAGCCGACGACGATGACCTCGCCCAGATCGGCCCAGGCCTTACCGGCGTTGTCGCGCGTCGGCAGGTCGGGGAGCAGCCGCTCGACCTCCCTGATGACTGCCTCGCCCAGTGTGCGCGACGTCGTGACGAGCCACGCCGGACTGTCGGGGCCATGCTCGGCCTGTCCGAGCAGGTCGGTCGCGACAATGGTCGGGTCGGCGGTGTCGTCGGCAATGACCAGGATCTCGGTCGGGCCGGCGAGGAGATCTATACCGGCGATGCCGAAGAGCTGCCGCTTGGCCTCGGCGACATAAGGATTGCCGGGGCCGGTGATGAGGTCCGCCTTCCTCATGCCGACGAGGCCCATTGCCATCGCGGCAAGGGCCTGCGCACCACCGAGGCAATAGATCTCGTCGGCGCCGGATTTATGTAGTGCATAGAGCGTCTGCGGATAGATGCCGTCAGCGCCGCGCGGTGGTGCGCAGCCGGTGATGTGCTTGACGCCGGCAACTCTGGCCGTGCCGACGCTCATGATGGCGGACGAGATGAGCGGAAACTTGCCGCCCGGAATGTAGCAGCCGACGTTATCGATCGGGATCAGCTTCTGGCCGAGGACGGCGCCGGGATAAAGTTCGACCTCGAACGCCTGGATGCTCTCCTGCTGGCGCTTGGCGAAGTCGACCACGTTCTTGTGGCAGATCTCGAAGTCCTCCTTGAAGACCTTGGAGAGCTGCTTTGATTTCTCGGCGATCTCGGCCTCGCTGACGCGGAAGGCGCCCTCCCACTTGTCGAGATCGCGGGCGTAGCGGCGGACGGCGTCGTCCTTGTTTTCGGCGATGTCGGCCAACATGCGGCGAACCGTGTCCTCGACCTCGGCGCGGCGCTTCTGCTGGGGAACGGTCGACTTCTTCAGGTATTCGCGCGCCACGGGCCGCCTCCGAGCTTTGGGATGGATCTCGCCGCGACCGTAGGTGGCGGGGCGGTTGGCGGTCAAGGATGGGGGCCGGGTCGCTCGGCCGAGGCAATGCGCTCGTCCACACCGGCGCTTGCCCAGCATGTTGACTTTGCTGGCTTGGCGTCGCTGTGGTGTGTCATGACCGCATTGTCGCTAGCAACGTCTGACGAGCCGCTGGTCCTGGCCAGCGACGAGCGCTGGCACGAGGCGGAGCGGGCGCGTGTCGGGGGGCTCCGGCGCGCGGTCGCGGTGGCGCTCGCCGGGCATCTCGTTCTCGGGACGGCCATGGTCGGCGGCTTCGACGGCGTACTGTCGGCATTGTTCGGGATGGAGCGGCCGTCGCAGAGCCGGATCGGCGACGAGCGTGGCCGGATCGATGGCGTGTCGGCCGAGATCATCGATGCGGCCGAGTTCAACAGCCGTTACGTCGCGTTCAAGGCCGGCAATGCCGAGGCCGATAGCGAGGCAACGGCGCAACCGCCATCACAGAAGGCCGAGCCGCCACGGGCAGAGCCGAACACGCCACCGGAGGAGATGGTCGCGGCCCTGAAGTCTGCCGATGGATGGGAGCCCTCTGCGAAGGCCGCGGTGCCGGATCGGCCCGAGCCGCCGAAAGCCGAGACACCACCGAAAGAAAGGCAGGCCGAGCCAAAGAAGCCAGACCTGCAACCGGCGCTCACCGATGCCGAGGCGCGTGAGCTGCTGGAGCAGACCATGGAGGACCTGCAGAGCGCGATGGTCTCCGTATCTGCTCCAGGGGCGGCGCGGCTCGGCGAGGCCAGTCCCTACGTGCGCGGTGTCATCCGAACCTTGAAGAGCAATATGCCGAAGCCAGCCGGCATGAAGGGCGACGTGGTGATCCAGCTCGTGGTCGGTGCCTCGGGTGCGGTCGAGGGCGTGCGTGTGGTCAAGAGCAGCGGCAAGCCGGAACTCGACCGGCTGGTGGCGGAGCGGGTCTTCAAGACGCGGCTCGCCGCTCCGCCCGCGACGGCGAGCCTCCGCGAGCGGGCGTTCCAGATCACGTACTCCTACAACTGACCTACCTGCTCGGCTCAGGCCGAAGCGCGGGCTGCCTCGACGTGGTCGAGATGGCGCGCCAGCCGGGCTCCGCACTCGCCGCCGTGCGAGAAGGGCAGGCCGTGACGCGCGTGCGGGACCATGGCGAGGTCGGCGTGCGGCACGGCCTCGAGCAGGTCGACGCCCATGCGCGCTGTGACGAATGGGCTTCGGTCGGGCATCAGGATCAGCAGCGGGGCCTTGATCCTGGACAGCTCGGGACCGAGGTCGGTCGCCGCCAACAGTTCGCCGAGCCCGACCGTGACATGCGCGGGCGAACGATCCTGAACGGACCGATACCAGCGGCGCTGGGCGTCGCTGAGTGCATCGTCATGGAAGCGCTTGGGCATCATCCGGCTACTCCACGTCTCGACGCCCTGCTCCGCGAAGGCCGAGCGCCAGCCGGGAACGTCGGCGATGGTGGCACCGCGGAAGGCGGTGTTGGCGACCGTCACCGAGGCGATGCGCTCGGGATGGTGGATCGCTGCGAGTAGCGCGGCGGTGCCGCCGAAAGATTCGCCCACGAGATGCACGGGACCGGGACCGGCGAGGCCGACGATCTCCATCAGGTCGGCAAGAGCGCAATCGAGCGTCCAGGCATGGTCGACGGGTGGCACCGCCGACTGGCCGTAGCCACGGGTGTCGAAGCGCACGATCCGATGCCGTGTCGCGACGGACGGGAGCCAGTCCGACCAGACGTGACGATCCGTGCCGATGCCGTGGTGGAAGACGATCGGGCACCGCCCTTGCTCCCAAGGGGCGATGATTTCGATGGTGTCGTAGGCGAGGCCGGTGGGTGTGAGCTGGGGGCTCGGCATGGAGTTCGCTCTATTGGTCAGGAATGATCGCTGGCGTGGCCGGGAGAGTGCCAGCAGCAGAGCGTATTAGCTAGTCTTCCCGATCCCCGAAGATGGCGCCATCTGCAACTCGGAAAGTCGGCTCGGCACGTACGAGGTCGACACGGAAACTTCGTTTCGTCGGGCGAGCTTGCCCTCGCATCAAACTTTGTCTAGCAAAGACGACATACTGCCAAATGACCCGGAGAACGCTGCTGACAGCGCGTGAGCCTCGGGCAAGCCAGGGAGGAGTACCGACGTGCAGCACAGTCCCGCCGGGGGCGTGGTCACTGCCGGGAGAACTGACGTGGAGTCAGCCGCACCTTCGAGCGCACCCGTGCTCGAGATCGACAATCTCCACGTTCATTTCATCACGTCGCATGGCACCGTCCGCGCCGTCGAAGGCGTGACGTATTCCGTCTACCCGGGCGAGATGGTGGCCATCGTCGGCGAGTCTGGCTCTGGCAAGTCGGTCTCGGCGCTCGCGATCATGCGGCTGCTGCCGCCGCAGTCGTCGCGCATCGTCGCGGGATCGATCAAGTTCGAGGGTAAATCGCTGCTGGATCTCGACGACGAGTCGATGCGCCAGGTGCGCGGCCGCTCGATCTCGATGATCTTCCAGGAGCCGATGACCTCGCTGAATCCGGTCCTGACGATCGGGCTGCAGATCAAGGAGCCGCTGCTCATCCACATGGGCATGACGGAAGCGGAGGCCAACGATCGGGCCATCGAGCTGCTCACACTTGTCGGCATCACCGACCCGGCCAACCGTCTCGTTCAGTATCCGCACCAGCTGTCGGGCGGCATGCGCCAGCGCGTGATGATCGCGATCGGTCTCGCGTGCAATCCGAAGCTGCTGATCGCCGACGAGCCGACGACGGCGCTCGACGTGACGATCCAGGCGCAGATCCTCGAGCTGATGAAGGATCTTTCGCGGCGCCTCGGCATCGCGGTGATCATCATCACGCACAATCTGGGCATCGTGGCGCGTTACGCCGACCGCGTGAATGTGATGTATGCCGCCCGGATCGTCGAAGGCGGCACCGCGGAGCGCGTCTTCGGGCGGCCGTTGCACCCTTACGCGCGCGGTCTGCTCTCGGCCGTACCCCGACTGGATCGGGGCCGAGCCGTCAAGCTCGCGACCATCGACGGCTCGCCGCCGAACCTGCTCAATCCGCCCGAGGGCTGCCGCTTCCGTCCCCGTTGCCGCTACGCCATCGACGAGTGCATGCAGGTGCCGGCCTTCCGCGAGATCGAGGAGGGCCACTTCGCCGCCTGTCATCGCACGCCCGAGATCGAGAAGCTGGCGGATGACGATGCCAAGCGGCTCGAGGGACAGGCCGGCCTCGTGGCCGATGATGCGAGCGTCGTGCTCGACATCAAGGGCGCGAGCAAATTCTTCCCCGTCGGGGGCGGCTTCCTGAGGGGCCCCGCCAAGCTCGTGCGCGCCGTCAACGACGTGTCGCTGACCGTGCGAAAGGGCGAGACACTGGGGCTCGTCGGCGAATCCGGCTGCGGCAAGTCCACGCTCGGGCGCCTCGTGTTGCGGCTCGAGGATCCGACCGCTGGCGAGATCCTGTTCGACGGCGTCGACCTCGCGCAGATGAAGCGGAGCGAGATGATCGCCATCCGCAAGAAGATGCAGGTCATCTTCCAGGACCCGTATTCGTCGCTCAATCCGCGCATGACGGTGGGACAGATCATCGGCGAACCGATGTACGTGCACAGCATCCTGCCGAACGACAAGATCGACGACCGCGTCTCGGAACTCCTGCAGTTGGTGGGGCTGTTCCCCTATATGGCGCTGCGCTATCCGCACGAACTCTCGGGTGGCCAACGCCAGCGTGTCGGTATCGCGCGAGCGCTGGCGGTCAACCCGGAAGTGATCGTCTGCGACGAGGCGGTGTCGGCGCTCGACGTGTCGATCCAGGGGCAGGTGATCAATCTGCTCGAGGACCTACAACACAAGCTCGGGTTGACGTATCTGTTCATCGCCCATGATCTCGCCGTCGTGCGCCACATCTCGACACGCGTCGCGGTGATGTATCTCGGGCGCATCGTCGAGCTGGCGGATTCGGCCGATCTCTTCGCCGACCCGAAGCATCCCTATACGCAGGCGCTGCTGGCGGCGGCGCCGATCCCCGATCCGGTGATCGAGCGATCGCGGCCTCGCAAGATCATCACCGGGGAGCTGCCGAGCCCGCTCAATCCGCCGTCGGGGTGCGTTTTCCATCCGCGCTGCCCGCTCGCGACGGAGGATTGCAAGAAGGCCGTGCCGGCTCAGCGCGAGCTGGGCCCGGGTCACATGGTCGCCTGCATTCACGCCTGAAGGGGCCGCCTAGAGCCCCGCATCTCTCAAGGAGAGTCCATGTCCAAGTTCACAGTTTCCGTTGTCACCAGTGTTCTGGCCTCGATCGCCATGGCCGGACAAGCTGCGGCGGAAACGCCAAAGAAGGGCG
>LNDR01000131.1 GCA_001464755.1 Rhizobiales bacterium Ga0077524
CCCCTCGCGACGGACGCATGGCCTTCGTGCGCTCGCCCGACAAAATTTCGTTCGAGCTGCTACAGAAGGGTGAGGCCAAGCCGAAGGCGGAGCCTTGGGCATCGATGCCGAATACGGGCGTTTGGTGAGGCGGGCCCTCGAGAAGCCTGTCACCACGGTCCGACCATGGCCCATGTGATCGTGATTGGTGCAGGCCCCGCTGGCCTCATGGCTGCGGATGTCGTCTCTGCAGCAGGCGTGCGCGTAACCGTCTACGAGCGGATGCCGAGCGTCGGCCGGAAGTTGCTTCTGGCTGGGCGCGGGGGCCTCAATCTGACCCACGGCGAGCCGCTCGAGGTGTTGCTCCGGCGTTACGGTGTGGCTCGTCCATTTCTGGGCGAAGCCATCGAGATGTTCTCTCCGGACGCGCTTCGCCGGATGGCGCACGACCTTGGAGTGGAAACATTCATCGGCACCAGCGGACGGGTGTTTCCACGCGCGATGAAGGCGTCGCCCCTTCTGCGGGCGTGGTTGGCACGTCTCGCACGCCAAGCTGTCGACATCCGGACGCGGCACCGCATGGCTGGCTTCGACGCGGCCGGTCGGCCCCTCGTTGCGGCTGGCTTCGATGAGCCGTGTGCTGTCGAGGCCGACGCAGTGGTTCTCGCGCTCGGGGGGGGCAGTTGGCCGCGTCTTGGCTCTGACGGTGGCTGGGTAGCGGCAATTGCTGGCATCGGAGTTCGCGTGCAACCCATCGAGGCCGCGAACGTCGCGGTGGCTGTCGCCTGGACGCAGCATTTCCGCGAGCGTTTTGCCGGCTCGCCGTTGAAGCGCATCGCCGCCTCGGTCGGGGGGCAACGCCAGCGCGGTGAAGCAATCGTCACAGCAACGGGGCTCGAGGGCGGGGTAATCTATGCGCAAACACCTGAAATCAGACGGGCCCTCGCTGAAGGCGACGCACATATCTTGATCGACCTGAGGCCGGATCTAAACACGGTGGATCTGGCGAACCGGTTAGCCAAACCGCGAGGCAAACAGTCGCTGACGAGCTGGCTCAGAAAGACTGTGCATCTTGCCCCCGTAGCTATCGGTCTCCTGCGCGAGGCATCGGGTAACGCTCTGCCGACCGATGCCGAAGTTCTTGCGCACGCGATCAAGGAGGTACGACTTCCCGTTACCGCACTCGGTGGGCTCGAGCGGGCCATCTCGAGTGCGGGCGGCATCGCGCTCGACGAGATCGGTCCCGACATGATGCTCCGACGGCACCCCGGTCTCTTTGTCGCCGGTGAGATGTTGGATTGGGAAGCGCCGACGGGCGGCTATCTGCTTCAAGGCTGTTTCGCGACAGGACATGCTGCAGGCCGCGGCGTGCTGAGCTATCTTGGCGAGCGACATGCCCTCTCCGGCGGCGATCACCCTAGCCCAGCTTGACACCCGAAGGATTCCCGATGCCGATCATCAACCGTGCCGCAGGCCTGAAAGACGAGATCACAGCCTGGCGGCGGGATTTTCATGCCAACCCGGAGATCCTCTACGACGTGCATCGGACAGCTGGCATCGTGGAGCGCAAGCTCAGGGAGTTGGGCTGCGACGAGGTGGTGACGGGCATTGGGCGGACGGGCGTCGTCGCCGTCATCAAGGGGCGCTCGAATCACTCGGGCAAAGTGATCGGGCTCAGAGCCGACATGGATGCGCTGCCGATGACGGAGACTACGGACGTCCCCTATGCGTCGACGATCAAGGGACGGGCGCATGCGTGCGGACACGATGGCCACACAGCGATGCTACTGGGGGCGGCCAAGTATCTGGCCGAGACGCGCAATTTCGATGGCACCGCTGTGGTGATCTTCCAACCTGCCGAGGAAGGTGGTGCTGGTGGCCTTGCCATGGTCAAGGATGGCCTGATGGACCGCTGGGGCATCCAGGAGGTCTATGGGCTACACAACATGCCAGGTCTCCCGGTCGGCCATTTCACGCTGCGACCGGGACCATTGATGGCCGCCGCCGATACGTTCTCGATCGGCATTGAGGGATACGGTGCGCACGCTTCGCGCCCGCATGTCAGCATCGACCCTGTTGCGGTCGGTTGCCAGTTGCATGTCGCCCTGCAGACGATCGTCGCCCGGAACATCGATCCGCTGAAGTGCGCGGTCGTATCGGTGACCATGTTTCAGGCCGGGGAGGCGACCAACGTCATTCCGCAGACGGCGCGGCTGCAGGGCACGGTGCGCACGCTGGAGGCGAAGATCCGTGACACCATCGAGGCTCGCATGGGTGAGATTTGTTCAGGTGTCGCGGCAGCCCATCGGGCCAAGATCAGTCTGGACTACCGCCGCGGGTACCCGGTGACCGTGAACCATGAGCGCCAGACCAGCTTCGCAGCGTCGGTGGCGCGCGACGTGGCGGGCGCCGCCGCAGTCGATACCGAGATGACGCCGGTCATGGGAGCAGAGGACTTCTCATACATGCTCGAGGCGCGGCCAGGCGCGTTCATCTTCATGGGCACAGGACCGGGGCCGGGCCTTCACCATCCCGCTTACGACTTTAACGATGAGGCGATCCCGGCCGGTGTCTCCTATTGGGCGCGCCTCGTCGAAACCGCCATGCCCGCCGCGTGATGGCGTCGCCGGCGGCCTCGGTCCGGGCACGCTCAGCCTCGTGCCACCCTCTGTCGTGAAGTTGACGCGGCGGCCAGCATGAGGCCCAGCCTGGGCGCGCGGCGGTTCGCGGCGATGCGGCACGCGATGTTGTCCAGTCGGGCGATGCGCTCACGCATCGTCAAGTCGGCATAGCGGAGGAAAGCGCTGTCGATGCTCTCGGCCCGGCCGATGAAACCGGGAACGGCGTCGTAGCGACGGTTGCGCTTGTAGCGCGCTTCCTCACTGGTCGGCGCCTGCACGACAAGAACCTCGAGGGGGGCGACACCGCGGCGCGCAAACCCAAGTCTCTCCGCCGTGGCCCTGGAAACATCGAGCTTCCGGTTGCCGCGGAAGGGCCCGAAGTTGTTGACCCTGACGACCGCGGACAGCTGGTTGGCTGGATTGCGCAGCAGCAGGACCGTGCCGTCGGGATGGATCGAGCTGGCGGTGTTGTCCGGCGCGTGTGGCCGGAAAGCCTCGCCCGAGCTTGTCAAACCACACGGATTGAAACGGTCTCGGCGACAGTCGTCGTAGTGGGAAGCGTTGAGCCGGCGTAGCTTGCCAACAAGCGCCTCGGTTTCCCCGAGCGTCATGACGCGATGGCACGTGCCGCCATAGCAGTGTTTGCCCCCGGGCCGTTTGGCCTCGGCGCCCGACGGCCATACGAGAATTGCGCAAATCCCGGCGATAGCAACTGTGGCGGCATGCGAGCCGATCCGACCCTCTGTCATCAAGTGCCCCTTTTTGAAACAACTCGGGGCGTTCTGCGCACAGCGGATCGGAGCTACAACCATGGTTGATAATGTTGGTTAACGCGCGCACGGACAGAAGCCCGTCTTCTATCCCACAACTGACGATCTTGTATCGGATGGGAAACGGCCTGCGGGTGCAGGGTCGCGCGAGCAGCGGCGGCTCATACCCCAAAGTTCGCTCGGCACGAAGGGGGCTGTAGCCAACCCGCCCGCAGTGCACTAAGAAGCGGCGCCATGCCGAAACGCACAGACATCAAATCCATCCTGATCATTGGCGCCGGACCGATCGTGATCGGCCAGGCCTGCGAGTTCGATTACTCGGGCACGCAGGCCTGCAAAGCCCTCAGGGCCGAGGGCTACCGAATCATCCTGGTCAATTCCAATCCGGCAACGATCATGACGGATCCGGAGCTGGCGGACGCGACCTATATCGAGCCTATTACACCGGAGGTCGTCGCCCGCATCATCGAGGCTGAGCGGCCAGATGCCCTGTTGCCGACAATGGGGGGGCAGACGGCGCTCAACACGGCGCTAGCGCTCGCCGCCGATGGGACGCTCGCCAAATTCGGCGTCGAGATGATCGGTGCCAAGGCCGAGGCCATCGATAAGGCCGAGGACCGCAAGCTGTTCCGCGAGGCGATGGACCGCATCGGTCTCGAGAGCCCCCGCGCCGCGATCGCGTCCTCGCCAGCAATCAGGAACGAGGCTGGTCAGGTGATCGGCTACGACCGGGCCACCGGCTTCACCGAGGCTTTGAAGGCGCTCGACACGATTGGGCTGCCCGCAGTCATCCGTCCGGCGTTCACCCTCGGAGGCACGGGCGGGGGCGTGGCCTACAACCGCGAGGAATTCGAGCAAATCGCGCGCTCGGGGCTCGATGCCTCGCCGGCCGGCCAGATCCTGATCGATGAAAGCCTTCTCGGCTGGAAGGAGTATGAGATGGAGGTCGTCCGCGATAAGGCGGACAACTGCATCATTGTGTGCTCCATCGAGAACCTCGACCCGATGGGCGTGCACACGGGTGATTCAATCACTGTGGCGCCCGCGCTCACGCTGACGGACAAAGAATACCAGATCATGCGCAACGCCTCGATCGCGGTGCTGCGTGAGATTGGGGTCGAGACAGGCGGCTCGAATGTCCAGTTCGCGGTCAATCCCGCCGATGGCCGCCTCATCGTCATCGAGATGAACCCGCGTGTCTCGCGCTCCTCGGCGCTCGCGTCGAAGGCAACCGGCTTTCCTATCGCCAAGGTCGCGGCACGGCTCGCAGTCGGCTACACCCTCGACGAACTCGAGAACGATATCACCGGTGGCGCCACGCCAGCTGCATTCGAGCCGACCATCGACTACGTCGTCACCAAAATCCCGCGCTTCACTTTCGAGAAGTTCCCGGGCTCCGATCCGACGTTGACCACGGCCATGAAATCGGTCGGGGAGGTCATGGCTATCGGCCGCACATTCGCCGAGAGCTTGCAGAAGGCGCTACGAGGCCTTGAGACGGGATTGACCGGGCTCGACGATGTGACGTTCGAAGGCCTCGGCCAAGGTGACGACAAGAACGTAATCCGCGCGGCGCTCGGACGGCCGACGCCCGACCGACTGCTGAAAGTGGCCCAGGCCATGCGCCTCGGTTTCGATCACGAGCAGATCCACGCTTCTTGCCGCATCGATCCGTGGTTCCTGGAGCGTATGCAGGAGTTGATCGACGCCGAGGAGAAGGTGCGCCGACATGGACTGCCCGAGACACGCGAGGCCCTGCGAGGCCTCAAGTCGATGGGTTTTGCCGACGCCAGACTAGCCAAGCTCGCAGGGCGGAGCGAGGCGGAGGTCCGAGCGCTGCGGGATCGTCTCGACCTCCACCCGGTGTTCAAGCGGATCGATACATGCGCGGCCGAGTTTGCCTCGCCGACCGCATATATGTATTCGACCTACGAACGCGGCTTGTTCTCGGAGCCGGTTTGCGAGGCCGATCCGAGCGACAAGCAGAAGATCGTCATCCTTGGCGGCGGGCCGAACCGCATCGGCCAGGGGATCGAGTTCGACTATTGCTGTTGCCATGCCTGCTTCGCGCTCTCGGATGCGGGTTTCGAGACGATCATGGTCAACTGCAATCCGGAGACGGTCTCCACCGACTACGACACGTCGGATCGCTTGTACTTCGAGTCGCTGACGGCCGAGGACGTGCTCGAGATCATCCGCATCGAGCAGACGAAGGGCACGTTGAAAGGCGTCATCGTGCAATTCGGCGGGCAGACGCCATTGAAGCTCGCCGAGGCGCTGGGCGAGGCAGGAATTCCCGTTCTCGGGACGTCGCCGGCTGCGATCGAGCTTGCCGAGGACCGCGACCGCTTCAAGTCGCTGGTCGAGAAGCTCGGGTTGAAGCAGCCGGAAAGCGGTATCGCGCGGAGTCCCGATGAGGCAGCTGCGGTGGCGATCGAGATCGGTTTTCCGGTCCTCATTCGTCCTTCGTTCGTGCTTGGCGGGCGCGCCATGGAAATCGTCGCGGACAAAGGCGAGCTCGATCGTTACATCCAGCGCCTCTCTGCGACCCTCAAGGGGCATTCCGAACTGGTCGTCTCGGCGCGTCGGCCCCTGCTGATCGACCGTTATCTGGCTGACGCCGTGGAGGTCGACGTCGACTGCCTCTCGGACGGGACGGACACCTTCATCGCCGGCATCATGGAGCACATCGAGGAGGCTGGTATCCACTCGGGCGACTCGGCCTGCTCGCTGCCGGCTCACTCGCTCGATCGCTCGATCGTCGTTCGGCTCGAGAAGCAGACGCGGGATCTTGCGCTGGCGCTCGGCGTTGTTGGTCTCATGAACGTGCAGTACGCGATCAAGGACAGGCAGATTTACATTCTGGAGGTCAACCCCCGTGCGTCGCGAACTGTCCCGTTCGTTGCCAAAGTGATCGGCATACCGGTTGCCGGAATTGCGTCACGGGTGATGGCAGGAGCGCCGCTCGCGAGCTTCGGGCTGAAGCCGCCACGCTTGAACCACGTGGCGGTCAAGGAGGCCGTCTTTCCGTTCGCGCGC
>LNDR01000132.1 GCA_001464755.1 Rhizobiales bacterium Ga0077524
GAAGCCCAGGGTTCATGTGCGAAATGTCACAGCGTGGATGAGGTGCCGGGCAAGGGACGGATCGTCAACTTCTCCCCGGTGACGGTCGCAAGCAAATACGGGCGCTTCACGAACTTCATCCACGAGCCCCATTTCGGAATCCTTGAGAACAAAGGATGTCTGGCCTGCCATGGCCTCGAGAAAGACACGTCGTACCTGAGAAGCTACGAGCACGGCAATCCGCAGAGTGTCGTGTCCAATTTCGGCGCGGTGAACAAAGACCTCTGCCAGACCTGCCACACCAGAAACAAGACGCGTCAAGACTGCCTACTCTGCCACAAATATCACGTGAACGGTGCGGAGAAGCCGATCATGAGTACGAGAATTCCAGCTCGATAGCGCTGCGGGGCATCACTTGCGATCCGCGGGTCTGGGCAGCGACGATGGTGAGGCTGGCGCAGGCATCGCCGAGGATATGGCAACCGCTTCGAGAGGCCTCGGCAGCCTGGGCTACGACGGCAGTGATGTCTTGCGGAAGGCAGAGACGAACTGCACCCCCATTTCGTCCCGCGCAGTCCAGACGATCGCAGCGTCGATCTCGACACGGTCTGCGTCGAAGCCGATCACTACGTAGTCGGGTAGCTGCGTTGGATGCTCGTGGCTCAGGCGCACGCGCGCACCCGTCGCGGATGCGTCGACGATGATGCAGCGCATCTTTCTCCGGTAGCCCGGAACGCGGACAAGCCCGGGCGCCATGAGCTCCCTGCGCTTGGCGCGTCGACGCTCGGCTTCCTTGGACACGATGTCAGCGGATCTCATGACCATGACCGATGCAGCTCCATTGATGCGGCATCCGAAAACAACGACCCCATGTTTGCACTTTGGTAGGGACAAACAATCGTTAATTCGCTGAAGGCTTAGCAAATCGCTAACGGCTGAACCGAGCGGACCGGCTAAGGAGCGTCATGCCTCAAATGACGATACATCATCCCATCCGCGATCGAGGCGTCGATGTGGTCGATCGGATGATTGGGCTGAGCCGCACCGTCATGGTGCCCGGCAACCCGATCGTGTTTCGGAGCACGGTTTTCACGTGGCATTTTCGGGCAGCCAGGATCAGATCCTGATTGCCCATCAGCTTCGAGGCAAACCAGCACGTAGTGATCCCGACCGCTGGGTAATGCGCATGGTCTTCGTGCATCCGGGGAACTCCACAAGAGGCGTGCGAGCGTCCCGGCTGCCAAGCGTCGGCGCGGTCGCTTGCGCTCGCCTCGGGTGCCGACACAAGGTACCGGCTCGACGCGGCGCTGCTGCCATGCCTAAGCTTCGTCATCGGAACCCACCTGGAGCAGCGCGCATGAGCGGAGAGAATTGCCTCCAAGGCTTGAAGATCCTCGATTTCACGCAGTTCGAGGCAGGCCCCTCCTGCACCGAGGCATTGGCTTGGCTCGGCGCGGACGTCGTCAAGGTCGAAAACCCCGGCGTCGGTGATCCCGGTCGAACGACCGGTCGCCATCGCCCCGAGGTCGATGCCAACTACTTTCTCCAGTACAATGCTGGGAAGCGCTCGGTTGCAGTCAACCTGAAGGATCCGAAGGGACTGGACCTAGTCAAGCGTCTGATCAAGACGGCGGACGTCATGATCGAGAATTTCGCGCCCGGCGCCATCGAGCGCCTCGGCCTCGGCTACGATGTCGCCAAGGAGATCAATCCGGGCATCATCTTTTGCCAGATCAAGGGGTTCGGCAAAGGCACGCCCCACGAGAACGGGCTCGCCTTCGATATGATCGCGCAGGCCGCAGGCGGCCTCATGTCGCTCACCGGCGAGGAAGGCGGCAAGCCGTTGAAGCCGGGCACTACGATCGGCGACACGGGCACCGGCATGATCATGGCAATCTCGATCCTCGGCGCCTACGTCAGGAAGCTGCGGACGGGCCAGGGCGAACGGCTCGAGGTGGCGATGCAGGATGCGATCCTGCACTACATCCGCAATGCCTTCTGCTTTATGGAGCGCACCGACATGCGCCCGGCGCCCCGAGCAGGCGACAAGACTGTCGGGGGTGGCTGGCCGCCCATCGGCGTCTATCCGACAAAAGGCGGCGGCCCGAACGACTACGTCTACATCTTCGCGAGCCCCGCCAATCCCGAGCATTGGAACCGGCTACTGAAGCTGATGGGCCGCCAGGATTTGGTCGGCGACAAGCGCTACGACACTCCGGCCGCGCGCACCGAGCACCGCGAGGAGGTCGACACTCTCGTCTCCAGCTGGACGCGAACGCTCGACAAGCACGAGGCCTGGCGCCTCGTCAGCGGCGCGAGCGTACCCGCGGGCGCGGTGCTCGATACGCGCGAACTCGCCGACGACAAGAGGTTCGTGGAGCGCGGTATTCGTCAGACCATGCGCCACCCGGCCGGCGACTACACGATGAGCGGTTGGCCGGTCCGTTTTGGCGGGGCAACGCCCGACGTGCGCGTCGCCCCGCGTCTCGGCGAGCACACGGAGGACGTGCTCGGCGACTGGCTGAAGATCGATGCGAGCGGGATCGCCGACTTGAAGAGTGGCAAGGTGATCGGCGGCTGAGGCCACAGCTTTGGAACTCGAGGAGATACCCCATGCGCATTCACAATCTCTACGCCGACGACAAGGGCGAGAGCCACTGGCGCGACATCGAGGTCGAGTGGGTCGAGACCCGCAACTTCTCAAAGATGTCGAAGCGGTTGCCGGCGGCGGGAATCATTTTCCGCCAGACCTCCGGCGACTACGACCTCGATTGGCACCCCGCTCCGCGCCGTCAATACATCATCAATCTCGACGGCGGCGTGAAGATCACGGCGTCAGACGGCGCCTCGCGCGAGATCGGTCCCGGCGAAGTGATCCTGGTCGAGGACGTGCACGGCAAGGGCCATTTGTCGAAGTCGATCGGCGGCAAGCTCCGCCACTCGATCTTCGTCCCGTTGGAGTAGAACGACCGCGCGCTCGAGCCTAGCCGAGCTCTGGGAAGTCGGTTTCCCGGAACTCGCTAGCGATCGCGGTTCCATCCTTGAACGCTCTCTCCTCGCGCTGACGTAGCTCCACACGGCGGATCTTGCCGGAGATCGTCTTCGGCAGGTCGTAGAACTCGAGACGCCGTATCCGCTTGTAGGGCGCAAGTCGCGCCCGGCTGTGCCGAAAGATCGCGATTGCCGTATCCCGGGTCGGCTCGAATCCCGGCGCGAGCGCAATAAAAGCCTTCGGCACGGCGGTGCGTACGGCGTCCGGCGCCGGTACGACCGCGGCCTCGACGACCGCCTCGTGCTCGATCAACGCGCTCTCGAGTTCGAATGGCGAGATGCGGTAGTCGGAGGCTTTGAAGACGTCGTCGGCGCGGCCGACGTAGGTGAAATAACCGTCCTCGTCGCGCATGGCGACGTCGCCCGTTCTGTAGACGGTCCCAGAAAGTGGCTCGATGGTGCCGTCGTCGCGCTGATAACCGCGCATCAGCCCTGCGGGTGGATCGCCGAGGGGAATCGAGATCTCGCCCTCGTCCGCATTGCGCCCGTCAGGTGCGGCCAATACGAACCGGTAGCCGGGCATGGGCTTGCCCATCGAGCCCGGTTTCACGGGCAAGCCTGGCGAGTTGCCGATTTGCAGCGTCGTCTCGGTCTGCCCGTAACCGTCGCGGATGGTGAGGCCCCATGCAGCACGGACCTGCTCGATCACTTCCGGATTGAGCGGCTCGCCCGCGCTCAGCACCTCGCGGAGATGCGTCTTCCATTGAGACAGGTCCTCTTGAATCACAATGCGCCAGACGGTCGGCGGCGCACAGAGGGTCGTCACCCCATGCGAGGTGACCGTTTCCAGCAACGCCCGTGCCGAGAAGCGCGGCTGGTTGAGGACGAACGCAGTGCTTTCTGCCATCCAAGGGATGAACACCGAACTCCAGGCATGTTTGGCCCATCCCGGCGACGAGATGTTCAAGTGCACGTCGCCCGGCATAAGACCGATCCAGTACATCCCGCTCAGATGACCGAGCGCGTAGCTCTTGTGGCTGTGCAGAACGAGCTTCGGCCGTGCCGTCGTGCCCGAGGTAAAATAGAGAAGCAGCGGGTCGTCCGCGTTCGTCGTGCCCTCCGGTTGGAAAACCGCCGACCCAAGCAAGAGATCGTCGTAGCGATGCCAACCTGGGCCCGGCGGTTCGCCGACAACGATGCGCGTGACACCGTCTGCGAGCCCTTCGAGCTTCGGCGCGTCACCAGATCCAATGACCAGATGTTTGACGCGGCCACGCCCGACCCTGTCGGCCAGATCGGCGGGCGCCAGCAGCGTCGTTGCTGGAATGACCACCGCGCCGAGCTTCATCGCAGCGAGCATCGTCTCCCACAGCGGCGCCACGTTGCCGAGCATGAGGAGGATGCGGTCGCCGCGACTGACGCCGAGCGCGCGGAGCCCGTTGGCGAGCCGGCCGGACCGTTCGGAAAGCTCGGCAAACGTCAGCTTGGCCTCGTCGTTTCCGACGATGTGCAGCGCGGTCCTGTCAGCCGTCTCGCCTTTGGCAAGAACGCCATCGAACCAATCGATCGCCCAATTGAACTGTCCAAGTGCAGGCCAACGGAACTCACGATAGGCCGAGTCGTAGTCGGCACGATGGCGAACGAGGAGGTTACGGGCCTCGAGGATGGCTAAGGCAGACATTGGGTCGCTCCTGATCCGTCGAATTGCGGGCGCGGCACCCCAGGGCCGCGGCGGGCCGGTCACTCGTCGGAGATTTTCTCCCACCACAACTCGCGCTGGACGCGCCTGCCGTACTCCTCGCGCACTGGAGGCCGCAAGACCATGAGATTGCCCTCGAAGCGCACCTCGCGCACCTGATCGGTGCCCATCCGCTCGGGCTCCGAGCAGGCGTCGACGCGTGTCACCAGCCGCTGGCCGTCGAACGTATAGTTGCCGCAGTAGGACGCATAGAGGCGGGGTCCGCTGTCCGGGAGGATCGGGCGCCCGTCGCACAGGACCGCCATCATGCGCCCGTCGGTGTTGAACGTTACACGGCCCATGGCCTTGGCGCCGCCATAAGGAGGTTGCGCCCTGCGCCCCTCCTCGTCCGTCGTCTCGCCGCGTACCAGTCGCCAAGTCCCGAGAATACTCGTCATTGTCTGTCCCTTGTTGCTCGCAGGTCCACCGTCATCCCAAGCGATCGACGTCGTTGCGCAGCGCGCGTCCCTCGCGCCAGCGCGACAGGTTGTCGAGAAAGATCTCGAACACCGCCTCGTTCTGGCCGAGCGAATGGCTCGCCGTATGCGGCGAGATCAGCACGTTTGGCATGTCCCACAGTGGCGAAGTCGGATCGAGCGGTTCTTGCTCGAAGACGTCAAGATAGGCCCCCGCGAGTTGACCGCTGGCGAGCGCCCCGATCACGTCGGCCTCGACCGCCACGACGCCGCGCGCCACGTTGATCAGCAGCGAGCCTTTCGGCATGGCGCCGAGCGTCGCCGCACTGGCGAGGCCGCGCGTCAGTGGCGAGGCCGGGCAGCACAGGATCAGCACGTCAGCTTCCGGCAGCACCGAGGCGAGGTCGCCGTAGGGAATGGTCCGATCGCACGGCGGCACTGGCGTCGCTTCTCGCCGCACGCCGATCACGCGCATCCCAAGCATTTTCAGGAGCGGCGCGAGGTTTTGTCCGATCGGCCCGAGGCCCACGACCACCGCAGTTTGCCCCTTCAAATCGCGCGGAGATCGGGCGCCGAGGCGTGGCTCCCAGGCATGACGGCGCTGGGCATCGGCAAGTAACGGAAAGCGCCGATTGATTGCTATGAGCGCGCCGAGTGCCGTGTGCGCCACTGTCACAGCCGTTGCTCCGGATGCCGTCGTCACCTTGACGCCGCGCTCGCGCAGCTCACGATAGATCGGCAACTCGGCCCCGGCGGGATGGATCTGTAGCCATTTCAGGCTCGCCGCGCCGCGCAGAACCTTGCCGAAATTGCGCAGCTCCGGCGTCGGATTGCCTTTGCTCGACGAGCCTGTCACCTCGCGCGTCATAAAGGCGATATCGGCAGGGCACGGCGCCTCGCTGGTGCCCGCCTCCTCTGCCGTGACGAAGGTCAGCGCCCGGTCCGGCACGGCCGCAAGGATGCGCGTGCCCCAGGTATCGCGTGCTTGCGCCGACAACAGGAGCTTCAGCGGCGAGGTGGGGGAAGCGGTCATGTCGCGGCTCGCTTAGCTTCGGAAGTGGGAAGCTTACAGGCCCAATGGCCGCCGTCCATAGCGGCCAACGCGCCAGAGGAGGCGGCCCGCCGGACCTTCTTCGTCAAGCCTGTTCCCATGTCTGCCGGAAGTGTGCCATCGTTTTGCCGAGGGGAACCCCGAACGACAAGAAATCATCATGCCTGCGGGCGTCGAAGAACGCCTGCAACAGGAGGAAACGGATGGCTAAAATCGATGGCGCCAAGCTGATGG
>LNDR01000133.1 GCA_001464755.1 Rhizobiales bacterium Ga0077524
GTTCGGCGAACAGATCTACCGATGTGAGCATGATCGATTGAGGCTGGTGGCGCGGTACGGGCTGGCCGGCCATGGCCAGTCAGCACCTTGCGGAGTTCCCGGACTGCAATGCTATGCTCCGCTCACAGGGAATGCTCAGGCGCCGCACACAAAGAGGGAATAGGATCGTGGCAGACAGGATCAGGGTTGGAATCGTGGGCGCAACCGTAACCCCGGGGGGTAGCGGTTGGGGCGCCAACGCTCACGTGCCGGCCCTGCAGGCGTTGCCGAACTTTGAGCTTAAGGCGGTGTGCACTGCGCACGCGGAGACCGCAAAAGCCTCGGCGGAGAAATTCGGCGCCGAGCTCGCTTTCCACGATATCAGCCAGATGGCGGCGCATCCCGATGTCGACCTTGTCACGGTCGTCGTCCGCGTGCCCTGGCACAAGCAACTGGTCATGGCCGCCATCGGCGCGGGAAAGCCAGTCTGCTGCGAATGGCCGCTTGGCGCTCATCTGGCCGAGGCGAAGGAGATGGCCGACGCCGCGAAGGCCGCCGGACTGCGGAGCCTGGTCGGCCTCCAGGCGCAAAGCGATCCGGCTGTGATGTACGCCCGCGATCTCGTCGCCAGTGGTGAGATCGGCGACATCGTCTCCGTCAACATGCGGGTCATCGTAGATTCGATCCCCGAGCGCGGCGACGGTCGTATCTGGCAGGGTATTCGGAAGAACGGCGCCAACCCGATGACCATTCCGGGCGGGCATGCAATCGATGCCATGTGCCATATCCTCGGTGAGTTTGCCGAGGTCAGCGCGCGGGTCACGACGCGGATCGGGATGTGGAAGCACGCGGTCACGGGCGCCGATTTCCCCGTCGATGCGCCGGACACAGTCTCGGTCGTCGGCGTGCTTCGGAACGGCGCCGAGGTTTCCTGGCAGGTGGCGAGTGTACCCTACCATGCAAGCGGCATACGCATGGAGGTCTACGGCCGCAAGGGTACGCTGGTATTGACGTCGAAGTCGGTCAACATCGGGCCGAGCCAGCTCCAGCTCGGCATCGGCAAGGGCGAGATGAAGGCGATCGTTCCTCCCGCAAGCTATCGCCTCGCCCCGGCGAATATGCCCCAAAGCCCCGCGATCAACGTGGCCCAGGCCTATGCGCGCTACGCCGCGGCGATTGGGACTGGTGCGGCGCCCGCGCCCGGTTTCGACGCCGCCGTCGTCCGCCACGCGCTGATTGACGCGCTCGAGCGATCGCATACAGAGGGCAGGGTCATCAAGCTGGGTTAGCAGCTGTTGAATTTCGCGCCCGCTGGTTGCCTGGGACGAATATGAGTCCCTGCTCCCATGCCGGGCAAGGGTGCTTTGAAGCAGGGATCGGATCGGACGTCGGGCTCGTTGTTCTCCTCCGTCGATGTCGCGGGATCCTCGCGGCAGCGTGCGACGCCACGCACAGGCGGCGCAACTCGCCGACGAAGTCCCCTATCCCGCGAAGTTCATCAGCCTCGCAATTCAGGGGAACGACTTTGCTGCTCTCAGCAATCCAGCGTCGTTTTCCGCTCCCAATCCGTCAGATGGCGTGCGTAGTCATCCCAGTCGGCGTGCTTCAGCTTCAAGTACGAGGCGACGCACTCGGCTCCGAACGCACTCTTCAGCACTTCGGACCGATCAAGGTTGCGCAAGGCGTCGAGCAGATTGAGGGGAAGGCGCTTGGCGTCCTTCACCGTATGCCCTTCGGTGTACATGTCGATGTCCAGGCGGGGGCCAGGATTGCGCCGACTGCGAATGCCGTCCAGGCCCGCCGCCAGGATGCCGGCCTGGAGCAGATAGGGATTGGCAGCACCGTCCGCGAGGCGCAACTCGAACCGGCCTGCGTCGGGAATCCGGATCATGTGGGTGCGGTTGTTGCCCGCGAACGTGACAGTGTTAGGTGACCAGGTGGCACCAGACATCGTGCGGGGCGCATTGAGGCGTTTGTACGAGTTCACGGTAGGGTTTGTGATCGCAGCAAGCGCGTCGGCGGAATTGATGAGCCCACCGATGAAGTGGTAGCCGAGTTCCGACAACCCGAGCTCGCCAGCTGCATCCTCGAAGAGCGGCTGACCCGTAGCCGTTGACCAGAGCGACACATGGGCATGGCAGCCGTTGCCTGTCAGATTGGCAAAGGGCTTCGGCATGAAGGTCGCGCGCAGGCCGTGCTTTTCGGCGATCGACTTCACCATGAACTTGAAGAACGCATGCCGATCCGCAGTCTTCAGCGCCGTGTCGTATTCCCAGTTCATCTCGAACTGGCCGTTCGCATCCTCATGGTCGTTTTGATAAGGCCTCCAGCCAAGCCCGATCATGGCGTCGCAGATCTCGCGGATCACCTCGTATCGGCGCATCAAGGCCTGCTGATCGTAGCAGGGCTTGCCTTGCGTATCAGCTTCGTCCGAGACCGCGGTGCCGTCCGGCGTGACGAGGAAATACTCGCATTCGACGCCGGTTCGCATCTCGTAGCCAGCACTTGCAGCATCAGCCGCGACGCGCTTGAGAATCTGACGCGGGTTCTGTGCTAGGGGCTTTCCGCCCATGACGAGATCGCCGGTAATCCAAGCGACTTCTGGCTTCCACGGCAACTGGATTAGGGTATCGGGGTCGGGCGTCAACAGGACGTCGGGGTGCGCCGGCGTCATGTCGAACCAGGCTGCAAAGCCTGCGAATCCGGCGCCGGATTTCGCCACCTGGTCGATTGCGGTGGCTGGCACCAGCTTCGCCCGCATAACGCCAAAGAGATCGACGAACGAGATGAGGAAATACTTGATCCCTCTATCACGGGCCGTAGTGGCAAGTGTCATCGGTGCTGCTCCTTGGGATCGCTTCAACATGAGAGGCGAAGTCGTGGAGTCATCTCACTGAGCGGATCTCACGACGTCGCCGGCGCAGCGCTCATCTGCTGTTTGCTCCAGGGATCCAGTCCGTGCCGGCAAGCGGCACCTGGGCCATTGCTGCGGCCTCGATGGTCAGCGCGACGAGGTCCTCAGGCTCGAGATTGTGAACGTGGCTCTTACCATTGGCCCGCGCGATCGTCTGGCACTCGAGGGTCATGACGGAGAGGAAGTTGGCGAGGCGCCGTCCGCCTTCGACCGGATCGAGCCGCTTCGTGAGTTCTGGGTCCTGCGTCGTGATCCCGGCGGGATCGCGCCCCTCGTGCCAGTCGTCGAAACAGCCGGCCGTGGTGCCGATCTTCGCGTACTCTTCCTCCCATCGCGGATGGTTGTCTCCGAGCGCGATAAGCGCGGCCGTGCCGATCGAGACAGCGTCTGCGCCGAGAGCAAGAGCCTTTGCGACATCCGCGCCATTGCGGATACCGCCCGAAACGATGAGCTGGACCTTGCGGTGCATGTCGAGCTCGGTCAGCGCCTTCACTGCCGGGCGGATGGCTGCGAGCGTTGGCAGCCCGCAGTGCTCGATGAAAACATCCTGGGTCGCGGCAGTCCCGCCTTGCATGCCGTCGAGCACAACAACGTCGGCGCCGGCTTTGACGGCGAGCGCCGTATCATAATAGGGCCGCGCCGCCCCCACCTTCACGTAGATCGGCTTCTCCCACTTGGTGATCTCGCGAAGCTCGAGAATCTTGATCTCGAGATCGTCAGGTCCTGTCCAATCGGGATGGCGGCACGCAGAGCGTTGATCGATGCCGGCAGGCAGCGTGCGCATCTTGGCAACGCGATCCGAGATCTTCTGTCCGAGCAGCATGCCGCCACCGCCCGGCTTCGCGCCCTGGCCGATCACGATCTCGATGGCATCTGCCTTTCTGATCTGATCGGGGTCCATTCCGTAGCGCGAGGGGAGATACTGGTAGACGAGCAAAGTCGAGGCGGCCCGTTCCTCCTCGGTCATGCCGCCATCGCCGGTCGTCGTCGATGTACCGGCGGCCGAGGCACCGCGGCCGAGCGCCTCCTTCGCGGGCGCTGAAAGGGAACCGAAGCTCATCCCGGCGATCGTGATCGGGATTTTGATCTCGATCGGTGTTTTGGCATACCGCGTACCAAGCACGACGTTGGTGCCGCACTTCTCTCGATAGCCTTCGAGGGGGTACCTGCTGATCGATGCACCGAGAAACAACAGATCGTCGAAGTGGGGCAGCTTTCGTTTTGCGCCGAAACCACGGATATCATAGATGCCCGTAGCGGCGGCTCGATGGATCTCGGCGATCGTGTGTCGATCGAAAGTTGCCGATTCGCGAGGCGGCGTGTGAATCCAGCGATCCTTGTCGGCGCTCATCAGTAGGACCCGATGTTGTCGATGTGGAAGTGGTAGAGGCGGCGTGCCGAGCCATACCGTTTGAAATCGTCGACCAGAACTTCCGGTCCGCAGCCTGCCGCATCGAGTAGTCGGCGGAGATCTCTGCGGTGCTCGTCGCGCATCTCCTTCTGAACGCAGTCGGCGCCGAGGCTCGCAACCTTGCCACGCACGTAGAGCCGCGCTTCGTAGATGGAATCCCCCAAAGCCTCGCCGGCATCGCCGAGCACGACGATGTTGCCGGCCTGAGCCATGAAGGCAGCCATGTGTCCGATCGAGCCCCTGACGACGATGTCGAGACCGCGTAGCGAGATGCCTAGGCGCGCGGAAGCATTACCGTCGATGACCAGTAGACCACCGCAGCCGGTGGCGCCGGCCGATTGCGAGGCGTCGCCTCTGACGTGAACCCGGCCCGACATCATGTTCTCGGCAACGCCTGTGCCGGCGTTGCCGTTGATAGAGATACGAGCCTTCTTGTTCATGCCGCCGCAGTAGTAGCCGACGTGCCCGTCGATCGTTACGTCGACGTCCCCCTCCAGGCCGGCGGCAAGCGCATGAGCACCGCGCGGATTGACGACACGAAACTCTCCGCCCTCCGCCGACTGCAGGATCTCGTTGATGTCACGGAGGGACGACGCTGCAAGGTCGAGTGTGGTGTTCCGCTTGCCGTCAGCGGTTGGCGTGCTTTTTGGATTCGAGGCAGTCATGTTCAGCTCCGGCTCCAGGCGTAGACGGTTGCTGGCGCAGGCTCCCAGATGCGCGCATTGTCGATCCCCGGCAAGGCAGCCAACGCTCGGAACTCGGAGCCGAAACCGACCCACTCGTCGGTCTCCGCCATGACTGCCGGTTTGCAGGCGATCGGGTCCCGCAATACGGCAAAGCCGTCACGAGTCCCGACGACGAACGTATAGAAGCCGTCCAGGTCCTCGAGCGCGCGCTCGAGAGCGGCAGATAGTGTGTCTCCGGATTTCATACGCCATGACAAATAGGCCGCCGCGACCTCGGTGTCGTTCTCGGTCTGGAAGCGTTCCCCATGGCGCTTCAGCGTCTCGCGGAGGCGATTGTGGTTCGAAAGCGAACCGTTGTGCACAAGGCAGGTATCCATTCCCGTGGAGAACGGGTGCGAGCCTGCGATCGTCACAGCGCTCTCGGTTGCCATGCGCGTATGGCCGATGGCGTGGGTTCCGGTGAGTTCAGCGAGCTTGAGACGCTCCGCGATCAGATCAGGATCGCCCACACCTTTATAGATCTCGACCGATTCACCCTGGCTGAGGACAGTCGCATCGGGGACGTTGTCGATGAGCCATTTGCGGGCGGTTCCGCCGTCGCCTCTGGTCGTGAGAACGGCATGGTCATCCAGAACACGCAACGCGACTGCCGACGACAAAACCGCCTCGAGTCGTCGGCACACTTCGGTCCAATCCAGGCTGGAATTTCGCGTGACGAGACAGATCTTCGAGGCTCCTTCATCAGCCGGCGTATAAACCGCGAAACCGGCACTGTCGGGGCCCCGACCGCGCATCTCATGAAGCATGGCGGCAGTCAGCCGGCCGAGCTCCGGCTCGAGCGTGCGATCTTTCAGAAATAGCCCGACGATGCCACACATTCGCTATCCCTTTCACGCTACCCGCGGCACGGCCTTGCCGTCGTCCCGCTCCCGACGGTTCGAGCAAGCGCAGCGCTCATGCAGGTCGCTTACGGATTCTGCATGCATTGGCGCCCCCGTCTCGATCGGAGAATTGCACGATCGTCGCACAGCCTGCTTTCGATATGCCACCTCGATTCGAGCTTTGGACAGGTGAACTCCAGCATGCCGCATTGAGACTGCCCGGGCTCGCCGCGCCAGTCGGCGCGTCCCCCCTTGGAGAACTTTAAAGTGCGGACTTGCATTCAGGGAGAGCCCATCATCCTGCGACATGAGCGAGCGGCGCGACCACGCACCTGTCGCAGAAAACCAAACTATTCTTACGTTTCTCGCTCGGCACCGACCAAGCCTCAAAAACGGGCAGAGTGCCCAGTGCGTTGGCGCAAGCAGGAGTCGTGGCTCGAATGCCTTTGCTAGATGCGCCCGGGTAGATCAGCAGCAGCAGAATCAGTTTGACCGGTGAAAACGCGCACCACGGCACGCCGATCAACGTCAATGCGCCGGGACGCATTCCCGGGGGATCGTCGAACGGCTCAGCGGCCGCCGTAGCCGGCGGGCCTCGTCGATTTTGCCATCGGCACGCACTGCGGCGGCTCGGTGCGAATA
>LNDR01000134.1 GCA_001464755.1 Rhizobiales bacterium Ga0077524
GCCGAATCCAGCCTCTTACCTCCTCGAGATCCGCGCTGACGGCTGCCATTGATGCCATGAACGCGAGTGGCGACACATACGTGCCGTCGGGGTTGATGTGGGGATGGCGCGTCCTTTCGCCCTCCGAACCTTACAACGAGAGCGCAGGCGACAAGATGGATGGTGATGGCAACAAGCTCAGCAAAGTGCTGATCTTGATGACGGACGGAGAGAATACGCGCTCGCCGACCTACCCGACCCACAACGGTACGGACGCTGCCCTAGCAAATCAGATCACCGCGCAAAGCTGCGACGCCATCAAAGCAGCGCGCATTCAGATCTTCACGATCGCCTTCGACGTCAACAGCACGACGATCAAGGATAAGATGCGCGCCTGCGCTTCGACCGCAGGTCACTCGATGCCGCCATGCAGGCCATCGGTAGCCAGCTCGGCGGGCTCAGGCTCACGAACTGACGTCGGCCTTCCCCAAGCCGCCGAGAAAGCCGGCGAGGTTCTCGGTCATGTGATGCACATGGGCCGGCGGCTCCTTCCACTCCCGGATCTTGAGCTGGATCGGGTGGTCGATATAGCTCGAGTGCACGAGGCACGTCGTCATGCCGAGTTCGTGCGGCGGCTCGAGATTGTGCGGCATATCTTCGAACATCGCGGCCGCCGCCGGTGCCACTCCATGCGACGCGAGCAGCCGGTCGTAGGCCTCCCGCTTCTCTTTTGGAATGTACCCGGCATCGACGATGTCGATGATGTCCTCGAAAAGGTCGAGCACGCCGAGCTTGGTCGCGACGCGCTCGGCGTGGCCGTGCGAGCCCGCCGTGAAGATCAGCTTGCGCCCGGGTAGCTTCGCGATCGCCGCCCGCAGCTCCGGATGCTCCGCGACCCCCGACAGATCGATGTCGTGCACGAAGTCGAGGAAGTCATGCGGATCCATGTTGTGCACCTGCATCATGCCCGCGAGCGTCGTTCCGAACTGCCGATAGTAGCTCTTCTGCAAGTGCTTGGCATAGGCGAACGGCACGCCGAGATAGCGCTGAATGAACTCGGCCATGCGCTGATCGACCTGGGCGAACAGGTTGCATTCGGCCGGATAAAGCGTGTTGTCGAGGTCGAAGATCCAGATGCGCGTCGCATTGAAGCTGCGCACGCTGCGTGCCGTTGGCGATGTGTTCATGGGACTTGCTCTCCGCATTCGTCGGGACCGTCGCGCGCGTCTGATCAGCATCGACGATGGGGGCTTTGACGGGGTCGGGCCAGCCGTTAGCTCGATCCCAGAAAGTAGCGGTAGGAGAGCCACGCGCAAAGCGCGATCGCAGAGATCCAGATGCAAACGATGACGGTGGCGGCGCCCCGGCTCACCGGCATAGCCTGCATCGCTTGCGCCCTTTCCCGGTGCTCTGCCAGGATCTCTGGCGGAATGAGCCGCGTAACTAGCAGGATCCCGATCGGAACGAGCAAGATATCGTCGAGATAACCGAGCACCGGAATGAAGTCCGGGATGAGATCGAGCGGGGACAGTGCATAGCCGGCAACGAGGACGGCCAGCGCTTTTGCGTACCAGGGAACGCGAGGGTCCCGGCTGGCGAGGTAGAGTGCATGCACATCGCGCTTGACGAGGCGCGCCCAGTCTTTCAACTGCCCGATTATCGACACCTGAGCGCTTCTCCTGAGGGTCGTGCTTGCCAGGGTCTGTGTCGGCGTGATCGGATGCCTCCGCAGTCGGTGCAAACCAGCCGAGGGAGGATATGGTGCTCACCATCTATGGCGTCTACCGCAGCCGTGCCACACGCAACATCTGGCTGGCAGGAGAACTGGGAATACCATTTAAGCATGTACCAGTGACCCAGCCCTATCGCCCGCACGCAGCACCGCTGCATTCGCGAAGCCCCGAGTTCCTGGCGATCAATCCCAACGGCCATGTACCGTCGATCGACGACGACGGGCTGATTTTGCACGAGTCGCTCGCGATCAATCTCTACCTCGCCAGGAAGCACGGCGGCCCGCTGGCCGCAGCCAACGTCGCCGAGGAGGGCCAGATGACCATGTGGTCTATCTGGGCCATCACCGAGGTCGAGGGCAAGGCGCTCGAGGTCATGCGCGATCCCAAGGGCGCGACGGCCGCCATCGATGCATTGAAGGCCCCGCTCGCGGTGCTCGACGCGGCTCTCGCCAAGACAGGCCATCTCGTCGGCGGACGCTTCACGGTGGCCGACATCAATGTGGCCGAGTGTGTCCGCTACGCCTCCGCCGCGTCGCAGCTCTTCGAGGCCGCGCCCCACGTCAGGACGTGGCTTGCCGCCTGTCACGCTCGGCCGGCGTTCAAGGAGATGTGGGCCAAGCGCGACGCCGAGCCAGCATGAGCAGCGGCCTCACATCAGCGTTTCCCAGAGATGCTGCTCGCAATCGATCCGGCCGATCTCGTCGCCGCGAAAATCGCCGCGCGAGACGATGCCCTTGATGCGCTCGCCCTCGACGATCGGGAGATGACGGAAGCCGCCGTCTCCCATTGCCCTGAGCGCGTCGATGGCACGCTTGTCTGGCGTGATGGTGATCGGGTTTTTCGTCATCACGTCACCGAGCGCGGTGGTCGAGGGATTGCGGCCGTGCGCCAGCGCCTTGACCGCGTCCCGCCCCGTGAAGATTCCGATGAGGGCATTGGTCTCGTCGACGATCAACACCGAGCCCACGCTTCTGTCCGACATGCGGCGCGAGGCCTCTTGCAGCGTGGCCGTCGCCTGCATCGTCAGGGGGTTCTGATCCTTCACGATCAGTGAGAGCTTGCGATTGGTCATGGGCGGCCTCCAGTCGCTACCGCCTTTCGCATCCGTGGGCGCCAGCGTTGTCGCCCACCGTGTGAGGCGCCGTGGCGGCGCGCCTTGCGCCAAATCAAAGAGGACGCACCTCACGCGCCGCCTGCGAGCCGTCCGCGATGCGAGGTCAGTCCCGCGAGCGCCGGACGATGGTGCCGACGCCGTGCTCGGTGAAAAGCTCGAGCAGCACGCAATGCGGCACTCGCCCGTCGATGATGACGACGGCATCGACGCCAGCCTCCACCACTTCGATGCAGCCTTCCACCTTGGGAATCATGCCGCCCGTGATGGTTCCGTTGCGAATGAGCGCGCGCGCCTCATCGACGGTGAGGTCCTCGATCAGTTTCTTGTCTTTGTCGAGCACACCCGGCACGTCGGTCAGCAGCAGCAGGCGCTTGGCCTTGAGGGCTGCCGCCAGCGACGACGCGAACGTGTCGGCGTTGACGTTGAGCGTTTCGCCCTCCGCCGAAGCCGCCACGGGGGCGATCACCGGAATCAGGTCGGAGCGCGAGATCACTTCGATGATCTCGGTGTTGACCTTGACGGGATCGCCGACGAAGCCGATGTCGACGGGCTTGATCTCGTTGGTCTCCGGGTCCGGCATCTCCGTGATCTTCTTGGCGATCAGCAGGTTTGCGTCTTTGCCGCAGAGCCCCACGGCCTTGCCGCCCTGCCGGTTGATGGCCGACACGATGCCTTTGTTGATCGAGCCCGCGAGCACCATCTCGACGACCTCGACGGTCTGCCCGTCAGTGACGCGCAGGCCATGCACGAAGTCCGACTTGATATCGAGCCGCTTCAACATCGCGCCGATCTGCGGACCGCCGCCGTGCACCACGACCGGATTGACACCGGAGAGCTTGAGGTAGGCGATGTCCTTGGCGAAGGCGTCGGCCAGCGCCTCGTCCACCATCGCATTGCCGCCGAACTTCACGACGACGGTCTCGTTGTCGTAGCGGATGAGATGCGGCAAAGCCTCGGCCAGGATGCGCGCCTTGGTTTGCGCGTCCGTGTTAGCCCTTGGGCTCTCGACAAATTCTTTGCCTGCCATCGACGTCGCCTCCGCAAATTTTCTCGGCCGCCCTTATAGCGCCAACCGCGGCCGCGTCGACACCGATGCGTGCGGCGGCCGTGTTCGCTGTCGAATCAGAAAGCCAACTCGCGGAAGGCGCGTTCGATATCGCGGCCCCAGCGGCGCTCGTAGGCCTCGAGCATCGCCTCGGCGGGCGTTCGTCCGCTATCGATGACAGCGTCGACGGCCGCGAGGTGGATCCGCTCGTCGTCGCCCTTGGCGTTCTTGATGGCCCGCGACTTGAGCCCTTCGTTGGCGATCGCCGCCACCTCGCGGGCGATATCCAGCAGCTTCATGCGCCGGAACGCGGTGGCGAGGCCGGTTCGTGGTACGCCGTTGCGCAAGCTGTCGCGCTCCTCGGCCGTCCAGCCCTTGACGACGTCCCAGGCCGCATCGAGCGCAGTCTGGTCGTAGAGCAGACCCACCCAGAGCGCTGGCAGCGCCGCGATCTCGGGCACGCGCCCCGCGTCCGCACCCCGCATCTCGAGGAAGCGTTTCATGCGCACCTCGGGAAAGATCGTCGTGATGTGGTCCGACCAGTCGTCGATGGTCGGCTCCAGCGCTTTCAATTCTGCCCGCCCCAGTTTCTCGGCGAGCCGTCCAGCCATGAAATCGCGGAACGAGGCGCCGGCGACGTCGATGTAGGTGCCGTCGCGGTAGATGAAGTACATCGGCACATCGAGCGCATACTCCACGTAGCGGTCGAAGCTCATGCCGCTCTCGAAGACGAAGGGCAGAAGCCCCGTCCGTGCGCGATCCGTATCGCGCCACACCTCGCTTCTGAGCGAGAGAAAGCCGTTTGGCTTGCCTTCCTTGAATGGCGATGCGGCAAAGAGCGCCGTGGCCACAGGCTGCAGCGCCAGCGAGACGCGCAGCTTCTTGACCATGTCGGCCTCGTCGGAGAAGTCGAGATTCACCTGGATCGTCGCTGTCCGGTACATCATCTCCAGGCCGCCCGCGCCCACCTGGGGCATGTAGCGCGTCATCACCGCATAGCGCCGCTTCGGCATCTTTGGCGTCTCGGCGAGCGTCCACTTGGGCGAGAATCCGAGGCCAAGGAAGCCGAGCTTCATCTCGCGGCCGATCGCCGTCACCTGCTCGATGTGCTGCCGCGTCTCCGCATCCACCTCGTGCATGTTTGCAAGTGGCGCCCCGGACAGCTCGAACTGGCCGCCGGGCTCGAGCGACACGGTGGCCGCAGGCTCGCCGTCGGGTCGCTTCAGCGCGATGATGTTGTCGCCCTCGTGGATCGCCTCCCAGCCGTAGCGCTGAATCAGCTCCTCCATCAGCGCGCGAATGCCGCGAGGCCCCTCGTAGGGAATCGGCTTCAGGTCGTCGGTACGAAACCCGATCTTCTCGTGCTCGGTCCCGATCCGCCATTCGGACTTCGGCTTCGAGCCCACCGAGAACCACTCGACCAGGTCGTTGCGGGAGCCGATGGGAGGAGAGGGTGCGCCTTCCTGGCGGGTCGACATGCAAGAACCTCGGTCAACGGTGTTGAGCCGCCGCAGAGGTCACCCACCGCGCAGCGGCCCAACTTATGGCCGTCGTCGCGGCCGGGCACAAGCCCTTGACGCAGTGTTGAACGCGGCGCTTGATCATGAGCTTTCCTCGGTGATGGCTTGAGAAAAGCTAATGTCGGATCGCGGTAGCGCGGACCCTATCGCCAATCCCCGAGCACGGCGTTCACCAGCGCCAGTGCCGCAACCGCCGCCGTGTCGGCTCGCATGATGCGCGGACCGAGCGCCAATCGCACCACCTGCGGTAGTGCGGTCAGTGCCGCCCGCTCGTCCTCGGCAAAGCCGCCCTCGGGGCCGATCAGAATGGCGATCGGGCCGGGCGGCACCGCCTGCAAGGCTCGGATTGGATCCTGGATGGGTGCTGCCTCGTCGCAAAACACCAATCGGCGACCCGCATCCCACACGCCGAGCACGCGCGCCAGTGATATCGGCTCCGCGACCTCCGGCACGCGAAGGATACCGCATTGCTCGGCCGCCTCGATGACGTTGGCTCGCATCCGGTCGAGGTTGACCCGCTCGGCGACGGTGTGCCGGGTGATCACAGGCATGAGGCGGGCCGCCCCCATCTCCGTCGCCTTCTGCACCATGTAGTCGAGCCGCGTACGTTTGAGCGGCGCGAACAGATAGTGGAGATCCGGCCCTCCGGACTGCGCACGCGTTTGCCGCTCGATCTCCAGGGCAGCGTCGCGTCGACCCTTGCGAACGAGGACGGCCCGCCACTCGCCATCGCGGCCATTGAAGACATGGACGAAGGCGCCGTCCGACAGCCTCAGCACGTTGACGAGGTAGTTCGTCTGCTCGCGCGAGAGGGCGACCGGCAACCCCTCGCCGAGATCGTCCGTGACATGCAGGCGCTGGGCGCGAAAGTCGTAGTCGTCGCTCATGCGCTCTCTTTAGCCCAAGCAGCGCCTGGGGCGCCACTCGCGACCAGACTTACAGCCGCAAGTGGTCGGCAAGGTGCGACCCGAGATCGTGATCCGGTGTTTTGGTCAGATCCTTGGCGAGCTCGCTGCTCACGGCAGCCTTGACGCGGTCGGTGAAGGCCGCCCGCAGCATGCCGAGCGCCTGCGGCGGCGCCACGACGACGAGCCTGTCGAAGGCCCCCGCCTGTAGCTTCTCGTCGAGTTGGTCGGCGAGCATCTCGAGATATCCGCGCTTCATCTGCTGGCGCGGGTCCGTGCGCGGCTCCATCGGATGG
>LNDR01000135.1 GCA_001464755.1 Rhizobiales bacterium Ga0077524
AGCGAGTAATCAAAAAACGGTGCTGTCGGACCGGACGACGGCCCACGCCAGTCAGGTCAGGCGGCTTGAGCGTGCGTCTGATGCATGATCCGGGCTAAATGGCCTCGTGTGCATGGCGGCGAGTTAACTTGGCCATTAGCTGGCGGTGTTCCCGTGCATCGCGCACTTTGCGGGAGATGGACGTGAATACCTCGGCCTGCATCGTGATCATGCGCTGGATCTGACGATCTCGGATCTCTTTGCGGGGATCGAAATCGCGTTCTGCTCCCCGTTCTAAGAGCGAGAGTGCATTACGATGGACGAAGTGTGCGATCCCGCCCCTGTGGTGAACAGCGCCATAGCCGTAAGCGTTGACGCCCAGCTCTCCATCGAGCACATGGAGCTCAAGGATCTCTTGAGGATACTCTATGGCTGCCGCTAACGCCGCGCCCAGCGTCTCGGAACCCAGAAAAGAAGCGGCCGAACCTCCCACAGGCCGCAAATTGGCCAGCGCCATTCCATGGAGGCCAGCAAAAGCCGGACGTGAGGGAACGATACACAGAATCGCGGCTGCGATCTGCTCATCGGTCAGCGGCTCTGCGTGCTCTCCGCGGCTCTTGGGTAGGAGGTTGCAGTCACGAGCTTTCTGAAAGCGTTGGGTCATTTCCCCGGGTGCGCATCCGGCGAACTCGGTTAGGATGTGTTCGAGCTGTTTGCTTATCATGTGGCCTCCGCTGAGCTACGCTATAGATTCAATTTAGCAGATCCAAATTTAAAATTCAAATTTAGATTAGAGTGGCATCTGCGCCTTTACGGAAACATCGTCGTCACCCTGCGTCGACATCCTGTGTCATGCCGTCTTCAAGCCCAGCATCAGGCGGACGAAGGAGAATAGCGTCTTGGGTCCATACCCATCTGGGACGTCACGGCAATGCCACCCGCCTTCGGAGTGTCGGCGTTCAATATATTCAGCTGATAGCACTTCTCGACACGCGGCGGCGGCGCGATGAGGGCTCGATACGCACGAGGGTAACCAGCGCATCGTGGTGCGATGTCGATTCGGGGCTCACTACATGTGTGCCAGCGACACCCGCCGCCGGATGCGGCCCAGGCGTCGCCCGAACAACTCTCACCCTCCCCGCGCCCGGATCGCCGAGGACGAGGTATCCACGCGGAAACGGTGCTCGGGGATCTCCGTGAAGAGATCCACGTAGCGATGCGGCACCGGTACGTCCCTCAGCGCAACCAAGCGCCCCGCGCCATCAATGCGTACCGCCACCAGGAAGCTGCCGCCAGCACCGCCGATCTCCTCGAGCGCTCCGTGCATGCGGTCTTCGTCATGGCCGTAGTATTTCGGCGCCACCAGCCGCTCCGCCGTATCCGCGCCGATTACGAAGGTAGCCCTTGGAAACAGCCGCACCTTCTCGAGGAACGTCGGCGCTCGCGTCAGCTCCACGGGGGACCTCCAGGCGAACTGCGTCACCCGTTGCCTCACCGCTTGCCCTTCCAGTGGCGGCTTGTCGACGTTGGTCACCGAGATCTCGAACGCCACCGGCTCCTGCCTGAAATCCTCCGCGACCCGGGCCAGCAGCATGTGCCCCTCGTGCACCGGGTTGAAAGACCCGGGCATCAGCACAGGCGGCACCGGCGCCGACAGCGTCAGTTGGCCGTCCGGCTGGGCCGTGACGCGAGCGACGTCGCCGGCAAGAAGCTGCTCGATACCATCCACGGCCGACGTGATCGTCTCGGCAAACTGCTCGTCCGGATCCATGAGGCTGCGCGGGGACGGCGCGTCGACGCCACAACACCGCGCAAGCCACAGCACGATCGCGTGCGAGACGAGATCCTCCTCGCCCCCACGATCGCGTCGCCCCTTGGCAAGCACGCCCGTGCAATGGGCGATCCGTGAGGCACTGGCGCAGGCGACGTGGAAGCGGTGCTCACCGCGGCGCGGACGGTCGCTCACCAGCGCCGCCGTTGCCCCAAGGCCGATCAGATCGGCACCCGCCGGCACCAGCTTGGCGGCGCGCGCCCGGGCACTCTTCGCCATGGCGATCGCGGTATCCGCACTGCTGGCCTGCGCCGGGGCGAAGCCGAGCAGGGTCGCCAGCGCCTGCTCGTCGTAGGGCACCTGAGCCTCGATCAGCAGCCGCGATCCGCCGGGAACACGCAGCAGCGCCCCGATCGCTCCGCTGCCACCCCCGGTGATCGCGAGGGCTGCCTTGCGGCCGGACCCATGCAGCTCGGAGATCAGTTTCTGCCACTGAGCGGTCGACAGGCTCATTTCGTGTGCTCCGAAGCTGGAAACTCGATGCAAAACCGTGAAAGACAACGGGCCCCAAGTCAACGCCCGCCGCGCCTTGCGGCCGCCGTTCGCTTGTGCTCCTAAGCAAGGCCAATGATTGGCCTGCCACGGAGACGCGCGTGATGGCGTTGCCCCATGTGACTGCGGACACGAGAACACCCGCCGGCCTCACCCGCATCGTCGTCTGCGCCGACGACTACGCCTTCACGCCGGGCGTCAGTCGCGCCATTCGAGAGTTGATCGCCGCGCGGCGCATCTCCGCGACCAGCGTCATGACCGGCTCCGAGTTCTGGCCCGCCGAGGCCGCCGCGCTGAAGGCCGTGGCTGGCGATGCCGACATCGGGTTGCATGTCACCTTGACCGATCAGAGACCCATCGGCCCGATGCCGGCGTTCGCGCCTGACGGCAAGTTTCCGCCGCTCGCGACCGTGTTTCGCAACGGCCTGATGCGCCGGCTGCCGCTGGCCGAGATCGAGGCCGAGATCGAGCGTCAGGTCGAAGCGTTCGTCGCACACTACGGCGCACCACCCGCGCACATCGATGGCCATCACCACATGCACCAGCTTCCCGGTGTGCGCGACATCGTGGTGCGCATCGCCGCCCGCGTCGGCAAGGGGCGAACCTGGGTCCGCTCGTGCACCGAACCACCCGGCTCGATCGTCCGACGTGGCGTCGGCACGGCCAAGGCCCTGATCATCGGCGCGCTTGGCCCCGCCGTCGAGCGCCGCGCCCGACAAGCGGGCGTTCCGGTCAACCATGGCTTCAGCGGTGCCTACGATTTCGCCGCCGAGACGCGGAGCACCGGCGACCTCTTCCGCCGCTTCGTCAGGGGCCTTTCCGCCAACGGCCTCGTCATGTGCCATCCGGGCTACCTAGACGCAGCGCTCGCCGGGCGTGATCCAATGACGACCGCCCGTGAGAAAGAGCGGGCCTACCTCATCAGCGACGCGTGGCCCGCGCTCCTCGCCGAGCTTCATCTCGACGTTGGCCCCCTGCTGCGGCCCTGATCGCTGCGGCCCTGATGCGCTCGCCCCTGTCGGAACCGGCAGTCCCGACGATCACTCGCCCCCGGCCTCGCCCTTGAGCTGCTCCCTCAGATCGGTCTTCAGGATCTTGCCGTAGTTGTTCTTCGGCAGGGCGTCGACGATGCGATACCCCTTGGGGCGCTTGTAGCGAGCGATGTTGTCGAGGCAGAGCTGGTCGAGTCCGGCGGCATCGATGCTCGCAGCAGAGCGAGGAACGACAAACGCGATGACCTCCTCGCCCCAGTCGGCGTGCGGTCGCGAGACGACGGCACACTCGAGCACGCCAGCGTGCGTCAGCAGCACCTCCTCGATCTCGCGCGGATAGATGTTGGAGCCGCCCGAAATGATCATGTCCTTCGAGCGATCCTTCAGGGTGAGAAAGCCATCCGCATCGAGGCTGCCCATATCACCGGTCCACAGCCAGCCGTCACGGAGCGACTTGGCGTTGGCCTCGGGATTGTTGAGGTAGCCCGCCATGACGCAGTCGCTTCTGGTGATGACTTCGCCGATTTCGCCCACGGGCAAGTCGCCGCCATCCTCACCGACGACCCGCACGGCGCATCCCGTCCGGGGCATGCCGGTGCTCGCCAGTCGCGCTTCGAAGCCGGGGCGGCCGTCGTCGATGTGCATGGATTTGGGCAGGCCGGTGATCGTCATCGGGCTCTCGCCCTGGCCGTAGAGGTGCATCAGGCGCGGGCCGAAGAGCTCGAGCGCGCGCTTCAGGTCCGAGAAGTACATCGGCGCGCCGCCGTAGGTAATGGTCTTGAGGTTGCGCTTGTCGGCCGATGCGGCGAGAGGATGATTGATCAGTCGCGAGACCATGGTCGGCGCCGCGAAGAACGACACGTTCCGATGCCGGGCCAGCGCGGCGAATATCTGTTCGGGATCGAACGATCCCGGCACGACGACGTTCTGGCCGCCCTTCAGAATGCAGGCGAGCCCGTAGAGGCCCGACCCGTGCGTCATTGGTGCGGCGTGCAGCATCGTGTCATCGGGCCCGAGATGATCGATGTCGGCGTAGTAGGCATGGACCATGAAGAGGAGATTGCGATGCGTCAGCACCGCGCCCTTTGGCCGGCCGGTGGTGCCGCTCGTGTAGAACAACCACGCCTCGTCGGTCGGCTCGGCGGGGGCCAGATGCACGGGCTCACCTCGCAACAGCGCCGCATAATCCGACGAGCCCGTTGCAACGACCGCTGGCATCTCGGTGCCCGGCGGCAGCTCGGCCAGCTTCTCGGCGAGATCGGGCGTGACGACGCAGAGCTTCGCCGACGAGTTGGCGAGAATCCACTGCAGCTCTTTCGGGTGCAGCTTGTTGTTGATCGGCACTGCGGCGAGACCGGCTCGCCAGATACCGAACAGCACGGGGAACAGCTCCGCGCAGTTTTCCATCCAGATGCCGACCCGATCGCCTTGCCGGAGGCCATGGCGCTGCACCAGCGCGCCAGCGATGGCCGCCACCTGGGTCTCGAAATCGGCATAGGTGAGCGACACGCCCGGCGCCGATATCGCCGGCCGCGTCGGCATGGCGAGCGCCACGGATTGCAGGATGCGGGACAGGTTCATGCTCGAACTCTTCCTAGCGAGAAGCAACGTGGACGCCATCGGCGGTCGTCGGTAATGTTCGCCTTGCGCGCCATCGCGGTCAACGAGGTGATCGCGCGAGCCGCCGGCCGGCACGCCCTGTCCGAGAGAGTTCCCTGGAGAGACCGCATCATGAACCGCTGGCCGGCGCACGGGTCGTTTTCGCGATGACGACAGCGTTCTTGACGGACCTGCTTCCAGGCCTTTCCCTAGACTGGCGTCTGGCTCTCGTCGCTGCGGCCGTCGTCCTCGGCGGTTTCCTGCGCGGGTTCGTCGGCTTCGGGGCGGCGCTCGTCAGCGTGCCCGTCATCAGCCTGGTCGTCGGCCCTCGCATCGCGGTAGCGGTCGTCACGATCATGGGGCTCCCTTCGATCGTCCAGCTGCTGCCAGATGCCGTGCGCCATAGCGAGCGCCGCATCATCCTGCCGATGGCGCTGGCGATCTTCGTGGCGACGCCGATCGGGACCTGGATCCTCGTCTCCGTCGACCCGGCCATCATGAAGATGGTCATCTCGGGAGCGGTGGTCGTGCTCGTCGGGTTTCTGTCGATGGGCTGGAAGCTCGGCGACAAGGTCGGAACGGGCGTGCTCTTGTTTGCGGGCGCGGCCGGCGGGCTCGTTCAGGGCGTTGCCGGAATCGGTGGACCGCCGGTGGTCGCGGTCGCCCTGGCGCGCGCCGGTCCACCGGAGCGCCAGCGCGGCAACGTGCTTGCGGTGATGACCGCGATCGTGATCGCCTCGATACCACCGCTCTACGCCTACGGGCTGCTGACACAGCAGGCGATCGTGCTCGGTCTCCTGCTGCTGCCGCTCTATTTCGTCGCGACCTGGATCGGCAGCCGCTATTTCTCGGCAGGCGGCAGCCAGCATTATCGCAAGGCCGCGCTGGCGATGCTGGCCGTGATCGGCCTGACGACGCTGACCTTCGCCGTGTGGGATTTCGCGACGCGGTAGACGCTTGATCCACGAACACCCGCAGGGTGGCGCGAAGCCACGCCTGCAGGGGCATCGCTCTTGGCGGGCTACGCCACGATCTTGTCGGCGATGCCGTACTTGGCGCCGAGTTCCTTGAACTGCGCCCAGGTCTTGTCGTCGACCTCGATGCCGTTCTTCAGGCGGTCCTGCTCCTTCAGGTACTCGACCTCGCCCGGATAGTAGATCTCCTTGACGCCCTTCTGCTTCTTGGTGGCCTTGAGGTACTGAGCGAACTCGGTGACCTCCTGCTTGAACGTGTCGAGCGAGCGGAACGCCTCGACCTTGAAGCAGGCGATGAAGCAGCCGTCGTTGTGCCGCCCGGTCGGGTCGACGCCGAAGCCGAGACCCGGCAGAATGGCCGAGAGGATCTCGACCATCGCCGAGAGGCCGTAGCCCTTGTGGCCTTCCTCGCCGCCGAGCGGCAGGAGCACGCCGCCCTTCTTGAACTCGGTCGGGTCCGTGGTCGGGTTGCCGTCCTTGTCGACGATCCAGCCCGTCGGGATCGACGTGCCCTTGGCGATGGCGAGGTTGATCTTGCCGGCCGCCACCGACGAGGTGGCCATGTCGAGGCAGAAGGTGGCCGGCAGATTGGAGGGGATGGCCAGTGATATCGGATTGGTGCCGACGCGGGCCTCAGCGCCACCGAACGGGGCGACGGCCTTCGGCGAGCGACCGCTATCGGCCGTCATGATCGCGATCATGCCCTCTTCGGCAGCCATGATCGGAT
>LNDR01000136.1 GCA_001464755.1 Rhizobiales bacterium Ga0077524
CCCGAGTTCCGAGATAATCTCGTCGCGCAGTTTGAAGCACTTGAAGATGGTGATGCTGCTATAGTGTTGAGTGCGGCTGCAACTCCTGCGCTCTGGCCATCATCGCTAAATCGCTTCGCCCGTGCGGGGAATTTTCGTGGTGCGGAAGCCCGCTTTGATCAATTCATCGCGCCTTTCGTGCAAATTCTCACTAACGATGATCTCGGTGCGCTTTTTAATGCGGTCGAGAATAACGGCCAAATTTGGGATGCTGCGGGCATCCCGCCCCGCCTTTCCACACTGCTTGAAGCTACCGCTCCTCGCACACCATCAAATGAGCTAATCTCAAGTCTTTACCAAGGTATCAGTAGATGGAACCGAGACAAATATGAGGACATTTGGGTGCACATGGAGCGACTCGGTTGGCACAGACCCGTCATTAGGCAGGCTGAGAACGATGATCCGTTCGTGTGAGCATTAACTTGTCTATGCCGGCCACCCGACTTCGCACTACGCTGAGGACCCGTCTCCTTCTTCCAGATCGGTTATGCCGATCTTATCGGCAAAACTCTTGTTGCGCCGACGCGCTCCGCCATAATTGCGCGGGCCAAGCTCTGCTTCATCGGCGACGCGCTCGCCAAAAGCGCCACGGCCTGATCGTGCAGGCGGACGCGACGACAGCAATGAGAAGTGGTCGAGACAAGGGCATAGCCGACGAGCATCAACCCTCACTGCCTGGGATCGGAGCCCAAATCTGCTTCAATGGCAGTTTGGCTCGCGTTTCATCGGATAGCTCGGAGTACGTCCGAAACAACGCCTTCAGAAGATCGGGCATTTGCCAGAGGCGCAGCTTGAAGAAGTTGTTATCTAGCTCCTTTTGCGCAACCGCATTAACGCCGCCGATGCTCACCAGCAGCCCCGTCCTCGCTCGCGTGTTGGAAACAGAACCGATCAAGCGCAGGACGACATCGTGGTTGGCCGCGCCATCGCCGGCCTTGACCTGAACACAGACTCGATCCTCGCCCAGTCCAAGCTTCCCGCCGGCGGCAAGAATATCCACGCCTCCGTCCGCACCTGGCGGAGAGACTTTCGTTGTGTAGCCCTCCACTCTCAAAATCTCCGCGATCAGCTCGGCGAGGCCGTGGCCCGCGAATTCCGACTTGATGAGCGACACGATCTGTTGGTTGGCCACATCCTCGATGTCTGTTGCGTAGTCCTCGGCCTCATCCAGATCATCATCAGTGGACTGAACCGGAGCTTTGCCTTGCTTGCCGAGCAATGAACCCGGATCGGTGCCGGTCTTCAAAACGGCCCGGACCCGATCGAGGGCGGCGTTTCGCTTGATCTCGCAGATCGTCATGAACGCACCGAAAGAGTGGCGGAGGTCCTGTTTGAACGCATCCCGAGGGATCGCCTCTTTCAGCCACGTCACCGGCCGCGAATGTCGATGCGGATCGGCTGCATCATAAGAGTAGCCGCCTGCGACCTCGCCTATCGCCACCCCATCGGTCACCTTGCGCGGCATTACCACGAGATCGCCAAACTGAATCGTGTGCGCGAATTGGTTGAGCTGCGCGGCGAAATTCTTGAGGCGGTTCTCGCCATCGGTCGGCAACACTTGTCGCAAATGATCAAGGATCGCGTCGCGGCCGACCAGAGCGGAGAGATCGCCCACATCCGAGAAGCCGGGAAGAAGCCTCCCTTGCTCGATCGAAGCGATCTCGCGCTCACCTTGCTTGCCTGCCCGCACAATCCATAGTCGTGTCATCGTCCCCTCATCCCGCCAGCGAGCATCGGTTCCTGCCTTCGAACCTGCTCACACAGCCGACCTACAATCCTACCTCTGCCGTGCCATTATTCGCACCGCAGTCTCTCAACTACGGTCATCTCACTACCGCAAGGTGATGACAGTCTCGCAAGAGCCGTGGACACAGCTTGAGAGAACTTACGATCCATCGATAGTGTTGACGAATTGCGGTTGCTCTTCAAGCTCGTCCCTCGTGTTACCGGAGCGCTGTCCGGCCATGACCTCGATGCATGTTTCGCGCACATTCTAGCGCGCCAACGCGAAGAAATTGGCGACGCGAACCTATCGCCGCGGATTGCCGAGTTCGACCTCCTGGCTTCGGGCCGTGATATCATCGGCAACCCGGCGCGCGATTCTCGACTTTATGCGACGACGCTGCCGCGTAGTGACTGGGAGCAGCAGTCGTCTTCGATGCCTCTCATTCGAAACGTCGTTGCTGTTCACCGGCTCCGCGAGGTTTCCTGCATTTACGGCTTCACGCGCTTCGAACCAGCTCCCACGATTGAGGACGACATCGAGGAGGTCCGGCTTGCCGTCTCTGGTGCACCGCTCGCTGAGACGCTCGACTGGCTTCCAGCTATCGAGCAGTTTGGCGAAGGGATCTTCATCCACATTGACCCGGCGATCGTTGAGCAATGGCTGTCGAAGCCGGAAGTCGCCGTCCGGGGCAACCAGCTTCTCGTCGGTTTCGACAGTGGAAGGGCGGCGTCCCGGGACGTGGTGTAGGATGCGGGGCGGCGGCGTTCGTCGGAGGGAGGCCGTAGGCCAACCGGAGAGGAACTCCGCGCAAAGCCTTTTCCCCAGGTCGTCCACAGTGACGGTCGCGCGGGAGCGGTCATGGTCCGAATCGAGGTTGGCTCGGGTTGGGGAAACGGCAGCTTCCTGAGCTGGCGAGCAGTGCCTAGCCGATGAGTAGGGGCGCGCCCCCGCTTGTCTGGCCGGTGTGACACGGTGATCATCGACCCAGGCGACTGCTTCCGCCGATGGCGCGGTTGCCCCGAGTTCTCGCCGCGGATCTCGCAACGTTGGCATCAACCGCGGTGGGAAGTCCCTCACCAATCATCCAGAAGGAGCCTAGTCGGCTCTCCCCGCGTTAGTTTATAGCCCTTCCGAATGGCGCGTTTGAGAGCGCGGATATCAGGATAGGGCGGTAGCGACGTTTCAGGCCCAGGCCCAGCCAGGAACGCCGCTTTGGCATCCATGTATCGCTCGTAAGCAGCGATCGCGGCGCGCTCGGCGGCCGAATATTTCATCTGGTATCTCCGATTAGGTAAACCCGCATATCGAGAGGCCATTCAGTGCCTGTATAGTCATCAGACTGCGTACTCGTAAGACTCGCTGCGCTGGACAGTGTTCGGGTCTTGATGGAGCTTTGTCCGGATAGAGCCCCGGGGAACCCCATGCAAAGCATGTCATATTTCGCGTCGCCGACGCCTTTGGCCTCTGCGGTCTCGTCGTTGATCCTGCTTTTTCTGCTGGCCCTGATCTACGCCCTAGTATCGGCCTTGACGCGCAGGCCCAAGGGCAAGGCGACTGGTGACACAGCCCTAGGGCGGCTCTCGGCGCGCTTACGCAACATTGACCGCGCCATCATCCATGGCGTGGCTTATGTGACTGGCACCCGCTACCAGAGCCGGAGCGTTCGGATCCTCGTCCTGCTTGCGCTCTTCCTGGCATTGACGGCGGCGGCGGTGTTCTCACCGTGGCCGTGGTGTTTTGTGCCAATCCTGGTTGGGGTGCTGGCCATCCTCGCGATTTTCCGTCACTGGACGCGCGACGAGGACGAAGCGGCAGACGACGTCCCGCGCGACAAGAAAGATTTGCCCATCGACGGGGACCTCCACATCGAGGTCAAGGTCGCAGTCGCTTTCCTGTTCGTGTTTGCTCCGATCGCATTCGCGCAGCTCCAAGAGCACGGCTACGGCTTCAAGGTCGCGCCGACCGCTGGCCCTTTCACCTTCGTCTTGTTCACTCTCATCGAGACGGTGAAGGCCGGCGCAATCGTCGACTACTACGACCTATGGGCCGACAATCTGGGCTTCGAGAGGTTCAGTGGGGTCAAGGAGCCTTCCAGTTGGGCCAAATGGGTAATCATAGCCTATCGGCTCTCACTCAATCTGCTCATCCTGGTTGCCATCAAGCGGCTGTTGGATGTCGCCCGTCGTCGAGCCGAGGGGCGCGATCTCAGGCACATTGAGGAAACGCTGCGGGACAAGAATGGAACCGACCACGCGCACGCCATCGAGCAGCTCGAGGATTTCGCGCTCCGGGGGCGCGGCAATGCGCGCGATCTCCTGGAGCGATTACTGCAACCGACGACGACTGACGGCTGGGCAATCGGCGCTATGGAGCGGTCCATAGCCGCTCACGCCCTCGTGAGATACGCGGATCGGCGCGGCGTCAGTGGCACCCTACATACCGCCATAGCCGCCTACCGAGCTCTTCTGAAAGTGGACTGGGCGCGCGACAATTATCCTAAGAATTGGGCTATGACTCAGGGGGCTTTGGGTTCGGCATTGCTGTCCCTGGGAATGAACACTCGTAATACGGCGCACATCGAGGCGGCCATCGTCGCGCATCGCGCAGCTTTGGACCATTATCTCCACGAGGAGATAGCAACAACCGATATAGCCACGGAATACGGCAATCTCAGCAATGCGCTGCGTAGCCTCGGCTTTTTCACGCGCAACCAGGCGCACCTCGAGGAAGCCATCGCCGGCCACCGCCAAATTCTCGAGGTTTTCACCCGAGAGGCGATGCCGGCCGATTGGGCCGCGACGCAGCACAACCTCGGCAGTGCGCTGCGCAACCTCGGGGAACTCACCGGTGACGCCACGAGGCTGGACGAGGCCGTCGCCGCCTATCACGCCGCGCTAGAGGTTCACAGCCGAGCCGACATGCCGACTGATTGGGCCACGACGCAGGCCAGTCTCGGCAGCGCGCTGCAAGACCTCGGCGATCTCACCCGCGACGCTGCGAGGCTGGACGAGGCCATCGCTGCCTATCGCGCCGCGCTCGAGGTGCGCACCCGCGAGGCGATGCCGGCCGATTGGGCCATGACGCAGACCAACCTCGGCGTTGCGCTTGCCAGACTCGGGGTTCTCGCCGGCAACGCCACGAAGCTGGACGAGGCCGTCGCTGCCTATCGCGCCGCGCTCGAGGTGCACACCCGCGAGGCGATGCCCACCGATTGGGCCGCGACGCAGACCAACCTCGGCAGTGTGCTGCAAGACCTCGGCGATCTCACCGGTGACGCCACAAGGCTGGACGAGGCCGCCACTGCCTTTCGGGCCGCGCTCGAGGTGCACACTCGCGAAGCGATGCCGGCCGATTGGGCCGCGACGCAGACCAACCTCGGCAGTGTGCTTGCCAGACTCGGGGAACTCACCGGTGACGCTGCGAGGCTGGACGAGGCCGTCGCTGCCTATCGCGCCGCGCTCGAGGTGCACACTCGCGAGGCGATGCCGGCCGATTGGGCCACGACGCAGGCCAGTCTCGGCACTGCGCTGCTACGCCTCGGGGATCTCACCGGTGACGCCACGAGGCTGGACGAGGCCGTCGCCGCCTATCGCGCCGCGCTCGAGGTGCGCACCCGCGAGGCAATGCCGGCGGCTTGGGCCGCGACGCAGAACAACCTCGGCAGCGCGCTGCAAGGCCTCGGGGAGCTCACCCGCGACGCTGCGAGGCTGGACGAGGCCATCGCTGCCTATCGCGCCGCGCTCGAGGTGCGCACCCGCGAGGCAATGCCGGCGGCTTGGGCCGCGACGCAGACCATCCTCGGCATCAATCTGCAAAGCCTCCGCGTTCTCACCGGCGACGCCGCCAGGCTGTCTGAGGCCGTCGCCGCCTATTCGTGCCGCGCTCGAGGTACTAACCCGTGAGGCGTATCCGCACGAATGGGCCAGGATCCACTTCTTGCTTGGTCAAGTATTGACGCAACTGGGTGAGGAGAAGGCGGACGCGACGTTTCTCACGGCTGCAGTCGCAGCCTTTCAAAGCGAGCAGCAAGTTGTCTCGCGAGAAGACGATGCCGACGGATGGGCCGAGACGCAGAACAGCGTCGCAATGACGCTCAAATGCTTGGGCGTCCTGCAGAACGATCATGATCGCCTCTTGCAGGCGAGGGCCGCCGCTCTCCTGGCGCTCGAGGTCGCTCCAAACGAGGAGACCTACAAGCACACCCTCGAGCAGATCGATATGGCGATCTCGAATGCAAAGTCGAGAGCCGCGGATCACCTCACTTGAGGCCCTCAAACGATATAGGCATCGCCTCGCGACCATATGGACGCGATTAGAGAGTGAAGTTCACTCCAGCCGCGATGAACTCTCCGCCCGCGAAAGGGGTAGGGATTCCCGTGCCGTTGCAGGCAGCTTTCTCCGGCACGAGATCGTAGCCTCAATAGGCCCTGCTCTTACGAGGCGTCTCAGCAATGGCCGGAAAGCAGGCATTCAGCGTCTCACAGAAGTTGTTTCCGTTGTGAGGCGAATCAGTCTAGAGTCTATTGAGACAATCACTGTCTCTGAGGTTCGAAATGCTGATCGGATACGCCCGGACATCCACGCTTGATCAAATAGCCGGCTTCGATGCCCAGCGGAAAGAGCTGGCCGAGCTTGGGTGCAAGAAGGTGTTCGCCGAACAAGTCAGTTCTGTTGCCGACCGGCCCAAGCTGACCGCAGCGCTCGACGAACTGCGCGAGGGAGATACCCTCGTTGTCACAAAGCTCGACCGCCTCGCACGCTCCATGCGCGACCTGATGAACATCGTCGACAAAATTCAGGAACGCCAGGCGTCCCTGCGGATCGTCGCTATGAACCTCGACACGACGACGCCAACCGGCCGTCTGATGCTTTCCATGCT
>LNDR01000137.1 GCA_001464755.1 Rhizobiales bacterium Ga0077524
CAATATTCAGCGCAAGTCAATCCGGTCCAAGTTGGCAACATTAGTGAATGTTGGGAAGCTCGTTCGGTTGAGCGAGGGGGTGTTCGCTGCCGGCAGGCAGACGTTGCCGGTCATGGGCTTGGCGCAGTTGGATACGTTAAGTTTCGCCGATCAGTTTGTCCCCCCCATCACTGAGGGTGACAAAAAAGAATGAGGCGCCGAGGTTATACCTTGGCGCCTCAGATGGCGGTCGAAGAAGGCGTTGCGACGCCCACTTCGACCTAGATGCAACCCTTTCGTCAGTCGGACGAGAACAGGAGGTGCACCGTGTGGCCAGCGGTCCAGAGCAGAATAGCTGCCACCAGGGCCGGAATTTGGTAGCGATAGCTGCCTAAGCAGGCTCGCGCACCGTGTCGCAGGAACTTCTGGTGATAAGACAACGTTTTAATGAAAAACGTCCTTGAGTGTGACAAAATTGACCTATTCAATTTTTGCCAACGCTATGTCTCGCATCCCGTGCGCTCCTGCTTCGTCGTCGTGGGGTCCTGCTGACAGTGAGCGCAGTTCGGCTCTACCTCTTGCGCTAACCAACCCGCCCATCCCGCAACATCCCGCTTGCCAGTCGACGCTTCGGACGGCACCCTAGCTCCCCGGAACAGCGCGCCAGCGACGGCGCCCACGCCGAAGAGTCTCCGGGGAACCCGAAACGCCATGTCCCAGCTTCTTAACTATGACGACCTGCGCCGCGCTGCCAAGCGCCGCCTGCCCAAGATCGCCTTCGATTTCATCGAAGGGGGCTTGGACGACGAGATCGGCCTCGAGCGCAACAACTGGGGCTTCGAGCGCCATCGCATCGTGCCGCGCTACATGGTCGACGTCTCGAAGCGCACGCAGACGACCGAACTATTTGGGCGCACCTACTCCCAACCCGTGGGCATCGCACCGACAGGTGGCGCCGCCCTCTTCCGCCCCGGCGCCGACCTCATGCTGGCCGCCGCCGCACGCAAGGCCAACGTGCCGTTCATCATGTCTGGCGCCTCGACCGACACCATCGAAAACCTCGCCAAGGTCGCGCCAGACCACGGCTGGTATCAGATGTACACGGCCAAGGACAAAACCATCTCCTACGACATGATCAAGCGGGCCAAGGACGCCGGTCTCTCGACGCTGGTCATCACGGTCGACGTGCCTGTCCACTCCAATCGCGAGCGCAACAAGCGCAACGGCATGGCACGCCCGCTGAAAATGCCGCTGCACGTGCTGATGGAGGCCGCCACCCATCCGGGCTGGCTGATGAACTACTACAAGAATGGCGGCGGCACCCCGATGCTTTCGAACTGGGCCAAGTATGCCGGCCCGGGCGCCGAGAACGATGCCGAGAAGGTCGCCGCCTTCCAGGCCACTCAAACGACGCCACCGCTCGATTGGTCCGACATCGAGAAGTTCCGCGAGCTTTGGCCGCGCAAAATGGTTTTGAAGGGCGTCATGCATCCAGCCGACGCCGAGCGCGCCCACAAGATCGGCGTCGACGGCCTCATGGTCTCGAACCACGGTGCCCGTCAGCTCGACCGCGCGCCCTCGCCGGTCGAGGTGCTGCCCGCCATTCGCGATGCCGTCGGCGACAAGATGACGCTGATGCTCGACAGCGGTATCCGCCGCGGCTCCGACGTCGTGACGGCCATGTGTCTCGGAGCCAAGTTCTGCTTCGTCGGGCGCATGACGCTCTACGGCGTCGCGATCGGCGGCGAGCCGATGGCCGGCCACGCGATTAACATCCTTAAAAACGAGGTTGACCTCGTCATGGGCAACATGGGCGCGCCTGATATCCGCTCGCTTGGTCCCGACTTCCTGATGTGGGACGACACGGCCGACTTGAAGCGCAATACGCGGCCCTGATCAGGCTTTCATGGCCGAAAGCTGCAACTCGAGCACAGTCAACGTGGCGTTCTCGCCGATGTTCGGATCGAGGGTCAGCGGGCGCAGCGCGATGCTGCCACTTTCGCCGCCGACGAGCCCCGTCGCGTTGACGCCCCGGCCCTCGCCGATCGCACCAAGGTAGCGGCCCTCGAGCTGGCGTGCCGGGCCCCCGATCTCGGGTCCGAGCACGGACCACGCGAGCACGATGTTCGCATCACCCGGCATCTGTGCGCCGATCTGCTTCACGACACCTTTGAGTTGAGCCTTCGGCCCCTTCAAGGGCTCGAACGTGCAACTCAGTGCTCGCTCGGGGCCCAGCTGCTCCTTCTCGCCGGGGGAAGCTACGCAAGTGAGCGTCCCAATGTTGGCGATGGGCTCGGCCGCTTCGGCAGCGCCGACGGATAGAAACGCCAGAACGGCTCCCAAGGCCGGCAACGATGCGGCTCTAAGTGCTTTCATCGGATTTCTCCAGGCTTGCCATGGCCTCCAGGATGCTCTCGCGGATGGCGGACGTCTCGGCGGAGTGGGGCTGCTTTGCGATGTCGCCAAGCCAGACCGAGAGAATCTCGCGCTTCTGCTCGGCCCTGATCGCATGCGCCGCGAGCACCTCGAGCGGTGAGCCGAAATCGCCGGACAGCCGCTTCTCGACGGGGATATGCTCGGGATCATCTTTCGGATCGGGTGTGCTCGTCATGGATGGCTGCCGGTTGCTACCCAACGAGCAACCGTGGTGCGCCTCTATTGTTCCGAAGGAAAAAGCGTCACGACCGCCGGCGCAGCACCCCGGAGAGTTGCGCGGGCTTGACCGCTCCTGTCAGAAGCACCGAGTGCCACCGCCCGCCTGCCAAGCGGCTGCCCGGTGGCCAGCCAGGGGCTCAACTGATAGGTGCCAGCCACCAGTGCCAGCCCCATCACCGCGCTCGCCAGCACGATCAAGGGCAACGCCAGTCGCAGCCGGCGATCGGCCCTGAAATGATCGCGCTGGACGAGACCACGGTAGAGAAGCCCCGCGTTGAGCCACCCGCCGACCACCGTCGCCACCGCAATGCCGAGATGCGGTGATAGGCCAAGCCGTGGAAACAAGAAGAATAGCCCGAGCGAGCCCACGGTGTTCACACCGAGGCTCCACGCCGTGAACCGCATCGGCGTCTTGGTATCCTCACGCGCGAAGTAGCCCGGCTGGAACACCTTCTGGAGCACGAACGCCGGTAATCCGAGCGCAAAGATCGCCAAGACCGCCGACACCGCCCGCGTATCGTCGATCGTAAACTTGCCGCGCTCGAACAGCACCGATACGATCGGCCCCGGCACGACCGCCAGTGCCACCGCCGCCGGGATCGTCAGCAGCATCGACAGCTCGAGTGCCCTGTTCTGCGCATCCATCACGGCCGCCTCGTCCCCGGCTCTGAGATGGCGCGAGATATCCGGCAGCAACACCACACCAATGGCGATGCCGATGATGGCGAGCGGCAGCTCATAGAGACGATCGGCGTAATAGAGCCAGGCGACCGCCCCCGTCTGCAGCGAGGCGATCATGCCCCCGATCACGATGTTGATCTGCGTCGCTCCGCCCGCAATGGCGCCGGGAATGCCGAGGCGTACCAGCCGGCGCATGTCGTCGGACCACACCGGCCGGACGGGGCGCGGCAGCAACCCGGCGCCCCAGGCACCCCACACGAGCACGAGCAACTGCAGGAGACCGGCGGCGAAAACGCCCCAGGCGAGCACGATGCCCGTCCGCGCGTCGTTGCCGTAGCCCAACCCCAGCGCCACCGCGATGGCAGCCATCAGGGTCAGATTGAGCACGATCGACACGGCTGCGCTCTCCGCGAACCGTCCGACCGAGTTGAGCACACCCGAGAGCAGCGCCACCAGCGACATGCAGAGCAGGTACGGAAACGCGATCCGGCTCATTGCAACGGCGAGGTCGAATTTGTCCGGCTCGTCGACAAATCCCGGAGCGAGGACGTACATCGCCCATGGCATCGCGATCATCGCCATGGCCGAAAAAACGAGCAGCACCAACGCAAGCCCCGACATGGCTTGTGAGGCGAGCATCCGCGCCGCGTCCTTACCCTCGCCTTCCAACCGCTTCGCGAACAGCGGCACGAACGCCGCATTGAACGCGCCCTCGCCGAACCAGCGCCGGAACAGGTTCGGGAACCGGAAGGCGACGACGAACGCCTCTGCGATGGGTCCCGCTCCAATGATGGCCGCCAGCGCGATGTCGCGCAGGAAACCCAGGACCCGGCTGACGAGCGTCAGTCCGCCGACGGTGGCAAAGGCGCGATAGAGCTTCATGGCGCGAGCGGTAGCGGAGCGTTGGCCCGCCTGCAAGCGCCGGTATCTCTGCGACGTCACTCACACCTTGCCGCGTGCGCAAATGGTCACTCTGACGACAAGGCGTTGGTGATCTGCTCGCCGTCTCCTACGTTTCACCTGACAACGGAGACTGTGATGGCCCCTCGATCGATGACCCTAGGCCTGCTTGCGGCGATCGCCTCGGTTGCACCCGTCACCGGGGCGGCTGCCATGTCCGACTACAAATGGAAGTATCGGCCCCTGGTGATCTTTGCCGCTTCCGCCGCCGATGCAGGGCTCGCCCGACAGCGCCAGATCGTGGCCAGCCTGCGCCCCGCATTCATCGACCGACAGATGGTCATCGTCTACGTGACGGGCACGACCGTTTCGGCCGATCTCGCACCTCCGCCGCGCATGTCTGCCGATGCGCTGCGCCAGCGGTACGGCGTCGCAGCAGAGGAGTTCAAAGCCGTCCTCGTCGGCAAGGACGGCGGCGTCAAGCTGACCTCGTCGAAACCGTTTCCGGCACAGACCCTGTTTCGAACGATAGACGCCATGCCGATGCGCGCCGACGAGGCCCGTAAAGGCCGCCAATAGCGTGGCCATCGCCGCTTCGGCCGGCAGAGCCGATACGGCATCGGTCGTGAGCCCGGGACGACGACGGATGCCGGCTTGCTCAACGCGTTCGCCGCAGGTAAATCCCTCCACTGACGTGTCCGTCGGGAAACGACTCACGCATCAGCGCCGGCTGAAACGTGGCCATGAACGACGTGTAGAACATGATCTCGAAGGAGGAGTTGAACTGCAGGAACGACCGCAGCATGTAAGCCTCGTTCCAACCGAACCCTCTCGTCACCCAATCCCGCGGATATTCGAACGGATAAAGAATATCATGAAAATGAATCACGACTCCGGGCTTGAGTCTCGGAAGGATGTTGAACATTATGTGATTGACATCACTTCCTATTTTGGAGACATGGGACGAGTCTACGAATAGAATATCGCCAGCCTCCAATTCGTCGAACATCCCTATATCGACTTTCTGCACCATCTTCTCCAGGACAACGCATCTCTCATGCGGAGGTTGTCCAATGAGTTCGTAGAGACGGTCTGGATAAGGCTCGATACAGGTCATCGACGTCGGAAGGGAATATTTCTCGATTACGTCGAGCATGGCTGCGGAGCTGAATCCCGAACCGATCTCGATAATGCGGCGCGGGGCCAATTGCCGCATCATTGCGGCCAGAATTCTGAAATCGAGAGCGATGAAGTAGCTGTTGGTCAAATAATACCGCCAACCAGGCGTGCGGTGGAGCGGAACTTCGATCTTCGACAATGGCGCGAGCACCTTACATAGCTCGACTTGAGCCTCCTCACGCATGTCGATGCCGGGAAGATCCCGCGGAGGCGATGGCAAGAAAAAGCGATCGGCGTCCTGCTCGATCTCCGCCAAAGACGGATATGCTGAATAATAATGCCCTGATGGATGGGTTGATTCGAAGACACCCTGCTCCATCGGTCCCGGTCCTGAATTGGCCGAATCGATAGATTTTCCCAGCCCCAAGTGACGAAGTGAATGCTTGACGAGATTGGCAATTTTAGGTTTCATCAGTCCCCCAGGGCTATGCGGTTAAGCGCGGATAATGAGTAACGCCCATTCGGGTCGCGTTGCCCTCCCCGCGCTCTCTGCTCGCGCAGAAAGGTCGACGATGTCCATCCGTCGCCCCATGCAAAAGCTGGACACTCGCGGTCATGCACATTCCAACGCCTTGCAAGGTAATTCGGAATTGGGTTATCGGCAATCAGAAGTCCTGGCTGGCTCCGGCCAAGCTAGAGGCATCGCCCGGACGGAAACAATGATGATGCCTTCGATGCACGTGTCGGCTCTGACAACTCTATCCGCGCTCATGTTGGCCGGGATAGCCAGCACTACCATCCCCGCGCACGCCCAGCGCCGCGAAGTCCCGCCATCGCGCGAAGCCGTTCACTACTCGTTCGCACCGATTGTCAAGCGGACGGCGCCCGCCGTCGTCAACGTCTACGTGCGTGGTCAAGTCCAGGTGAGATCGCCGTTCGACGATCCGCTGTTCCGCCAGTTCTTCGGCGAGCGCTTCGGCATGCCGGCCGAGCGCGCCCAATCGTCCCTCGGCTCCGGCGTCATCGTCTCTCCCGATGGCGTCGTCGTCACCAATACCCACGTGATAAAAATCGGCGGCAAGGCCGAGATCCGTCTCGTGCTCGCCGACAAGCGCGAGTTCGATGCCAAAGTCATCCTTCAGGATGAGAAGACGGACATCGCCGTTCTGAAAATCGAAGGCGGCGACGGCAATTTCCCTTATCTCCAATTCGAGAGTTCGGACGAGCTCGAGGTCGGCGACCAGGTCCTCGCCATCGGCAACCCCTTCGGCGTCGGTCAGACCGTGACGAGCGGCATCGTCTCGGGTCTGTCAC
>LNDR01000138.1 GCA_001464755.1 Rhizobiales bacterium Ga0077524
AGGGGCAAGCCAACGACCACGACGACCTGCAGAAAGAGTAGGACCTTCGCGTCGAGGATGAACATTCGCGTGTCTCCGGTCGGAAGAGAGTGCCATGAACTGGCCGGAAGCGTTCGCCTCGCCGGCCGACAGGTTCCCGCCCACGCGAGTTCCGCTGAGCACGACCATAATGATGCAGCGCTGCGAAAGCGGGATGGGTGTCGGACGAACAAATTTCATGCAGGGGTCGAAAGCTGCACTGGCCAGAGCCTGTCCATCGCACAGCCCCGCCCTGCAACGGAAGACGAAGAGTGAAAGTACACTTTATGGCCGAATCCGCGATGCCCTGCGGCGACTAAGGCGCGCTATCCCGCGAGTTCACTCACCCGCGTATCGCCCCTGGCTACCACGCCAACGAACTGCCAACCGATGTCAAAGTTGGTGCCCAGAAGAGGACTCGAACCTCCACGCCTCGCGGCGCCAGTACCTGAAACTGGTGCGTCTACCAATTCCGCCATCTGGGCTTGAGCCGCGACACCTAGGGCCCGGCTGGCCAAATGTCAATTGCGAGATGCGCAGCGGCGACCCCGTCTGGGATCAGGCCGGCCTTCCATGTCTGCGAGGGTGCGCCGAGGCGCGCCCTTGAGGGGGCAGCGGTCCCGCTGTATTCATCTCGTATCATCGAACGAGACGACGGTCGGGAGCGGCACGCAATGGCGGATACGTGGGAGCAGGGTGCGCTGGCGACGGTGTTCGGCGGCTCCGGATTCGTTGGGCGCCACACCGTCCGCGCCTTTGCGCGAAAAGGTTGGCGCGTCCGCGCCGCCGTCCGCCGCCCCGATCTCGCCGGGCATCTGCAACCCATGGGCGGCGTCGGCCAGATCATGGCCGTGCAGGCGAACCTCCGCTATCCAGCGTCGGTCGCCCGCGCTGTCGACGGAGCGCGCGTTGTCGTCAACCTGGTTGGCGTGCTGGTCTCCGCAGGACGCCAATCGTTCGAGGCCGTGCATGTCGAAGGAGCCCGCGCCGTAGCAAAGGCCGCCAAAGCTGCCGGCGCCGACCAGTTCGTACATGTCTCCGCCATTGGCGCCGATCGCGACTCGGCCGGCCGCTACGGCCGCACCAAGGCCGCGGGCGAGGCCGCCGTGCTGGCCGAGTTTCCCGAGGCGATCATCCTGCGCCCTTCGATCATCTTCGGACCCGAGGACGAGTTCTTCAACCGCTTCGCTGCGATGGCTGCCCAAGGGCCGATGCTTCCGCTCGTCGGCGGTGGCCGCACCAAATTCCAGCCGGTCTACGTCGGTGACGTCGCGTCCGCCATCGTCGCGGCGGCCGAGGGCAAGGCTAAGCCCGGCACCGTCTATGAACTCGGCGGACCCGAGGTGCAGACATTCCGCCGCCTCATCGAGCGCACGCAGCAGTATGCCGGCCGCGACCGCGCCATGATGCCGATGCCGTTCTGGATGGCGTCCCTCGTCGGCGCGGCATCGTGCATTCTGCCGTCCGGCCTGCGCCCGATCACCACCGATCAGGTGCGCATGCTCAAATCCGACAACGTCGTCAGCGACGCCGCCCAGAAAGAAGGCCGCACCCTCGCCGCCCTCGGTATCACCGCCCCCCACGCCATCTCGTCGATCGTGCCCCAGTATTTGGAGCAGTATCAGCCGAAGGGGCAGTACGCGCATTATCGGGGGTAGGGAAGGGATTGTGGCGGAGCGTATAGATAGAGACGGAATTATACAGAAGCGGACATTCGTCGGTAATGACGTTCTTCCGGTAGCGTGCGCTGGCGATGATGTCTGCAGCTGGAGGAGGTCTTGCCGTAGCCGAGCAGTCCGTGCCCCGCCCCGAAACTGTCTCGTCTATCGGGGCCATGACAGGCTATGTCCGCAATCGTCAGGCTGTCGGCTTTCGCCGTTGCAAGCGCCGTTTCTCGGCCAACTCGAGCTTCTTCGGTTCCGTGAAAAGCCGTTCCAGCAATACGGACGTGAAATCGAGGATGTCGTCGGCCTCGGCTTTGGTTAACGTTCCGGCGTGGGCACCGTCGTTACCATCTTCCCGGATGCAAGACGCCAAATCCTTGAGCGCGGCAGGCAGGATGGCCTCATGAAAAAGCCAAGCCAGCCGCGCCCCGAGATTAAATCGCTGGTACTTGGTCGGCTGCTTGACCGCGGTATTGTTGGCATCTGGCAACAATGGAGTGCTGGCAAAATCCAAGCAAAGGCGGAACATCGTGCCCGCCGCATTATAGCAGCCGATGCTGTAACATGCCGCTCCTTCTTTGTAGGCGGCTTCAATTTCCTGCGGCAAGTGCTCAGGCGGTGAACTGGACACATTATCCCGCAAGCCAATATAGCGGTCGACCTCGAACACGTCATTCAGGCTCGTCTTCACGCTCATGATCGCGTTGGGATTTTAGGAAATTTCTTCACTGCGCTTCCGGGCGTTTTCCCGACCGTTCAAAGTCATTTTGATAAGAAAAATGCTCGGCCTGTGGCAGCGGCGACAAATGCTGAAAACTTCGTGCGAGTTCAACCAGCCATACTCCTGTGCCCGGAAGACGTGAGCC
>LNDR01000139.1 GCA_001464755.1 Rhizobiales bacterium Ga0077524
CTCCGCAAACCAGCCCCGATCCACCGCGCTCGCAACTCGCTCGTTGTCATCCCGGTGCTTGTCACCGGGACCCATTTCTCAACTTGCTCGGAGCGTTTTAATGGGATGCTGCGCGGGAGTGATTGGCGAAGGATCGGCTGCAAAGCCTCGGTACTGTTCAATGGACAGAGCTTGCGGCGCGATGGGTCCCGGTGACAAGCACCGGGATGACATCGGTGGGTGTGGGACGGCTGTCAGCGCTGCAACGCCCTCCTCCGCCCCGCATCCGGTCGGCAGCATCACCTCACCCCCTTCTCCAACCGCCACATCTCCTCCCGCACCCGAATGTCCGCCAGTATCCGGTCCAGCAACAAGCACGTCCGCCGAAACAGATCCGACCCGCGCCGGTAATCCGCCTGCGCGAAGAAATCGCAGCGGCCGGC
>LNDR01000140.1 GCA_001464755.1 Rhizobiales bacterium Ga0077524
CATCACCGCCATCGACGGCACGTCCGTATCGCCATCGCCGAAATAGATCATGTTCGAGAACGGGATCGGCCGCGTGCCTTCCGGCATGTGGTCGTTGATGCTGTCGCCCAGGTTCTCGACGCCCTTGTTGATGCGGAACAGATACTGCGTCTTGCCCGTGTCGGTGATCACCCGCTTCGGATAGGGCAGGTCGTAGGCGTCGAACCAGTATTCCGATGCAAACACGTTGTGGAACCGCGGATAGATGCGTGTCCCCTCAATGATCTCCGTCAGCCCCGACGACACGAGATAATGCCGCAGCTCGATGCCATGCGTCTCGGCCGCGATCCGCACATATTCCGAGATCTCGTCGAACCATCCCTCGACGCCCGGGAACAGCTCCACGTCGCGACCGAGCGCCACCAGATCCTCGCGGTCGATGCGCACGTTCGCCGCCTTCGCCTTCTTGTACATCAGGTGCATGTAGGTGATCAGGCTGTCGGCGCCCTGCTCTTTGGCGAGCTTGTTCGACTCCGCCCAGAACGCCTTCGGATCCTCGCCGATCTTCGGCAGGAAGGTGTACTCTTGCATGGGCTTCGGGCTGAGCGTGCCGTCGAAATCATAAACGAGCGCGATCACCTTCTTCTCGAACCCCGGCTTCGCCGTGGCCGCGCGGCCCGCCCGCTTCGGCGCGACAGCAGCCTTCGTCGCTGACTGGGCCGCGTTGCCGTCTCCCGTCGCGCTCTCGTCCGGGTGGCTCGCCTTGCGGCGGCGCTCGCTTGTCCGCTGGGTCATGGCTGCCTCTCCGATCGGGTGCCGCGCATCGATTGCATGCACCACTTATCGACTGATTCGGGTGTCGCGAGGAAGGCAGCCGTGCGACCACTTTCAAAGCCGCGTGTCGACCGATGGAGCCTTCGTGGATGAAGCCTCGTAGGTCGGGTCGAGCGCTTTGCCCTTTCAAGACCCGACATGGTCTGGCTGCCGCGCTAGAGGCGGAGCGGGCTCTGGATGACGTCGACTTGGCGTGCGCAGCCGAGGAGCCGTCTGAGGGCACGACGCCGAATGGCAGAGGCTCCCGAGGCGTGCAGCGCCTCGACGAACTGCTCGTCCTCTTCGCCGAGATCGCATCGGGCTTGCCATGTTCGGTCGATCATCGTGCGGACGTCGAAGCCTGCGATCTTGGAGTGGAACGTCACGCAGTCGCGCAGATCCAACAGAACCTCGCACTGTCGCGTCGAGGGACCGGGGTCGAGTTCGCGTTGTGTAACGCTCTCCAGAAAGTCCAGCTCCCATTCCGTCCATGCAGCATCGGAAAGCCGCAACAGAAACTGTGCGATCGATCTGAACGCGTCGGGGGATTTCTTGAGCCTGTCGATCTCGCGATAGTCCATCGTCGGCGCTCCGATCTACCGCCTGGTGCCGTGCCGTGCCGTGCCCGGGCCGAGCTTAGCCGATTCGCGCCTGTGCATAGGCTGGGGACTGCCTGTGCGAAGACTGTGCGTCTCTGCTCCCAGTCGCCTCGCGGGCTCACCTCGCAGAGTCCATTGCTCCGCGCCGAGATCCAGCGCAACATTGTCTCCGACCCAATCGAAAAAAAGGAGGAGCCCGTGGCCGAAGGAAAACGTCCGCTGCCGAAGCCGACGCCCGAGACGAAGCACTATTGGGACGGCGCCGCGGCTGGCGAGCTGCGCCTGCAATCCTGCAACGACTGCAGCCACACCTATTTCCCCCCGCGCCCGTTCTGTCCGAAGTGCGGCTCGCGCTCGGTCAAGGTCGTGAAGGCCTCCGGCAAGGGCAAGCTCCACTCCTACGTGATCCACGCACGTCCCTCGCCGGGCTTCGATCCTGGCTACGCCATCGCCGTGGTCGAGCTGGCCGAAGGCCCGCGCATGATGACCAACATCGTCGGCTGCCCGCAGACGCCCGAGGCGCTGCAACTCGATATGGATCTCGAAGTCACCTTCGAGAAGCAGAACGACAACATCTCGCTGCCGATGTTCAAGCCGGCCGGCGCTTAATCCTTGCTTGTCATCCCGGGCTTTATGCCCGGGACCCATTCCTCTGCTTGCTCGAATGCCGCGGTCTGGTTCACGTGGCGATCTACGTCCGTCTCCTCGAGTGCGCGGCACCATGGGTCCCGGGGACAAGCCCCGGGATGACACCATTCACTCTGTCATCGGAGTCTTCCCATGAAACAGAAATCAGTCGCCGTTGTCGGCGCAGCGGAAACCACCGAACTTGGCGTCATCCCCGGCATGAGCCAGATCCAGCTCCATGCTGATGCGGCCCTCAATGCCATGCAGGACTGCGGCCTCAAGCCCTCCGACATCGACGGTGTCGCCACCGCCGGCGAGACGCCGATGGCGCTGGCGCAATACCTCGGCATCACGCCGTCGTGGGCCGACGGCACGGCGGTGGGCGGCTGCTCGTTCATGCTGCACGTCCGCCACGCTGCGGCGGCCATCAACGAAGGCTTGTGCAAGACCGTGCTCATCACGCACGGCGAAAGCGGCAAGTCCCGCATCGCGCCGACGCCGCGCCCGCCCTATCCGGACAGCCTCGCCGGCCAGTTCGAGGCGCCCTACGGCGTCTTCGGCCCGCCGACCATGTTCACCATCCCCGTGATGCGCTACCTCAAGACCTACGGCATCACGCAGGAGCAGCTTGCAATGGTGGCTGTCGTCCAGCGCGAATGGGCGGCGAAGAATCCCCGCGCCACGTTCAAGGACCCGATCACGGTCGCCGACGTGCTGGCCTCGCGTATGATCGCTTATCCGTTCCGCATCCTGATGTGCTGCCTCGTCACCGACGGCGGCGGCGCGTTGATCCTCACCTCGGCCGAGCGCGCCAAGGATTTCCCGACGAAGCCCGTCTACATTCTCGGCACGGGTGAATCGGTCGAAGGCCCGATGATCTCGCAGATGGCCGATTTCACATCGTCGAGCGCCTTCCGTGTCTCCGGCAAGAAGGCCTTCGAGGAGGCCGGCATCAAGCACTCCGACGTCGATCACCTGATGATCTACGACGCCTTCGCGCATCTGCCGCTCTACGGGCTCGAGGATCTGGGCTTTGTCGGGCGCGGCGAGGCGGCGGCCTTCATCGGCGAGCGCCACACCGCCATCGGCGGCAAACTGCCCTGCAACACCAACGGCGGCGGCCTCTCCTACATGCACTCCGGCATGTACGGCATGTACGCCCTGCAGGAGAGCGTTCGCCAGATGCGTGGCACGGCCGCTGCGCAGGTGAAAGGCGCCAAGACCTCCGTCTGCCACGGCGTCGGCGGCATGTTCGCCGCCTCGGGGACGATCATCTTCTCCAACGAGGCGCCGTAGCCGAAACCGCTGGAAGCGAGTGTCATCCCGGTGCTTGTCACCGGGACCCATCGTGCCGCGAGTCGGATCGTTGAGGTGGAAGTTCGGCCGCGCCGCGAAAATCGGTAGTGATCGAGCGTGTTGAGAAATGGGT
>LNDR01000141.1 GCA_001464755.1 Rhizobiales bacterium Ga0077524
ACGAATGGTCGGAATGCCGAGCGGACGCTCGCCATCGCCATTCGCTTTCGGGATCATCACGCGCCGCACCGGAGCGGGCCGGTACGTCTTCGAGACCAGTTCCTCACGCAAGCCCGCCAGCCACGCTTCGACGCCTGACTCCTCGATCACCGCGAACGTCACGCCGTCCACGCCCGGCGCACCTGCATTGGCGCAGGCAAGCTTGTAGGCGTGTTCGAGAATGTCGGCGCGGCAGACCTTGTCGTACAGAACGTAGAAGCGAAAAGCGGGCTCCGCCTTCGCCTTGCGGTACAGCTTTCGCTGAAGGCTCCGGATCTTTTCAGGTGTTGCCAGGCTCATCGCCAATCACCTTCCCCTCACCATCTTGAAAAGCATGCCGGAAGTCGGGGCCCTTCGCTCCACCGGAGTTACCCGGCTTCCGCACTACTACGACCCCGTCGCTACCCTCGTGAGCGACGGGTCTCCCCCTGTAACCACGAACCACCTTTTCCGACGTGCCGTGCCCACTACCCCGGCGGATCGAGCGGGTGCTCGTGTCGATTGCTTCCCCGCTCGTGCTGCCTTCCTCCATATGGCCGGAGAGTCGGCATCCGCATTGGTCTTTACGAGGCCTGCTCGGGCTTCACACGCGTTACGGCCCGCCGGATCGCAGACGACCCAAAGGCCGCCCATGTCGCGAGGCTCCGCCTCCGCCAGTTACCCGACCGAGCCGCTCGCCAGCTTCCAGACCAATCGACAATTGTCTGTGTGAGATCCTCCCTCACTGATGGTTCGCGCCCTCGGGGCGCACGGCCAATACTCACCGTCACCGATCGAACAAGCCGGGACTTGCGGTTCGGCAGCTGCTCGGTAGGATAGCTGACGGTCTGAGGCAGACAGGGACCGTCGCGGTTGACACCGGAGAGGGCTCGGTGCCGATGCGCAACATCGGTGTTGCGACGTGCCTCAAACCGATGATCTGCGGGACTTGCGCTAGAGCGACCTGCCGACCGAGTCGTATGTCCGCCAGCCGGCGTCGAGCTGCCAAATTACCGTAACGGCTTGACGGCCGTATCTATTTGGTCATCGGTCTCATCATCCAAATGGACGATGAATGCGCGATGTCCGGTCATATACTCACGTCTGATCCTGCCGCGAGTAGGGCTTCGCTGACGACTGCAACTCGGAGGCATGAACCAGCTTTAGCAACTAGAAGCAGGCGAGCAATTCACTACCGCCGCCGGTGCGTCTGTTGCCGCTCATGATTGGAAACTCCGTTGACCAGATTCGTCGTCAGCAGCTCCGACATGCCGCCGGATCTATCGCGCGAGCAGATGGCTCGGCGCTGGTGCGAAGGCCTCACGGGCTCAACCGTGAAGTATGACGTCAGCTGCCCGGATCCGGACAGGTTCTACGGCCATTGCGAGACGCGGATCATCGGTTCGATGGTGCTGACAACCGCCGAGGCCAACGCCATCACCGTTTCGCGCCGGCGCGAGCATATAGCGACTGACGGTCAGAATAGCTTGCTTTTCTTCGCCAATCGCAGCGACGGCGTGCTCGGCAGCCAACAACTCGGCCGTTCGACGACACTTCACAGGGGCGGCGCCACCCTGCTCGACCTGACCGAGCCCTATCACACGTTTGGCAAGCGGAACGGCGCCGCGCTTGCCTTCTATGTGGACCGAGCATCCGTGCAGCGCGCGGGCCTCGACATCGGCGCCATTACGGGGCGCGCGCTCGACCCGGGTTCGGACGCTTTGCGCCTGCTGATGCAGTACCTGCGCTTGCAGATGAAGCTCGATGTCGTAACCAATCCGGACGTCGGCCTGCTCGTGGCTCGACACATGGCCGACCTCCTCGTGCTTGCACTGGGCGGGCGCAACTTGGATCGGGCTGGCGAGGATAGCGATGGTGCAGCGCACGCTCGGCTGTTGGCTGCTCGTGACATCATCAGTCGCCTTGCGCATGATCCGACGCTGTCCGCAGAAAGCATCGGCGGGAAGCTCGGCCTATCCGCTCGATCCGTGCAACATGTCATGCAGCGACATGGCACAACGTTGTCGGATGAGCTCTCCGTTGCCCGCGTTCGGCGGGCGATGGCTCTGCTGCGATCCACCGGCAAGTCTGACCGTCGCATTCTCGACATTGCTTTGGATGTGGGCTTTCGCGACCTGTCGACGTTCTACCGGGCATTCAGGCGTCACTTTGGTTGCGCCCCGAGCGATGTTCGGTCGAAACGCTCGAGGCGCCAGAAGACGCCGGGCGACTGATCGGATGTTGCACCTGGCGCAAGACGCTTTGCGCCAGACGACACGTCGATGTTGCGGCTCTCTGCTATCACTCGTTTAGAAGATCGGCCCCTCTATCCCCAATGCTCTTGATCGCTGTCAGCACTCTTTGCGGGGGAGGGCGTGCGGCTACACCTCATACTCGAGAGGACCGCCCAACATGACGACTGACCGGCGAGGCTATCGAGTTGGCACGATGCAGTGCCACGTGGGTACGCTCAAGAGGGCTGCCTGGCTGCTATTGTTCTCGCTAAGCCTGCTGAGGACAATTGCAGACGCGGCTTACGCACAGAGCCCGTTCAGCGACAACCCTTCCCTTGCGCTGCGGGACAGTGACACGATCGTCTCACGCGGCATCCTGCGCGTCGCAATAACCAAGTTCGACCTACCCGGCTTCAGATGGCGAAACCGGGAGGGCGAGCTGGAGGGACCGGAAATTGTGCTTGCCCGGAGCATCGGGCAATTGTTGAAGGTGGGCGTCGACTACGTTGATGACCATCCGACCTTCGAAGCGGTCGTGGACTCGATCGCGAGTGGCCGGACGGATATCGGTATCAGCAAGCTCTCTCAGACACCGAGACGCATCCTGCGCGTTCGCTTCTCCGATCCGTACCTCACGGTGAGGCAAGCCCTGCTGTTCGATCGCGTTCACGTCGGCAATGAGGCGGTCGGCAGAACGACCGAGGATGCCCTGCGCAGGTTTGGTGGCAGCCTCGCGGTCATTTCCCAGAGCTCCTACGTCGACTTCGGTCTGCGGAATTTCCCGAACGCGCAACTCGTGGAGATGCAGACTTGGGACGACTCGATTGATGCGTTGGCCAACGGCCGCGTCGATGCGGTTTACCGAGATGAATTCGAAATCCGGCGTGTTTTGCTCACTAGGCCCGCTTTAATTGTCCGATTTGGATCAGCTGTGTTGACAGATCAGCACTCGCTTCTCTCCATTGCCATCTGCTCCAGTTGCACGAGGCTGCAGCAGTTCGTGAACTACGTCATCGCTGAGAGCCAAGGCCTTTTCGCGCTTCCCTCCCTGCTAACCGCATCTCGCAGATAGAGCACCACGCCATGCGCTGGTCCGTGCTGACAAAGGTCGCCAATCGCCCCAGTGTGGCGATTGTGTCCGTGCTGCTTGGATTGGCCATCGGGCTGAGCCGGTCGCCTCATGTCGTGCTGCTGAAGCCTTTCGGCGAATTCTATCTGGCCTTGCTTCAGATCTGCATCCTGCCTTTTCTGCTTGCCACGATACCGCTTGCACTGAAAGCGGCCTTCGCCAATACGACGGGCATCGGATCGGTCGCTCGACTGGCCATCTGCGTCGTCGTTAGCCTGACCGTGGTCACGCTAACGACCATTGCAGTTTCCTCGGTGGCACTGAGGCTTTATCCGATCACCGACAACGTCCGAGACCAGCTCGGTGGGCTGGTTGGCTCAACGGCGAGCAGCGTAGACGTGGAGTTCGCACTGCGACCAGTGGAAATGAAAGCTGCCCCGGAGATCAGCGTTGGCCTGACTTCGATCTTGCCGACCAATGTGTTCTCCGCACTGTCGATGAATGACAGCCTCAAGGTCGTTGTTTTCTCGATCATCTTCGGCATTGGACTAGTCGCCGCAGACTCGCAGGCAGGCGAGAGCGCATTTGGCGTGCTGCGACATGTGCAGCGGACGTGTATCCTCCTGTTCGAGTGGTTCAATGTCGCCATGCCGTTGGGCGTGATATCTCTCATTGCCCCCCAGATCGCACAACTCGGGCCGCAGACTTACGCCGTCCTCGCTCCATTGGCGCTGGCTTTCCTCGCATCGGCGGGTATCGTCATTGTCGTTTCGATCGCCGTAATCGCGTCGTCATTGAAGGTCTCGCCGGTCAAGGTCCTATCGCGCTTGCTGCCGCCTTTGTCGCTTGCAGCTGCTACGCGGAACGCAATCGTCTGTGCTCCGTCGGCATTGACCGCGATGACTGACGACCTCAGAGCGTCCCGCAGTGCCTGCAATCTATTCATACCAATTGGCTTTGCAGCACTCAGGTCGGGCAACATCGTTCATTTCATGGCCGCCACGATGTTTATCGGCTACCTGCTCGAACGCCCGTTCAGCCCGACCGACTTCGCGATGATGGCTGCACTTGCGCTCATGGCATCGTTCGCGACCATCGGCATTGCAGGTGTCGCTGGCCTGGCGCCGGTCGCCGCCGTCATGGGACCGTTCGGTTTGTCCTTCGAGTTGGCACTTCCTCTTCTCATCGTCCTCGACCCTGTCGCTTCCATGGTGCGAGGAATGATCAACGTTGCCGTCGGTTGTCAGATTGCGGCAGCTGCCGGCGGTCGCGAGGCTCAGTATGAACGGTGAGCGGTTCGTTATGAGCATATCGTTATCAAGCAGATGGCGCGAGGGCTGATGCAATGAGACGATCCGATACATCCAACTGTCTGATGCGCGCCTCTTTTAACCGATTTACCTTGCCGGGCTTCTTGCTGGCCCTGATTGCCACGGTCGGTTGCGGCTCGACTCTAGCTCAGTTGTCGCCGAAACCGCTGTTCGTCAATGTTCTCGCCGGAAGCATAGGTGGCGTATTCTATCCACTCGGGAGCGCCCTGTCGACCATCTTGGCCGAGTCTGAACTCAACGCCAAAACATCTGTGCAAGTCACGAAAGGCACCACAGATAACTTGCACCTCTTGTATAAAAAGAAGGGAGAGCTTGCTTTCGCTCAAGGCGATGTATTGCTCTCGGCCTGGGAAGGGAATGTAGAAGCCGGTTTCTCGGCACGATACGATAGTCTGCGCGGAATCGCGGCTTTGCACTTGAACATCGTCCACATTCTGACACTTGATGGCGCTGGCGTGTATTCGATGGCTGATCTGAAGGGCAAGAGAGTGTCAGTAGGTCCGGCTGGCTCAGGGACCGAGCTCAACGCCAGGGGCGTCCTCCGGGCGTCCGGTCTAACATATGGCGATCTCAGGAAAGTCGAATATGTACCTTATGAAATTGCTGTCGACCTCATCAAGAACCGGAAAATAGACGCTGCCTTCCAGACATCGGGCCTCGGCCTACCCGCGATCCGAGACTTGACAAGCGCTTTCCCCGTTCTTTTCATCCCAGTGGGAGCGGAGACGGTGGCCAAGCTCGGGCCGCCCTTCATAGCGACCATGCTTCCGAAAGGCAGCTATATCGGGCAGGGGCAGGACATCCCCGCCGTCGGCATGCCAAATTTTCTCGTGACGCGGGCGGACATCCCGGACGAAGCAGTCTATCAGATCGCAAAGGCCCTCTTCAGCTCGTTGCCGCGATTGGCGCAGGCGCACCGGGCGGGGGCCAGCATCAAACTCGAACGAGCACTCGACGGTCTCCCGATCCCAGTTCACCCAGGAGCCGAGCGCTATTTCCGAGAGGTAGGGCTCCTTAATTAGACGGGAACTAAGCAAGAAATCGCTGTGTGTAGGCCGAATGAGCACACTTCGACGGATCATCACTTCGCGGCCTTTTTTTCCGCATCTGATGCTGTGGACGGCTCCTCCTGACGCGATGATCGTAAGCGGAAGGAGGCCGGAGGGGCAAGCTCCGCCGACGTCATAGGGCGGTATGGGTCAAAAGCGTTTTGTGTCAGACGGTTGACGGTGGCTGTGCAGAGATTCCGGACGTCGCGACGGCCACGTCGTCAGCGCGCGGACAAGCGATTGGCCTCGATCGCACTACTTCCGACAGCGGACACCCGACGGTCGTTGCCGAGGACACGTCGCAAGGCGCGTGATCACTGAGCACCTGCAAATATGCTCCGCCGCACGCGGTTGAAAGATGAAGGTTGGAGGCATCAGAGGCCACGCATGAAAGTCTTCCTCCGGTGAGCACCGCCTTGTCGGGGCTGGGCCGCTGATTGAGTCTTCCACGCTCGTCTTGGATCAACGCGAGTGAGGAAGTGCCCACAATGCCGGATGTGGACACAAATGGCCCGAAGCGACGTCGGAACAAGCGCTGGCCAGCGGCGCTGAAGCGCGAGATCGTGGCGGCGACGTACCTGCCTGGATCGTCGGTCTCGATCGTGGCGCGGCAGTACGACGTCAATGCCAACCAGGTCTTCCGCTGGCGCCGGCTGGCGGTGAAGTCGGGTTCGCCGACCCCAGGGTCGTCGTCGGGCGGGCTCGTGCCTGTGACGATAACCTCAGAGCCGGAGCGAGAGGGCGCTACGCGTCCGGCGCCCGCTCATTCGGACACCATCGAGATCGAGGTCGGCGTCGATTGCCGCATCCGCGTCGGATCGAGCTTCGACGGCCGTGCCTTGAAGCGCGTTCTCGACGTGCTGAGGAAGCGATGATCCCGGTTCCTTCCGGCGTGCGCGTGTGGCTCTCGGTCGGGCGCACCGACATGCGGCGCGGCATGAACGGGCTGGCGCTGCAGGTGCAGGAG
>LNDR01000142.1 GCA_001464755.1 Rhizobiales bacterium Ga0077524
GCTCGTAGCCGATCTCGGCGAGCACCTCGTCGGTGTGCTGGCCGAGGGTCGGGGGTGGGACTTTCACGGAGGCCTTGGAGCGGCTCATGAGGATCGGCTGGCCGAGCACCTCGGTGGCGCCGCGCTCCTGGCTGTTCATCGGTTGCGCGAGCCCCAGGTGGCGCACCTGCTCGAGGCCGAACACCTGATCGATGGAGTTGATCTCGCCGGCAGGGCAGCCGTGGGCGTTCAAGTGCTCGATCCAGTAGGCGGCGGGCTTCTTGACGGTGTGCTTCTCGATCAGGGCGTTGAGTTTTGCCCGGTTCTTCGAGCGGCCTTTGCCGTCGGCGAAATCAGGGTCCTTGAAGCCCGCGTCGTCGAACAGCGAGGCGAACTTCTCCCACATCTTCTGGCCGGCGACGGCAATGTTGATGTAGCCGTCCGAGGTCTTGAACACGCCCGTCGGGATCGAGGTCGGATGGTCGTTGCCGGCCTGCGGCGGCACCTCCTGGTCCATCAGCCAGCGCGTCGCCTGGAAGTCGAGCATGAACACCTGCGCCTGCAGCAGCGAGGTTTGCACCCACTGGCCCTTGCCCGACTTCTGCCGCTCCATCAGCGCCAGCAGAATGCCCTGGCTGCAGAAGATGCCGGCGGTCAGGTCTGCAATGGGAATGCCGACGCGCATCGGGCCCTTGCCGGGCTCGCCGGTGATCGACATCAGGCCGCCCATGCCCTGCGCGATCTGGTCGAAGCCGGGGCGCTTGGCGAGCGGCCCGTCCTGGCCGAAGCCCGAGATGGACGCATAGACGATGCGCGGGTTGATCTTCGAGACCGCGTCGTAATCGATGCCGAGGCGCTTTTTCACGTCTGGCCGGTAGTTCTCGACGATGACGTCGGCGCGGGCCGCGAGCGCCAGGAACACCTCTTTGCCCTTGGGCGACTTCAAGTTCAGCGTGATCGAGCGCTTGTTGCGGTGGAGATTCTGGAAATCCGAGCCCGAGCGCGGACCGCCGAGCCCCACTTTGTCCGATTCCGGGTCCTCGATCTTGATGACGTTGGCGCCCCAGTCGGCGAGCTGGCGGATGCAGGTTGGCCCCGAGCGCACGCGGGTCAGGTCGAGGACGGTGTATTCGGCGAGGATATCGCTGGCGGGCGCGAAGGGCATGAGCAGGACTTTCCGGGTGGGTGGCTGGCTGAGGCGGATCATGCCATCGCAGGCGCCCGGAGCAATCCCTTTTCACAGATCCCTCCGCACCATGCCTTGCAGGCGATCCTCACAATCCAAAAGGGCAGGTGCCTGAGGCGCCGCGGGACCGGCCGTCAGGGACTGCCGCGAAACACCCCGTCCTTGGAGAAGATGCGAAACGGCGTCGTGCCCGAGGCGCCGCCATCGAAGGCGCGCCACTTGCCGTTGCTGCAAAGCGTGCCGCCGCTTTCCGGGATGGCATCGAACTCGATGAAGTTGGGATAAATTTTCGGGTTATCGCCGGCCTCGACAGCCATGAAGGTGGTCAGGCACTTGCCGCCGCTGATCACGGGATCGTAGCCCTTGATCGTGATGCCGCCGCCTCCCGTCGACGGAAAGGTGCTCTTGAGCACCGGCCAGCCGGCGAAGTCTTCTGCCGCCGCGACCGGGGACAAGGCTACGACCGTCAGCCAGGCTGCAAGTGCCACTCGAGTCGTCATCGTGTGCCTCGTTCTCGTTCCACCCGTTCCGGGCCTATCAGCAGGTACGCATCGGACCCGGAAAGTTTCATGTTCGGCGCACAATTGCCCGGGTGAAGGGTTTCGGGGCGACACGGTTTTGACGGATGGCAGTCACGAGGATGTTATTGCGAGCCGGTTAGTCTTCTATTGCGTCATAATTTGAACACTGTTTATTATTGACCCATCCACCGGGCGCAGGTGTTGCCCGCCCTCAAACGCTGCCACGTCGAGGAGAGTACCGTGACGACATTCCGCTCGTGGGCCGCTATGGCCCTCGTTATCGCGACCTCTGCGTTAGCCTTGCAAATCGCAGACGCCCAGGCCCAAGGCGTGGGCTTCTCCCAGGCCACGGCGCAGATCTCTGCGGACGCCCCCGCCACCTTTTTCGCCGATCCCGAGCAGATCGCCGCACATCTACGCGCCGAGGGCTACGCCACGCAGATCAGCACCGATGCCGAGGGCGATCCCCTCATCTCGACCCGGGCACAGGGCACCCGCTACAGCATCTATTTCTACGGCTGCTCGGGTGGCACGAATTGCACCTCCATCACCTTCGACTCGGCGTTCCAGCCCACGAAGAAGTCCAGCCTCGAGCACCTCAACGAGTGGAACCTGAACAAGCGCTACGCCTACGCGGTGGTGCGCAAGGACAAGGCTGTGGCGATCCGCATGGACGTGCAGATGATCGGAGGCCTCAGCCACGAGACCTTCAAGGAAACGGTGTCGCTGTGGGATCGCCAGCTCGGCGCCTTCCTACGCCACATCGAGTTCTAAGTCGCGGACGGCGCCCGCCCCGGTCCTCTCAAGCGGGAGCCGTCGAGCGCTCACTTGTCGAGCCAGACGTCCTCGAACCGCCACTGGTTGTAGATCGAGTTGTCGTGCCGGACGATCCCCTTCACCTGCGGATACCAGCAGGTGCCGCCGCGCGAATGATAGATCACCGGCCGCGCCGCATCCTCGACCAGCTTCTTCTCGATCGTCCATACGATTTGCTTGCGCTTCTCGACGTCAGCCTCGCGCGACTGCTCCTCGATCAGCTTGTCGACGTCGGGATTGCAGTAGCGCGTAAAGTTGCGCTCAGACTTGCACAAGAAATTCTCGACCAGATTGGCGTCCGGATCGTCGACGCCTACGCCGGTCACGTTGAGAGCCACCGTGTAGTTCTTCTTCTGCATGATGTTGTACCAGGCACTCGACTCGGCCACGGCGAGTTCCCCCTCGATGTGGATGTGGCGGAGATGATCGACCAGGATCACCGCAGCATCCTTGTAGCTGTCGAGTGAGCGCGTCGTGACCTTGATCTTGAGGGGATTGTCCTTGCTGTAGCCGAGCCCCTCCACGATCTTTCGCCCTTCAGCGCGGCTCTTTTCGACGTCCTCCGCGTAGCCAGGCAGTGCAGCCTGAAACTCTGCCGGCATGCCCCAGCGGCCATCGGGCAACGGCATCATGGCCCCGCCGATGCCGAGCTTGCCCTCGCCCATGATCTGGGTGAACGATTTGCGGTCGAGCGTCAGCATCATCGCGAGCCGCACTTGCGGATTGTCGAACGGCGCCGCCGTGTGGTTGACCATCAGGTTCGCATAAGTACCCGCCGCATTGAGGCTGCAGACGGCCTGCGGCGTGCGCTGTGCGACATCCTTCAATAGTGGAATTGTCACGTCGTCGACCGTCGTCAGATCGAACTCGCCGGCCATGAAGGCCAGAATGCGCGTCGACCGGCTGGTGATGATGCGGGACTCGATCGCATCGAGGTACGGCCGGTCTTTCTTCCAATAGTCAGGATTGCGGACGAGCCGGATCGACTGGTTGCTCTTCCAGTCGTCGAGCTTGAAGGGCCCTGTGCCGATCGGCTTGGTGCGCATGTCGCGCGCCGAGACATGACACGGGTACATCGGCGTGAGCCCCGATGCGAGCAGGTTCAGAAGCGACGGTTGCGGCGCCTTGAGGTGGAAGGTCGCCTCCGTCTCGGTGTCGGCCGTGACCTTGTCGACGTTCTCGAACCAGATCTTGCGCGGGCTCTTACGCGTGCCCTCGACCTTCCCATTGATGAGGTCGAAGGTGCAGACCACGTCCTGGGCAGAGAAGGGCTTGTGGTCGTGCCACTTGACGCCGGTTCTCAGCTTGAAAGTCAGCTTGGTTCGGGTCTCGTCGAGATTCCAGCTTTCTGCGAGCTCGGGGACGATCGTGTCGGTGCCTTCCTTCGGCTTCTGGGGATCGTATTTCACGAGATTGTTGAAGAGCGGCGAGAACGGGAACGCCGTCGATATCGTGGCCTCCTCCAGGATCGAGGCCGATGGCGGGTTCTCGCGTTGGTAGACGCGAAGCGTCCCGCCCTGCTTTTGTGCCAACACCGTCGGCACTCCCAGACCGATCGTGGCCGCCAGCATCCCGATGGTGAAAGAAAATCCTCGCATGCGCATCGTCTCCAATGCTCCTGGTCCCTGGTCGCTCGATCGTCGACCTTGGAGCCAACCTCAGCACGGATCACGTCGCATCCCAAGAGGCCACGATGCTCGTTTGCCTCGAAGCGGTCCCAATGCGCATGGCGATTGCCGCCGGCACCGCGCCATCGCATGATCCCCGCAACCAACATCCGACGGAGGAACCCCATGGCAGGCATGCTCGAAGGCAAGACGGCGCTCATTTCCGGTGGCGCGCGCGGAATAGGACGCGCGACGGCAGTCCTGTTCGCCAAGGAGGGCGCGCGCGTCGCTGTAGCCGATCTCAATGCGGACGGTGCCAAGGAAACCGTCGAGCTGATCAACAAGGCTGGCGGACAAGCGATCTCGATGAAGGTCGAGGTGACGAGCGCCGCCGACGTCAACGCCATGGTCAGCCGCACCGTCGATGCTTTTGGCCGGCTCGACTGTGCCTTCAACAACGCCGGCATTGCCGGCTACCAGGTGAACGCCTCCGGCGCCAAGACCGCGGACTGGTCCGAAGAGGCGTTCGACCGCATGATCGCCGTCAACCTCAAGGGTGTCTGGCTGGCGATGAGGGCCCAGATCGAGGTCATGCTGAAGCAAGGCGGCGGCGCCATCGTCAACACGGCCTCCATCGCCGGCCTCGTCGGCCTGCCGACATCCTCGGCTTATGTCGCAGCCAAGCATGGCGTCGTCGGACTGACCAAGACGGCGGCCATCGAGTACGCGACGCAGGGTCTGCGCGTTAACTCGGTCTGTCCCGGCTACATCGAGACCGACATGACCAAGGACGCGATGGCGCGGCGCGGCGAGGACATCCTGCGCTCGACCGCGATGCGCCACATGGGCACGCCCCAAGACATCGCCGAGATGGTGTGCTGGCTCTGCTCGGATCGCGCCGCGTTCGTCACCGGCGCCAACTACAACGTCGATGGCGGCTACGTCGCGGCATGAGGGGTGGGTGCCGTTTGATATACCGAAGCATCTCGGTGAAAGCCGCAGCGGTCGGATGAATTTCCCATCGGTGGGGCTTAAATCACATTTCTTCTGGCTGCTGTCTCACAAGCGCGGCTGCCCCATTCCGGCGGCATGCTCGCATCAGGGGGCGAACGCGGCCCGATAGTATTCAACGGTAGCTTTGCGCAAGCGGTCGACGCGGGCGCAAATTTCGAACCGCCGATCCGGCATCCTCGTCGTGTTGGCATCGATCGTCTCCAGGATCGCATCGGCACTAGCATCCTTAGCGTTGAAAACAAGGTCGTCTGCGGAGAGCAGTGAGAACAAACCGGGAGTTTTGTGGCCATGGGCGTCGAAATAGATCCCAATAGGCAAGCATCCGATCATGCTGGCAAAGATTGCACTATGAAAGCGCGACGTGACGACGACCTCGTGGAACGACAGGTCGCGAATGAATTGCTCGAGGCTGTGTGATCTCTGAGTAGTCAGTCGTCCGGGTGCCTTTTTTTCGCCGACGGCCCGAGAAATGGCTCTTACCAGCTTATCATCCGCATGAGCTTGCACGAAGACGGTGACGTCGGTCCCGCCCGCCGTTAGCTTTTTGGCGATGTCTGCATACAGTTCTGCGGCTCCGATGCTGCCACCACCGACTTCGCTCTGCTGCCGAGCCCACTGCGATTCCGGGGCTGTGGCCAAGCGCATGCCGAAGTCACCCATGCGGGGGACAAGGGCGACGCGCAATGCGGCCGCACTTCCGGCGCGACGGGCTTTGGATCTCGTCGGCACGAAATAGGCCGGATCGAGGTGTACCGGAGGTGCCAGCCCGAATTGCTGGGCGAGTAACTCTGCAGACGCAGGCTCCCTCGTGGCTAGGGTTGACATGGCCTCGAACACCGCACGCATCAGTCTCTCTGAAAATTCTGTCTTGAATGGGCCAAATGTCGTCGGCAGCGCCACGAGTTTCTTTCCCCGCTTGGCCGCTGCCAGCAACGGGAGAACACGGCCCGCGAGAACCCAGTCGCTGTCATCGCCATAGGAAAACAACTGCTCGCCGCCGCCGAACACAACAAGCGAACATGATACCAGACCAGACGCCTCAAGGTATGAATCCAACAGCGCATCGGAGTTCAGAATGGCTTCGACAATCTCGACGCGTGGGCTTCGCTGCGACTTGAACATCGACAAGGCTTGCGAGAATTGGACGAGGCTCGTCTTCGGAAATGCCTTGTGCATCCCACTCCAGCCGGCACGGGTAAGCTGAGACAGCTGCCCGGAAACGACAACGATCTCTTCCCCGCATGCCCACTCCTGGAGTTGAGACAACGCGCCGCGTGTAACTGCCCGATCGCCGTGATTTGATCCGAAAAAACCGTACAGCAAGCCAACTCGGCGGCTCATCCTCACCTCCCGTATGGTTTTCAAATAAGTATATTTCGCCGACTTTGCATGATGTTGGCTTCACTGCGCGGCTTGGCGGCGAAGGTTGCCGCTTGCACTCCGGATTCCGCGTCTGCTTTCTACGCGTCCTCGTTCATCACGAAATCCTGGGTCGCGGCAGCCGGCGATCTCTGCGACAGCGGCCAAGACATAGACGCCGAGGGTCACGCCGCCCGCTTCTTGATCAAGAACTTCTGCATCCCATCCAGC
>LNDR01000143.1 GCA_001464755.1 Rhizobiales bacterium Ga0077524
GCGACGGTCTTGCCTTTCAGCGCGGCGAAATCGATGTCGGCGTCGCAGGTGGCGCGGAAGCGTTCGGGGAGGGCTTCGACGAAGTCCGGCATCCACCACCGGCCCATGCCATCCTGTCCGGTGGCGAGGACGAGCTTGCGGGTGAGCAGTTCCTCTGTGCCCGCGGGTGTCGTGACGGTGAGGCAGAGGCCGCCGCCTGCGAGGGGCGCGATGCCGGTCAGCGCGGTGTCGTTTCGCACGGGCAGATCGAGCACGCGGCGATACCAGGCGAGGTAGGCGCTCCAATCGTCCTTCGGGATGCGCCCGAGCGTGGCCCAGGACTCCGGACCGTACGTCGCCTCGTGCCACGACTGATAGGTGAGGCTCGGCAGTCCCAGATCCGGGCCGGTGAACTCCTTCGGCGACCGCAACGTCGGCATGCGCGCGTACTGCACCCAGACGCCTTCGCCGCCGGCCGGAGCCTTATCGATGACGACGATGTTGGTGACCTGCTCGCGGCGCAGCGCGTGGGCGATAGCGAGGCCGCCCTGTCCGGCACCGACGATGACGACATCGTGGATGTGGCGGCCGTTCGGGGTCGCCCGAGTGGGCATCCAGGGACGGGCGGGATGGACGACCCGCGCGAGGTCGTCGCGGACGCGGGCCTCGAGGGCGAGCAGGGCGGGAGGCGAAGGCCGATCGGTCATGCGGCATCGATGGCAGAGCGTTCGGCGGCCGGCAAGCGGACCGAACAGCGCTGCGCGCGGGCTGCTCAGCCCTCCATCACATAGAAGTGACCATGGCTCCAGATGCCCAGGCGACCGGTGTCGTCCGTTATGGCGAGCTCGACCAGATCGTAATAAAGGGCGCGCGTGACCAGGGCCTCGAGCCGCCCGCGCACGAGCAGGTAGGGTTTCAGGCCACCGCTGCCCGCCTCCGTCTCGAAGCGCAAGGGATGGCCCGGCCCGCAGGCGACGACGTCGTCGACGTTGGTGCGGAAGACGAGGGCCTGCTCGGGGCCGTTGCCGGAGACCTCCATCTCGACCGCCAGGAACGGGGCATCCTCGACTGCGACGTCGACCTTCTCGACCGGCGTGACGAGGTAGAAGCGGTCGTCAGCGTCGCGGCGCAGCACGCGCGAGAAGAGGCGCACCAGCGGTTTACGGCCGATGGGGCTGTTCTGGTAGGTCCAGGTGCCGTCGCGGCGAATAGCCATGCCGATATCGCCGCAATAGGGCGGGTTCCAGCGCTCGACGGGCGGCAGCCGGTCGCCTGCCTGGGTCTTCAGCAAGGCCTCCAGCCCGCTCAAGCCCGACGTCGCCGAAGTGCCCGCCTCGCCGTCGCTCATCTTGCAGCCTTTCTTTCCGGCAGCTTCGTGCCAGCACATTACTCATGATTAATATACCCGCCCCATGCGGGACTGCTATGCTGACAACACGTTCACATTCTGAACACTTTCGGGCGTTCCCTGTTCCTGATCCGCCCAGAGCCAGCGTATAGATGAGCGCATGAGCACAGTCATCGAGACAGACCACGACATCGTCGCCCGCGTCGAGGCGGCCGGCGAGCGCATCCAGAAAGTCCAGAAGGCCGTCGGCACCGTGATCTTCGGTCAGGAACAGGTGGTCGAGCGGACGCTCATCACCATCCTGGCGGGTGGGCACGGCCTGCTGGTCGGCGTGCCGGGCCTCGCAAAGACGCTGCTGGTCGAGACGCTCGGGCGAACGCTCGGGCTCGACGCCAAGCGCATCCAGTTCACGCCAGACCTGATGCCTTCCGACATCATCGGCTCGGAGGTGCTCGAGGATCAGGGCGGCACGGCCGGCGCACGACGCAGCTTCCGCTTCATCAAGGGGCCGATCTTCGCACAGCTCCTGATGGCCGACGAGATCAACCGCGCCTCGCCCAAGACGCAGTCGGCGCTGCTGCAGGCGATGCAGGAGCACCACGTCACGGTTGCCGGACAGCGCCACGACATTCCGGCGCCCTTCCACGTGCTCGCGACGCAGAACCCGCTCGAGCAGGAAGGCACCTACCCGCTGCCGGAGGCGCAGCTCGACCGGTTCCTGCTCGAGATCGACGTCGGCTACCCCGGCGAGGCCGCCGAGCGGCGCATGCTGTTTGCGACGACCGGCACGGAGGAGCGCCGCCTCGAGACGGCGCTGACAGCGCAGGAGCTGATGACCATCCAGCGCCTGGTTCGCCAGATTCCCGTTCCCGACAAGGTGGTCGAGGCAATCCTGAAGCTGGTGCGGTCGGCGCGGCCGGGAACCGGTGGGAGCGCCGACGTTGACCGCCTCGTGGCGTGGGGTCCGGGACCGCGCGCCAGTCAGGCCTTAATGCTCGCCGTGCGTGCCAAGGCCCTGATCGATGGCCGGTTGGCGCCGTCCGTGGACGACGTGCTCGCCCTCGCGGAGCCTGTCCTGAAACACCGCATGGCGCTGTCATTCGCGGCGCGGGCGGAAGGCGAGAGCATGGCTGGCGTGATCGGCCGCCTGGCTTCGGCCGTGACTTGAGCTTGGACCGGGACCAGCGCGTGGCAAAAGGCGATCGCGACAAGGCCGATGCGGGCCAGCAGGGTTGGAAAGGCACGAGCGTCGGCGGTCTCGAGGCCGAGGCGCACAAGCTCGCCGACCGCCTGCCCGAACTGGTGCTCGACGCCATGCGCATCTCGAGCACGGTCGCGCACGGCATTCACGGTCGTCGCCGCGCCGGGCCGGGCGAGACGTTCTGGCAGTTCCGCCAGCTCGGTGCGCTCGATGCTGCCACGTCCATCGACTGGCGGCGGTCGGCGAGTTCCGACACGCTCTATGTTCGCGAGCGCGAGTGGGAGGCCGCGCACACCGTGTGGCTCTGGCCCGACCTCTCGGTGTCGATGAACTTCAAGAGCCATCTCTCGACGATCACCAAGCGGGATCGCGCCGTCGTGCTGGCGCTGGCTGCGGCGGAGTTGCTGGTCGCGGGCGGCGAGCGGGTCGGTTTGCTGGGGCTGACGCGGCCGACGGCTGCCCGAAGGGCGGCCACGCGTCTCGCCGAGGCGCTGGTGCTCAACGGCGACAAGCCGGAAGCGACGCAAAGCCTGCCGCCGGAGGTGCGCCTCGCGAGGTTCTCTGGGGCGATCCTGATCAGCGATTTTCTCGACCCGATCGAGACGATTGCGGCGCGCCTCAGGGCGATTGCCGGCACTGATGTATCCGGGCACCTCGTGCAGGTGCTTGATCCGGCGGAGGAGACGCTACCCTACGACGGACGGGCGGAGTTCGTCGGGCCCGAGGACGGCGCGCACTGGATCGCGGACAGGGTCGAGAGCTTGCGCGAGCGCTATCAGGCGAAGCTCGCAGCGCATCGCGAGGCGCTTGCCGACGTCGCGCGGCGACTCGGCTGGACTTTGCTCGTGCATCACACCGACCGGCCGGCCTCGGAGCCGCTGCTGGCCCTCGCCATGCGCCTCAGGGGAGATGCCGCCGGCTATCGCATCGCGGTGCCGAGTAGCGCGACGCCGAAGCGCGTCGAGCCTCGGGACGGTGCAGCATGAGCCTCGGAGCCCTGGCTTTCCTCAATCCGGCTCTGCTCGGCGCACTGGCGCTGCTGCCGGTGATCTATTGGCTGCTGCGCACTGTGCCGCCGCGCCCGCAACGCATCTCGTTTCCGGCGACACGGATCCTTGTCGGCATTGAGAACCGCGAGAAGACGCCCGCAAAGACGCCGTGGTGGCTGACGCTGATCCGCATGCTGGCCGCTGCATTCGTCATCCTGGCGCTGGCCGAGCCGGTGCTCAATCCCAATCGCGAGGGGGCCTTGAAGGGCTCCGGGCCGGTGGTGCTCGTGGTCGACAACGGCTGGTCGGCGGCAACCCGGTTCAATGACAGGCTGGGGCTCGTCGACCGTCTGATCGGCGAGGCCGAGGCACAGAGCCGGCCCGTGATGCTGGCGCAGACAGCACCGCCCGCGCGGACACAGACGCTGCGGATCGAGGCGCCGGCGGCCGCACGATCGACGGCTGCGGCACTCCTCGCGCAACCCTTCGCGCCGCGGCGGCGAGAGGCTGCCGAGCAGATCGGGAGAGCACTCGCAGGGCAGAGCAACGCAACCATCGTCTGGCTGTCCGACGGCATCGATCATGACGAGGAAGCGAGCGCATTCGCCGATCGGCTGGCGGAGCTGTCCGGCTCGGCTGGTGCGTTCGTCGTCGTTCAGCAACCTGCCGGACAGGAGGCGATCGGCGCGGCAGCCGGCCTCGGTCGCGACGGACGTCTCGAGGTCACGGTGCTGCGCGCCGGAGGGCCGGCACAGAGCGGCATGGCGCTTGCCTACTCGGCACGCGGGCAGCGGCTCGGCGAGGCGCCGTTCTCGCTGTCGAACGGGGCGACCAGCACGACGGCGCCGTTTGCGCTGCCGTTGGAGCTCAGGAATCAGGTCACGCGCGTCGAATTGGCGGCTGAGCGTTCGGCTGGCGCGGTACATCTGCTCGACGCGCGCTCGCGCTGGAACCGAATTGCGCTCATCTCGGGCGAGAGCCGGGAGCAGGCGCAGCCGCTGTTGGCGCAGCTCTATTATCTCGACCGCGCCCTCGCCCCGTTCTCAGAGCTGGTGAAGCCCGGCAAGGCCAACCTCGAGGAGGCCAAGCGCGATGCGTTCCGCCAGAACGTCTCGGTCATGATGCTGGCCGACATCGGCACGCTCGCTGGAGATCTCGAGGGCGAGGTTGACCGCTGGGTGAAGAAGGGCGGCGTGCTCGTGCGTTTCGCTGGGCCACGGCTCGAGAAGGGCGGCGATGCGCTGTTGCCGGTGGCGCTGCGCATCGGAGGCCGCGCGCTCGGCGGCGCGCTGTCGTGGTCAACGCCGCAGCCGCTGGCGCCGTTCGACGAGAAGAGCCTGTTTGCTGGTCTCGAGATCAAGCCCGAGATCACGGTCAACCGGCAGGTGCTGGCTGATCCCGGCGGGCTCGGCGCCGACGTCGATGTCTGGGCGCGGCTCAAGGACGGTACGCCACTCGTCACGGCGAAACGACACGGCGAGGGCCGCATGGTGCTCTTCCACATCACCGCAAACTCGGACTGGTCCAACCTGCCGCTCTCCGGCCTCTTCGTCGACATGCTGCGGCGGATCGCGACGCTCGGTCAGGCGGGCGGAGTCGCGGCGGGCGGAGTGACGGTGGCGGCCAGCGCCGATCAGGTTCAGCCGGCTGCAGCGAGCGGTGCCGAGGTGCTCACCCCACGGCAGGTTCTCGACGGATACGGGGTGCTCCGCTCACCGCCGGCCACGGCGCAACCGATCGAGGCGAGCCGCATCGCCACCCTGGTGCCGGGCGTCGAGCACCCGCCGGGCTTCTATGGCCCGGAGGCGAGCCCGCGCGCGCTCAACGTTCTCGGGACGAAATCCGTGCTGAAACCGCTACCAGCGCTTCCCGCGAAGGCCGAGCGGCGCGCCTATGAAGGTCAGACGGCCGAGCCCTTGAAGCCCTCGCTTCTGGCGTTGGCGCTCGGGCTTCTGCTCCTCGACATCCTGGCGGTTCTGTTGCTGCAAGCGGGGCCTTTCTGGCGCCGCCAGCGGCCCGCCGCCGCCATGGTCGCTGGCCTTGCCGTGCTCGGGCTCGCGATGCTCGGCCCGTCGCCCGCGTCGGCGCAACGCTTCGGAGATCCGCCACTCGAGGGCGCGCGACGGCCACTGCCACCGAACATGCCGCGCGATCTGCAGATCGCGATCCAGTCCACGGGGCGCGTGACGTTCGGTTACGTGCTCACCGGCGAGGCCCAGACAGACGAAGCCAGCCGGCAAGGGCTAGCCGGGCTCGTCAAGGTGCTGCAAGCGCGTACCGCGGTGGAGCCCGGCGAGGCTTTTGGCGTCAATATCGTCACGGACGAGATCGCCTTCTTTCCGATCCTCTACTGGCCCATCGTGGCGAGCGCCAAGCCGCTCGCCGACGCGACACTGGCCAAGATCGACGCCTACATGAAGCAAGGCGGCATGATCGTGTTCGACACGCGCGATTATGGGCAGGGCGTACCGACAGGGCAGCGCCTCGGCCGCGACGACGGCACGCCGCTGCAACGGCTCCTCGGGCGCCTCGACATTCCGCGTCTCGAGCCGGTGCCGGAAGGTCATGTGATGACCAAGGCGTTCTATCTGATGCGAACCTTTCCCGGCCGCTGGGACGGCGGTCAGCTCTGGGTCGAAGCCGAAAGTGCCGAGGACAAGGCCAGTCCAGGCCGGCGCGCGAGGCGCTCGGATGGGGTGAGTTCGATCCTGGTCACGTCCAACGATCTGGCGGCGGCCTGGGCACTCGACGAGGCCAACCGCCCCGTCTACCCGACTGTGCCCGGCGGGGAAGCGCAGCGCGAGCAGGCCTTCCGGACCGGCATCAACATCGTCATGTATGCACTCACCGGCAACTACAAGGCGGATCAGGTGCACGTGCCGGCATTGCTGGAGAGGTTGGGGCAGTGAGGGGATCGGTGAGGAGTGAGATGTGAGGAGTGAGGAGTGAGGAGTGAGGAGTGAGGAGTGAGAAAAGCGACTGAGTCTCCCCCACTTACGAGCCTGCCTATTGCCTACTCACGACTGCCCCACCGCGAACGGAGTGAGCGTTGAACTGGTCCATCGACATCCAGCCAATCATACCCGCGCCGCTCTTCTGGGCCGCGATCCTGGTGGCTGCCGCCCTGGTCGCGCTGCTGGTCTGGCGCCACACGCGCGGGGCCAGCCTGAGGGCGCTCTCGCTCGTTGCGCTGATTGCGGCGCTCGCCAATCCAACGCTCCGGCAGGAG
>LNDR01000144.1 GCA_001464755.1 Rhizobiales bacterium Ga0077524
TGCCGGCGTTCTGTTAGTGGCGCCCTTTCCAATAATTTCGGGCGCCGAGGAAGCAGAGCCGCCTTCACCAGAGAGAGGCTTGGAGTTGGCCGAACGGCTCTGCAAGAGCTGTCATCTGATCGGCGACAACGGCGGTGCGAGCGTTCCGTCGGGTCCCCCCACCTTTCGCGGCATCGCCAACCGCCCCGGTCAGACCGGCCGGCAAATCATGAATGTCTTGATCCAACCTCACGTGCCCATGCCGAACATGCAGGTCTCTGGCCCGGAGATCAACGACATCATCATCTACTTGGAATCATTGCGAACCGACAAAGGGGCTCCTCCGCTGGTGCCGACGTGGAGTCCGAAGCCGAAATTGCCGTCTCCATCCTGACGCTACTACTTGGGGTTCGACTAGCAACGGAACAGGATTACTAGGTAAGGACCCTACACCACCTCGTCGACCTGCAAATTCGGGTTACGGCGGCCGGTGCCAACTCAAAGTCGTTGGGCGAGCCCTGGGCCGATACGACGACGCCGGCGGGCAAGATGGTGCTGACTGTGTTCGCCGGCATTGCGGAGTTCGAGCGGGCACTCATTCGCGACCGCACCGGCGCCGGGCGCGTCGCCGCCAAAGCGCGGCGTGAAGTTCGGCCGCAAGCCGAAGCTTACGCCCGAGCAGGTCGTCCTCGCCTTGCGCTTGGTCGATGAGGGCCAATCGGTGCCGCAGGTGGCCGACGCGTTCGGCGTTCACGAGACGACAATCTACCGCTGCTTGTCGGCCGCTAGGCCGCTGCATAGACCGACCCGGCACTAAAGTGCTTCGATTGTACGACAGCGCGGACCAAGAAAGAACGTCCGCTGATAGGGCTAGACCGAGCGTGCCCGTCGAGGAATTGTCATGGTCTGGAGCCGTCGCTTATGACCCATCAGAGACATCACCAAGCCGGAGCTTGCGCCGTCCCGGGGAGTCCGCCTACGATCATCGCGTCAGAGGTGGAGCCGACGCTATGGGCCAACTTCCGCCGTTGCGAGAGACGTACAATCAGACGGCGTGTGCTTTCCGTGCACATCAGATCGCGACTCGTCTCCGCGAAAATTGCTGCAGTGCAGCGCGGGGAAATTTTAGTTTCTGGCGGCTGCTTTCGGGCTGACCGCGCGGATTGGCACACGATCAGCGGATCAGAGTTCTGGCGTTCAACCGGCTTGTTGCTGGAGCGCAACTCGCTTGTTGCACCGAAGCTTGCCAAGAACTCTATTCGTAGGCGTGCTGCTGCACTGCGGACCAATTGCCGTCTCCCTCCCAGTGATCCGACATTCGAAATGGTCACGTATTCTCTATCACAACCGATCTAGAGAATCGCGATGATCTCGATTGCTCTCAAGATGCTGTTCGGAGACCCGGTCAAGCTTGCCGGGCTCGTGCTCGGCATCGCGTTCTCGACGCTCCTGATGACCCAGCAGGGCGGCTTCTTCATTAGCCTGATCTCGCGGGCCTCCAACATCGTCGGCGAGGCGAAGGGCGTCGACGTGTGGGTCATCGACCCGCAGACGGAGACGGCCGAAGGTCCCAAGCCGATGCGCGACGTGGAACTGTTCCGTGTGCGCGGCGTCGACGGCGTAGCCGATGCTTCCCCACTCGTGCAGTCGACAGCCACACTGCGCACAGCGGAGCGCCGCTCGATCGCTGCGACTTTCCTCGGCGTGGACGACGCGCGCCTGCTCGGCATCAATCCGCAGTTCGTGATCGGGACGCCCGAGGATCTGCGCCGGCCCGATGCCATCGCGATCGATCGCCTCGGTTTCTCCAAGCTCTGGCCCGGCGAGCCGCTCGGGCCCGGCAAGGTCATCGAGGTTAACGATCGCCGTGCCGTCGTCGTGGCCATCACCGACGCGCTGCCGGGGTTTTCCGCTCCCGTCATCGTGTACACCCGCATCAGCCAAGCTCTCGCTTACACGCCCGGCGGGCGCAACAGGCTGTCCTACATCCTCGTCCGGCTCGCGCCAGGGGCAGACGCCGGCGCGGCCGTGGCGCGCATCTCGGAGCAGACGGGATTGAAGGCGCTGACTTCGGCGCAGCTTCAGCGCATGACGATCGGATACGTGCTCGCCAACACAGGCATCGCTCCCTCGTTCGGCGTTGTGATCGCGCTCGGCGCCATCGTCGGCATCCTGGTATCCGGCCTCACGTTCACATTGTTCGTGAGCGACAATCTCAAGCAGTTCGCCGTGCTGAAGGCCGTCGGCGTCTCCAACCTGAGGCTGCTCGGGATGGTGGCAACACAGGCCCTGGTCGTCGCGTTCATCGGCTATGCCATCGGGCTGTTCATCGCGACCTCGTTCTTCGACGGCGTGAACAAGCCGCTGTCGGACCTCAAGGGCTTCTGGCTGCCATGGCAGGTCGCGGCGCTTTCCGCCGGGGCCGTCCTCGCGATCGTTCTCATCGCTAGTCTCGTCAGCATCAGGCGCGTGCTCTCGCTCGACCCGGCAACCGTTTTCAGGGGCTGAAGCATGACCGCCGTGATCGCGAAAGGCGTCGTGAAATCGTTCGGCGTGGGCGACACGCGTACGCTCGCCTTGCGCGGGGCCGACCTCGAAGCACGCGCCGGCGAGATGACGTTCCTCGTCGGACCTTCCGGGTGCGGCAAAACCACTCTCATCTCCATCCTGGCTGCGATGCTCTCGCCCGACGACGGCGAGGTGAGCGTGTTCGGCGAATCTCCCTTCCGTCTGCGCCGCTCCCAACTGACGCGCTTCCGGATGCGGACGGTCGGCTTCGTCTTCCAGCAGTTCAACCTGTTGCCCGCTCTCGACGCTGCCGAGAATGCTGCGGTGCCGCTCATCGTGCAGGGCGTTTCCACGGGCAAGGCGCTGAAGAAAGCAAGCGACCTGCTCGACCGCCTGGGCCTCTCGGGCAGCGCGTACAAGCTACCGGGCCAGCTCTCGGGCGGTCAGCAACAGCGCGTCGCGATTGCTCGCGCCCTGATTCACGAGCCCCGGCTCGTGGTTTGCGACGAACCGACGGCTTCCCTCGATGCCGCCTCGGGCCGCGCCGTAATGGAACTGCTCCGCGATGTCGCAGTGAGCCCGGAACGGGCGGCCATCGTCGTCACCCACGACGACCGCGTCTACAGCTTCGCGGATCGCATCGCGACCATGGCCGACGGACGCGTCGTCGCGACCACCACCACCATCGCCTCTCGCGATAAGGAAACCGGCTGATGCCGCGGCGTGTGCGCCTGCTCATGATCCTTTTGCCGGCGGCAGCGACCGCCGCGCTGGGCTTTGCCGTCACTTCATTGATGCGCTCCAACTCGAAAGCGCCTGAGCAGCAGGCGGCGGCACGGGTGGAAGAACCGCCGCGAAAGCTCGTCGCCGGCTTGGGTGTCGTCGAGCCGGCCGGCCGAGAGATCGCGATTGCTACATTTACTTCGGGCGTCGTGGCGCGCGTGCTCGTCAGGCCCGGGGACACGATTAGCGCCGGAACAGCGCTGTTTGCAATCGACGACCGGGTTGCGACAGCAACGGTAGAAGCCCGAAAGAGCGACTTGAAGGCGGCCCGCGCACGCCTCGCCTTGACCACCGCCAGGGTGCCTCAGATCCAGGCTGACATCGGCGTCGCACGCAGTGCCATACAGACGGCCGAAGCCGAGAGGGACGACCTTCAGGAACAGTTCGACACCGGATCGCAGCTCACCGGCGCGGCGATCGCCCAGCGCGAACTGGCACGCCGGCGTAATGCGCTGCGCGCGGCCGAAGGCCGTTTGAGCGAGGCACGCGCGCGACTTGCCGCTGCGGAAGTCAGCCTTGCGATCGGAGATCCGGCCCGCAGCGGTGCAGCCGTTGAGGTCGAGCGCGTGGCGGTGGAGCAGGCCGAGGCCGGGTTGGCACTTGCCCAGACGGAGCGGGACAGGCTCGTGGTGCGCTCCCCGATCGATGGAACCGTGCTCGTGGTCAACGTGCGGCCGGGTGAATTCGCAATCGCGGGTGCGGATTCGTCGCCGATCGTCCTCGGCCGGCCAAAGCCCTTACACGTGCGCGTCGACATCGACGAGGCGGACCTCCCACGCCTTCAGCTTTCGAATTCGGCTGTCGCCAGCCGCCGCGGCACCATCAACGAACGGATCCCTCTACGCCCCTTGCGTGCCGAACCGATCGTCGCACCGAAGCGATCGCTCGGTGGTGGCGCGGCCGAGCGAGTCGATACGCGCGTACTCCAGGTCATCTACGAGGTGGACGACGAGCGGGCCGACCTGAGGCCCGGACAGCTCCTCGACGTCCTAATCGGTTCGCCGCTCGAGACCTCCAGGATCACGCGATAGAACTGGCATGGCACGGCCGACAGGATCGAAAGACCGGGACCACGACGAGAAGCGCGCCGCGCTCCTCGATCGCATCGGACGGCATCTGTCGGCCTCACTTCCCGCAAAGTCCAGCCTGCGGGAGATCGCTGCTGCAGCCGGCGTCACTATTCCCACCCTGGTGCACTACTTCGGCTCGCGCGAGGGCCTCGTGGCAGCGCTCATGGAGCATCAGGCCGGGCAGCTCGCCGCGCGCTATCTCGCGATTATGGGAGACGCCGACGCACCCCTGGCAGTCTCGATCAGAAAGCTCACGCGTATCATCCTGTCGGATCTGGTCGACGCGCGGGCGGTCGATCTGCACGCGGTGGGTCTCGTCGAGGCTTCGGGCTCCGCCCGGCTCGGGCCAGCTTATCTGGAGCATCTCCTCGAGCCGACACTGCAAGCTGTCGAAGCACGGCTCGCCGCCCATACGGTGCGAGGGGAGGTGCACAACGCTGATCTCAGGGTGGCCGCGTTGTGCCTCGTCTCGCCCTTGCTGCTTGCCGCTCTGCACCAGAACAGACTCGGCGGCAACCACGTTCGTCACCTCGATCTAGCGACACTGGCCGATAAGGTATCGGATACGTTTCTTTCGGCCTACGCCACGTGACGGCAGTGGTCCGACCCTGGAGGAGATCCGCGACCTCCTCCGATGCGAGAAGAAGTTCGAGGTTCTCGCCAACTCGATCTGGGGCTTCTACGATCGCCACGAGATCAAATTCAAAAAAAATTCCTGCACGCGGCCGAGCAGGATAGGCCTGACGTTGCCGCCGCGCGCCAGCGCCTGAGAGCCGAGCAACCGACGCTGAAGCCCAAGCGTCTCGTGTTCATCGAGGAGACCTCAGTGACGACGAAGATGACCCGTCTTTAAGGCCGCGCCCCACAGGCAAGGTGCGCGGCTCGGGGTGACGTGCGAGATCGCCGCCGGGCGCAGTTCGGCACTCGCTTAGCGCGATGGGAGCATCACGGTGTCGATGACGTGGATGACGCCATTGCTGGCCTTGATGTCAGCCTTGATCACGCTCGCATTGTCGACGGTGACACCAGCGCTGCCCTTCGTAACGCGCAGGGTGCGGTCGCCGCCGGACTTTATAGTGCGGACGTGAATCGACTTGTGGGGCAACTGGTCCGACGTCAGCTGCCGGGGAAGCACGTGATACGACAGAATGGCAGCGAGCTTGGACTTGTTCTCCGGCTTCAACAGCGACTCCACGGTACCCTTTGGGAGTTTCGCGAAAGCGTCGTCGGTCGGTGCGAACACGGTGAGGTTCTTCCCGTCGGAGAGAGCTCCATCGAGACCGGCAGCCTTGGCGGCGGCGATCAGAGTCTGGAACGTGCCGGCGTTGGCGGCGGTCTCAACGATATTTGCTGCGTTGGCCGAACCGGCGAAAGCCGTCGACATGCCAAGAGCGGCTGCAAGGATGGTTTTGCGCACGTCGCGGTCTCCTTCGTGTGCTCGGATCAGTTGCTCAACACGCTTGCTGCGCGTGTGACAGACAACGCAGGAGGTCTCAGAGCGGATCAGGGGGCGACGTTTGTGAACCATCACGAATTTTTGTGCGATCCTATCCGGCATTCCCCGAGTCACTGTTTGGCCGAGCTGACGCTACGGGTCCCGACGGGGCTCGGAAAACCTTTATGGGGCAGCACCTAACCAACTCCGCGCAACGCCTCGACGTTTGCGTCGCGATTTGGTAGCGACATGATCGGACACTCCGAGGGACGATCAGCGGCCTGGAGTGGCCGCGTCCCGTCCAAGTCTACGGGCGATGGCCTCAACGTAAGCGGTGTGCCGCTGGCACGTTGATGGCTCAGGCTGCTTCGGCCTTCGCGTAAGCCCAAGGCATCAGCTCGTCGATGCGGGATTGGGGCCAGCGGTTCACGAGCTTCGTCATCGTGTCGGTGAGCCAGGCGTGCGGGTTCACACCATTGAGCTTACAGGTTTATGCCGCCCGCCGAACTATGCCGAGTGGGCTCGTTTTCCCCAGGTTTCCTGCTGACCGGCGTGTCGTCGGCTCGGCATAGTTCGTTCTGTGCCTCCGCTTTCAACAGCGGAGAACAGGAAGATGGAAGTACAAGAGTATCTGGGTAGAAGCCGGCTGTACCAGGATCTCAGAAGCGGTTCGCACGGACAGCTCGTCGAGCGTTACGCCGCTCGTCTTGTCGAAGAGAGGCTCGTTCGGCACGGCACATGGCGTTGCCTCAACGTGGTCGGCGGGCTCCTGGGTTGGATCGCAGGTCGGCGCTACAAGCTGGCCGATCTCGACGAGCAGGTCGTCGAACGGTATCTGCGGCATCGCGGCGGGAGGCAGTCTGTCCAACCCGGTGATCGTGCCGCACTCAGGCGATGGCTGTCAGTGTTACGCGAGAACGGCGCGATCGCGCCGGCGGTGCTGGCGTCTCTCACCCCGCACGATCGGATCTTCAGCGAGTTCGATGCTTATCTGCGATCAGAGCGCGGCTTGGCCC
>LNDR01000145.1 GCA_001464755.1 Rhizobiales bacterium Ga0077524
CGGACTGGGGTTTCCTTCAAGCCGACGTCAACTGGAGCCAACCCTTCGAGTCCTACGGTGGTCGCGTGCGCCTCGGCTATCTCGTTGGCTCGGGCTGGTCCACAGGCCTCGAGGCTGCTGCCTTCGGCAACCTCAACCACGACGGTGGCCGCGCCGGCGGCTTCCTCCGCTACGAATGGAACCGGGGCGAAATCTCCATGTCCGCTGGCGCTGACGGCGACCACAAGCACATCGGCGGGGGCTATGCCTCGATCGGAGCTCTGCTCAGGTTTTGATCCGACAAGCCTGAACAGCCGAAATTTAAACGGAAACGCTCGGCCGAGAATGCTTCGGACGCATCCGAACCGTGCTAGCCTGTCTCTAATGAGCCGAAATTGGCCTTGTCCGGAGTTCGCCGCAGAAAAGGGGAGCAAGTCATGAAGTCTATCCTGGTGCCTGTCGACCAGAGTGAGATCATGCCGTCGGTGATGACCTCCGCGGCACTTCTGGCGCAACGCTTCGAGTCCGTCGTTGAAGGAGCGGCTCTGCGTCCCGTACACGTGGAGATTGTGGCTCCCGATCCTATTGTGGCGGTCACGTTTCCGCCTGCCGACTGGAACGACACCGAGTTCGTCGGCAAGGTGCGCGGACGCTTCGAGGGTCACTTCAAGGACCTGAGCGGACTTCGCTATCGTTGGCGCGCCGGCCCGTCGATCGACGATGCCGAACTTGGCAGCTTGTCTCGCGTCTACGACGCGACCGTGATCGGCCGCCCATCTGCCAATGGCCGCGGCCCCCGCATGACGACGCTCGAAAGCGCCCTTTTCGAAAGCGGCCAGCCGATCCTCGTCGCACCACCCCAGGCGCCCAAGACGCTGGGTGAGAACATTCTCGTCTCCTGGAATTGCAGCACCGAGCAGGCGCACGCCACGTCGTCCGCCATGCCTTTGCTCAAGCAGGCGAAGTCCGTGACCATCATGACGATCGAAGGCCTGACGGTCTCCGGGCCTTCGGGCAAGGATGCCCAGGATTGGCTCGCTGCAAACGGCGTCAATGCCCGAGAGGTCAGTCTTCCCACCGGGGGTCGCAAGCCAGGCGAGGTGCTCTTGACCGAGGCCCAGAAAATGGGCGCCGATCTCATCATCAAGGGCGCCTATACCCAGAGCCGTCTCCGCCAGATGATCTTTGGCGGAGCGACCAGTCACTTGCTTGCCCACAGCACGGTTCCAATGCTGATGGCGCGATGAGCGTAACGCTCTGACCACGCAAAGCTGCTCCCACTTGGCACCGGACATTTGCTCAAGTCCGGTACCAAGGTCGGAGACGCTGGTCTCGGCACATCACTCAGAATTTGAAGTTCAGACCCGCCCGTACCAGCTGGATCTCGTTCTCGAACGAGAACTCGCTACCATTGGCGCTGAGGCCGGAAATGCGGCCGAAGTCCATGTAAAGATACTCCGCCTTGACCGACATCGTATCCGAAAGCGCGTACTCCGCACCGGCGCCAATGACGTAGCCGGTCTGAAAGTCCTCGGTCAGCGCCGTCGATGCCGCCGCGGTGCCGACCGAGACGTCGTCCACCTGCATGAATGCGCCGCCGCCGGTTGCGAAGAGCATCATCCGGTCGGACAGCATGAATCCCAGTCGAGCACGAAGGGTGCCCCAAAGCGGCCCGAGTTGCGTTTTGTAGATGTTACCGTCGGAGGCGAGCTTGTCTTCGGCACTCACGTCCATCAGGCCAAGGTCGGCCTCGACGCCATAGACCAGGCCGTAGCCGAGCCGCCAATTGTAACCGGCCGTCACGCTGCCCATGAAACCGGAGGGCTCTGTGCTGGCGAGTGCGCGGCTGTCGTCCAGACCGTTGAAGAGCACCGAGTCGCCGAAGCCAAACCCTGCACTCAACCCATAATAGAAGCCGTGGAAGAGGGCCGGTCGCTCGCTTGGTGCCCATACCTCAGCCTGCCGCGCACGCGGCGGCGGCCCGTCGAGATCCGCCGCACTGCCGCCGATCGGCATGGCGGTAACAAAAGCGAGACAAGCCGCCGTGGCCGCGATCAGGCGGATCGGTAACGATCGAGATGGTGTCATGCGGCGCTCCAGGTTCCGCGGGCCCGCCATCGGCCAGCCCGCACTCACCAGCAACTCCCCTCCGATTGAACGGAAATCCCCCTCGCCGCTATCGTCTCGGAACATGATAAGAGCATGGCGCGAATGAGGAATGATCGTGTTGTCTCAATGCTTTGCATAAGACGAACCCGGTTTTCGCGCCGTGCGCGTTCGGCCACCTCCCGCCTTTTCCCACCACAGTGCCTCCGCCTGCCATCGACGAGTGACCGCGACAACGGTGGACACCGCGCCGGCACTTTGCTAAACGATGAGCTAGAAGGGTCCGCGCCGCCGGCTTTGCCGGGCGTTCATGTTTGCGCAACCTGCACAAGATCCTTAATCAGGCCAACCGGAATTGGCCTCACGCTTGAGGAAGGCATCCGCTTGCAAGTACTCGTCCGCGACAACAACGTCGACCAGGCCCTGAAGGCGCTCAAGAAGAAGATGCAGCGCGAGGGCATTTTCCGCGAGATGAAGCTCAGGAACTACTACGAGAAGCCCTCCGAGCGGCGCGTCCGCGAGAAGGCTGAGGCTGTGCGCCGCGCGCGCAAGCTGGCCCGTAAGCGCGCCCAGCGCGAAGGCCTGCTCCCCGGCAAGCCCGCCAAGCCAACGGGTCCAGGTACGGGTGGCCCCGGTGGCGGATTTGGTGGTGGCGGTGGCGGCGGCGGCGGATTTGGTGGTGGCGGCGGAGCAGGAGCGGGCGGCCACAGCCGCTGATCTACTCACGCCCAGACTGCCTTTGCTTTCAGTGCCCGGCCGAGTGTGCCGGGCATTCTCGTTCATGCCCCTCGGCCCACTCCCGCTCGAAACACCTCGCCGAGCCATCGCATGACCACCGCGACCGCGCCGTAGTCGTCCAGATCGACGTGGCCGCCGTCCGGAAACAGCACGAGTTTCTTCGGTCCCGGCACCATCTCGTGCAATGCCTTGCCCATCCGCACCGGAATCACGGCATCCCGCTCCCCGTGCAGCACCAGCACAGGCACCCGCACCTGCTTGATATGTCGGTCGCTCTCGTAGCGATCGATCAGCAGCGGCCGCACGGGAAGATACGGATAGCTCAGCAGCGCCACATCCACGATCGAGGTATAGGGCGCATCGAGCACCAGTGCCGCCACCTTGCGCTCGGCGACCAGTTGGATGGCCACGCCCGAGCCCAGCGACTCGCCATAGACCACGATATCCTCGGGCCTCACCCCTGACGCCACCAGCGTGTCGTAGGCGAGCCGCGCATCCGCGACATTGTTTGCCTCGGATGGCCTGCCCGTGCTGCCGCCGTATCCCCGCCAGCTCAACATGGCCAGGCCGAGCCCTTGCGCCTGATAGCGCTGGAAGCGGTCTGCCCGGCTCGCCAGATTGCCAGCGTTGCCGTGCAAATAGAGGATGAAGGGCTGACCCTCTACCGCCGAAGTCCGCCAAGCGATCAGTCGCGATCCGTCTGGCGTCTCCAGCACCAGTTCGTCGACCCCCCTTAGCCCAGCCGACGCAGGGGCTACGCGTGTCGGATCGGGCACGTACATCAGATGCCGCTGCCCGAGCCACGCCGCAGCGACCACGAGCACATAGAGCGCAACGCTCATCCCGGCGAGGTTCATGAGCATCGCCATCCACGCCTCCATTGCGGCCGCTGCCTCCAGCCAACACCTGCTCTGGATCAGATAGCACGCGTCGTGCACACCCTGCACGGGGAACACGGCGATCTGTCAGCGACGCCAGTCGGTCTTCGATCGGAACACCATCTGCGCGCCGAGGATGACGATCGCAAGCCGCGTCAGATGATGCAGCGCCACGTATGCGACATCGAGGCCGAGAATGTAGGCCAACAGATTGAGCTCCGTCTGGCCACCGGGAGCGAACGCCAGCAAGACCGACACCGGATCGAACCCCGTCAGGTGCGAAACGCCCGCGGCCACGCCCCCCGTCACCACCAGCAGGACCAGCGCATTTGCGATGCCCCACGTCATCGTCCCGGTGAACTCCTTGAGCGTCAGCCCGCGGAACTGGCACCCGAGCATCGCGCCGACGCTGATCTGCGCCACCACCAGCACCTCGAGGGGCACTTTCGTCGTCGTATAGCCGAGCGCATGTGCAATGCCGCTCACCAGCATCGGCCCGACGATCGGCGCGCCGGCCATCCCCAGCCGCCGCGCCAGCCACCAGCCGCCCCATCCCATGGCGATCATCACCAGAGCATCGAATGGCCAGATCTCCCAGATGCGCACCCGGCTCGCGAACGCCTGTCCCACGGAGAGCCCATCGTGCCACTGCAGCCACAGCGGCAATGCGAACACGATGACCAGGATGCGGCTCGCCTGCACCAGAATGATCGCACGCACGTTGGCACCCGACTCCTCGGCCATCGCGGTCATATCGGTGAGCCCGCCCGGCACCGCCGAGTAGAACGCAGTCGGCCGGTCGAACTTCGCCACCCGCTCGTAGAACGCCATGCCGAGCACGATGATCACGCCCATGAACGGGATCAGCAGCAATAGACTGCCGATCATGCTCGGCAACCGGTCGAGCAGCGCCGGCGTGTAGGCCGAACCCACGGCCACCCCGAGCACGGCCCGCATCGGGATCGAGAGCGGCGACGGGCGCTGCACCGGCAGCCCAGCCACCGACGCCACAAGGCACGCCGTCAGGGCACCGAGAAACCAGGGCAGCGGCAGGCCGAGCCAAACGAACGTGATCGACCCGGCGACGCCGACGAGCAACGCCAGCGCATACGCGCCGTAGGGTTCGGGGATGATCTGCGGCAGTGGCGGCCGACCGCGCGGCGATGCGTTCACAGCCGCCTTGTCCCCGCCGTAACTCCCATCAGCCATGCCCTCGTTCCTCGGCCATTCGCACTCACAAGCCGGCGATGGTGCCGATCACCGCGCCCGACAGCAACGTGGCCATGAGCCCCACGCCCAATGCCAGCGGCGCCAGCTCCACGATGTCGCCGCGTCGCTCCGGCGCCATGGCCGTGAGCCCCCCAACCATGATCCCGAGCGAGCCGAGGTTGGCAAAACCGCACAGCGCATAGGTCATGATCAGCCGCGAGCGCGGCGACAGCGCCTCGGCGGGGAGCTTTGCGAGATCGAGGTAGGCGACCAATTCGTTCAGCACCACCTTTTTGGCGATCAGCGCCCCCGCCGTCGCCGCCTCGCTCCACGGAATGCCGATTGCGAAGGCGACCGGCGCCGCCAGCCACCCGAGCACCTGCTCGATCGTCAACGTCAGCCCGAACGGCTGCACGGCCGCCCCCAGCACGCTATTGACGAGCGCGACCAGCGCCGTCGCCACCACCAGCATCGCCGTCACCGCAACCAGCAGCCGCGCGCCGTCCATCGTGCCGACCACGATCGCATCCATGCTCGAACGCGGCCCGTCGCCGATCTCAGTCACGGCGATCTCGGGTCCCCCCGTAAATCCCTCTGGCTTCGCCAGCCGCGAGAGCATCAGCGCTGCCGGGGCGTTCATCAACGAGGCCGCCAGCACGTGCCCCGCGGCCCCCGGCACCGTCGGCTCCAGAATCGCGGCATAGAGCGCCATCACCGTGCCGGCGATCGTCGCCATGCCGACGGCCATCGTCGCCAGTAACGCGCCGCGCCCCATGCCGGCCAGATACGGCCTGACCAGCAAGGGTGCCTCGACCATGCCGACGAAGACGTTGGCCGACGCCGCCGTGCCGAGCGCGCCGCCGATCCCGAAGACCTTCTGGAACACGACCGCCAGCACGCGCACCACGCGCTGCAGCACGCCCCAGTGATAGAGCAACCGCGTCAGCACACTCACTAGCAGGATCAGCGGCAATCCGCGAAACGCCAGCAGAAACATCGACTCCGGTCGAGCAACCTCGAACGGCGTCGGCCCACCGGCCAGATAGCCGAAAACCAGCTGCATACCTTGTTCGGTCGCCCGCTGCAGCGCGGCCACCACTGACGCCGCCCCATCGAACACGATCCGCGAAGCTGGCAGCTTGAGTAGCACGAGCCCGATTATAACCTGCAGTCCGATTCCGGCGGCCGCGGCGCGCAACGCGACACCGGGCCCGAGACGCTGACCCCGCACCGCTAAGGCATAGGCGACCAGAGGAATGACGAGGACCCCGATCAGGCTTTGCATCGCCGAACTCATCCCACCCCTCCCACCAACCCCGAATCGTCACGGCACAGAGCCTAGAGGTGGCCGGCCCCGCATGGCCAGAAATCCTCACCGGGCACGGTTGACCGCTGTCAAGACAAGGGCTTGCATGACTGGACCCGACGTGCGGAAAGCTACGGCTCGACACGGCCCCGGGCCTGGGATGGCCCAAAACAGCGAGGCAGAACCATGCGCAAGCTTTTCATCGCCGTCGATGGCTCCGAGACGTCGATGCGTGCGCTCGACTGCGCGATCGACCTCTCCAGGACGCACGGCTCCCTCGAGTTGATCATCGCGACCGCCCATGAGTCGGCGACCGACAATCCGCGAGCGCTCGCCTACATGCCGCTCGAGAAGCTGGAGCAGGCCCACCGCGAGCATAGCGAGGAGATTCTGAGGCCAGCTTTGGAGCGGGCCAAGGCTGCCGGCGTCGCGTTCACGAGCGAAATTCTGGCCGGGGCCACCGCCAAGGCCATCGTCGATAAGGCCGAGTCGCTGGGTTGCGACTGCATCGTGATGGGCACGCGCGGCATGGGGACGATCGGCAATCTGCTCATGGGCTCGACCGCCACAAAGGTCGT
>LNDR01000146.1 GCA_001464755.1 Rhizobiales bacterium Ga0077524
TCCCTGGATCAGAATGACGCCCAGCCAGTGCCCGCCGTCGATCAGGGTGAGCGAGGGCCTTTGCATCTGGAAGCGATGGTTGACGACCAGGGTTGTGGCGATGAAGCCGAGCCAGATGAAAAAGGCCGAGATCAGCCCAGTGCGGATGCCCGATGGCAGACCGGAACGCACCAAGTGCAGGATCACGCCCGCCAGCATCCACGCCATGATGAGCTGCGCAATGAACGTGATGATGAATGGCCAGGGCGACGGGCCGGTCGGGCCACTGATCTGCTCCTCGGTCAAGCCTGCGGCCTCCATCCATCGGGCCGACAGCGCGCCGTACCAGATGCCGCCGAAGACGAAGCTGGCAGCAGCAGCGAGTAGCACTGCCCAAACGTTGAGACCGGCGAAAAACTGCATGGCGTTCCCCATCCGCTACGGGCCGAGCAGCTTTCGGGTCGGCCAGTCCAATTCAGGCTGCTAGCCCTATCGCTTCTTGGATTCCTGCATGAGAGGCCACCCCATGTCGATCCGTTTCGTCGCCCTCGAGACGACCCTGGTCAAGACACTCCAAGATGGAGCGCCAGACGCCAACGATCAGCCGGCAGAGCGCATCGTCTCGACGGGCCCGGGCTATCCGTGTCGCCATTGCCTGCAGCCGATTGCGGCAGGCGAGCCAGTGCTTCTGCTTGCCCACCGCCCGTTCCCGGCACGCCAGCCCTATGCCGAGGTCGGCCCCATCTTCCTGCACGCGGCGCCATGCCCGCGGGGCGGCGGCTCGTTGACCCTTCCGGCGATGCTGGCGAGCCCCCGCTATATCGTGCGCGGCTACGGCAAGGATCATCGCATCGTCTACGGCACGGGCGGCGTCGTCGAGACGCCCGACATTGCAGCCCGCGCCGCCGCGCTGCTGGTCGATTCCGCCATCGCCCATGTTGACGTCCGATCCGCAGCCAACAACTGCTACCAGTGCCGGATCGAGCGTGCGTGATGCTGCCGGCTTGGTTTTGTCGGCGTCGCATCCTAAGTCTGGGGCATGACAACTGACGCCAAATCGCGCCTCGTGGGCGTCGTTCTCGCGGGCGGGCTCTCCCGCCGCATGGGGGGCGGCGACAAGGGCCTCGCCGCCATGGGCGCGGCCACTATGCTGGACGAGGTCCTCCGCCGTATCGTGCCCCAGGTCGGCCGCGTGGTGCTCAACGCCAACGGCGACCGGGCCCGGTTCGCCAGATTCGGTTGCGACGTGGTGCCCGATACGGTCGACGGGTTCGTCGGGCCGTTGGCGGGTATCCTCGCGGGAATGCGCTGGGCCAGCGTCAATGTGCCGTCCGCCAGCCACGTGCTTTCTGTCTCGAGCGATGCGCCCTTCTTGCCAGCCGATCTGGCCCGTCGCTTCGTCGAGGCTCTCGAGCGCGAGCCGGGACGTATCGCGATGGCCGCGTCGGGCGGTGAGCTGCATCCCGTCATCGGGCTCTGGCCGGTAGATCTTGCCGATGATCTCGAGGGGGCGCTGCGCGAGGGTGTGAGGAAGGTGCTTGCCTGGACCGACCGCCACGGCACTGTTGCGGTGCCCTTTGCGATGATGTCTGCCGGCCTCGAGACATTCGACCCGTTCTTCAATGCGAACACGCCGGAGGAGCTGGACGAGGCTCGCCGCATTCTGGCACTGGGAGCGGCATGACCGAGATCACCGGCCGCAACGGCACGCCCATCGTCGCCATCGTCGGCTGGAAGAAGTCCGGCAAGACGACGCTTACCGTCGGCCTCGTCGCCGCGTTGGTCGCCCGAGGGCGGCGCGTCGCGACTGTCAAGCATGCGCACCACAAGTTCCAGATCGACGATGCGGCAACCGATAGCGCCCGCCACAGACAGGCGGGTGCGCATCAGGTGGTCGTCGTGTCGCCGGAGCGTATCGCCATGATCAAGGAGCTGGAAGGCGCTCCCGAGCCCTATTTCGCAGAGATTATCGCCATGCTCGAACCTTGCGATGTCATCATCGTGGAGGGCTACAAGTCCGCCCCCGTCCCGAAGATCGAGGCCCGCCGTATCCAGTCGTTCTCGCGCGAGCCCCTGGCTCCGAGCGATCCGCACGTCATCGCAATCGCAGCCGATCACCCGACAGAGACTGACGGACGGCCGCTCTACTCGCTCGACGATATCGCCGGCCTCGCCGATCTGATCGAGCGTGTCGTTCTGGGCGATCGGGCTGGTCTTCCGACGCCGACGCCCGGACAGGAGTAACTCCTCATGCGCGCTCGACGCCCGGCAGAGCTCGCTCTCGCCTTCGCCCTGGCCTTCGCTGGAATGCCTGCTGACGCGCGATCTCCCGATCCAAAGGTCCCACCCGGCCGCGATCCGGGCGGTCCCGCTGTCGCCATTGTCGGCGGCGGCCTCGACTACCGCCGACCCGAGATTGCCCGACGCTTGGCGCGCGACGGGGAAGGCGAGCTGATCGGTTGGGATTTCGCCGGCAACGATGCCCGGCCCTTCTCGGAAGCGGCCGGCAATGACCGGCTTGCCGACGTGGTCTCGGCTGAAGGCCAGGCCGCCCGCCTCGTGGTCGTCCGCGTTGCCGCCGGCCGCGACGACCAGATCGCCATGGCCTTGCGCTTTGCCGCCGACACGCCGGCCCGCTTGATCGTCATCGCCGCGGACCCCGGCTCGCCGCTGCCGCGCGCCGTTCTCGCCGACGCCGCCCGCCATCTCGATCGGTATCTGATCGTCGTGGCGGCACGGCTTGTGGCAAGCGATCCGGTTGCAACACCGGGAGGCTCAGAGCAGGCTGGGCTGCTCATCGTGGGAGCAGAGGGTTCAGCCGCGCCGGCCGACCTCATCGTCTCGCTGACTGCGCAAGCGGGCAGTGCCGTCGAGAGTGCTATTGCCTCGGGGCTTGTCGCCGACGACATTGCGGCGGCCCGGGTGGCGGCGCTGGCCTCCCGCCTGACCGCCAGGGAGCCCGAGTTGGCGGGCGCGGCCTTGCGCGCCCGCATCCTGTCGCTGACGCGGCCCGAACCCACGGGTCCGCCAGTCATTCGCGACATTGGGCGGCTGCACTGGTTGGAATAGAGGCAGTTTGCCTTGAAATCAGTCTTGAACGTGCGCCCTCGTGAGGCATCCTGCTGCCTTTCACCGCGTCCACGCGGGTCATGGGAGCGATAAGAGGGCGTCATGGGTGACAGGGTCGAGGTCAGTCGGCTCGTGAGGGGGCCGCGGGCGCCGTGGATGAAGGGCCGCCGACCGCCCGAGATCATCTCGTGGGGACTGGCCGAGGCTCGGCCTGCCGGCATCGGCCACAACAACGGCCCTCCGATCGAGGAGCCTGTCAACGACGCCTTCGTTCGTTACCGCTGGCGCAAGGCGCATGCCGCAGCCTGGAAAAATCCTTCCCCGTCCGTCATGAGATTCCGTATGGCCCGCGCCGAGGCGGCTGGCGTGACCTACGAGCAGTATGTCAGCGCGCTGCTCGACACCGGGCGTCACCTGCAGGCGGGCGACAGGCCCAAACCCAAGCCGCGCTGAGCACGGCGTCCGCCTACTCGGCCGCTTCGCTCGGCTCACTCTTCGACTTGTCGGCGGCTTTCTCCCACGGAATCTCGGTCTCTCGCGTCTCGACCAGCTTGCGGTAGGGGAGGGCGAACTTGAGGTTCGTCTCACCCATCTGGCGCTTGAACTGAATGGTGCGGATCATCTCGCGGATGCGAGGCTGTATTTCTGTCCGCCAGCGCGTTCCGTTGAAAACGCCGTAATGACCGACGCCTGGCTGCACGTAATGGTAACGCTCGTCCACCGCCACGTTCGGGCATAGGTCGTGCGCGGCGTCGGTCTGTCCCAGGCCGCAGATGTCGTCCCGTTCGCCTTCGATTGTGAGCAGCGCCGTCTTGCGAATGGCCGCGCAGTCGATCAATTCGCCGCGGTGGCGCATCCGCCGATCGGGAAGATCGTGCTTCTGGAAGACCGTCTCGACCGTCTGCAGGTAGAACTCGGCGGTGAGATCCATCACAGCCAGATACTCGTCGTAGAAGCGATCATGCGCCTCGACCGAGTCGCAGTCGCCTTTGACGAGGTTGCGGAACAGCTCCACGTGCGCCGTGGTGTGGCGCTCGAGGTTCATCGTCATGAACCCCGTGAGCTGCACGAAACCCGGATAGACCCGCCGCATGACGCCGGCGTTCGGGAACGGCACGAACGAGATGACGTTTTGCTCGAACCACTCGATCGGCTTTTTCCCGGCAAGTTCGTTGACGACTGTCGGATTGCGTCGCGTGTCGATCGGCCCGCCCATCAGCGTCAGCGACGAGGGCTGACATGCGCTGCCGCGCGCCGCCATCACCGCCGTTGCCGCGAGCGCCGGCACCGATGGCTGGCAAACAGCGATGACATGCGTATTGGGACCCAGGAACTCGACGAATTCGATGATGTAGTCGATGAAGTCGTCGAGGTCGAATGCGCCCAGTCCAACGGGGATGTCCCGCGCATCCTTCCAGTCCGTGATGTAGACATTGTGCTCCGGAATCATCGCGTCCGCGGTGCCGCGCAACAGCGTTGCGTAGTGACCGGACATGGGAGCGATGAGCAGCACTTTCGGATCGTAGCGCTTGCCGATGACCTGCTCGTCGCGCTTGAAGTGGAGCAGGTTGCAGAAGGTCTTTTGAAGCACGACCTCCTCGGTCACGGGCACCGGAAAGCCATGCACGCGCGTCTCGCTGATGCCGAACTCGGGCTTGCCGTAGCGCCGAGTCATCTTGTCGAACACCTCACAGGCCGCCGAGATGTTCTTTCCGAAATAGGTCTGCGCGAACGGATTGAATGGGAGCTCGAGGGTGCGCTGCACGCTCTTCGCCGCGAGCCGGAGCGGCGATGCGAAGGCGCGAGCCATTTCGTAGGCATGGTATTGCATGTGAGGTGGGCACCCGTCGTTGTCACCGCATTGTTGCACTGCAGGTAGTCGTTGCATTGCAAATGGTTGCTGCATTGCAGCATGACAACCCCGTCACTTCAAGACGAATTTCCAGGCGGCTGTCTGCGCTCCCACAAAGAGTTGCTGGCGGAAAAACGGGCTTGGCAACTCCCGGCGTCGCGCGGATGGCACCGCGATGTCGATTGCCGCCGATCAAATGGCTGCCGGCCCGGTTGTGGCATGCGTTTCGAGGTTGCCGTCGCTGAGCCGCAGGAGAGTGCCCATGACCCGCATCGCCGTGATCGTCGGCCACTCGCGCCTTGGCACCTATTGCGAGGCTTTGGCCGAGGCTTATGCAACTGGCGCCCGCTCGGCGGGGCATCAGGTCGAGATCCTGCACACGGCGCGCATCGCGTTCGACCCGATCCTGCGTGAGGCCTATGTCCGCGAGCAGCCGCTCGAGCCGGAGCTTGCCGACGCGCATCGCGTCATCATGGCCGCCGACCACCTCGTCATCATCTTTCCCCTGTGGCTTGGAGCCATGCCGGCCATTCTCAAGGGGTTTCTCGAGCGCATCTTGCAACCCGGTCTCATCGAGCCCCATCGGGCCGGCAAGTTCGTGCAACTCCTCAAGGGCAAATCCGCCAGGGTGATTATGACCATGGGCATGCCCGGCATCGTCTACCGCTGGTGGTACGGCGCGCATGCTCTACAGGCCTTGAAGCGCAACGTGCTCGAGTTCATGGGCGTCGCGCCGGTCAAGTCGACCTTGTTCGGCATGATCGAGACTGTCGGCGCCGAGAAGCGCCGTCAGTGGCTCGATGAGGTGGAGGCCTTGGGTCAGGATGCTGTCTGAGGGCCTGTGCCTTGGCGATCAGCTATGGGCGCGAGAACATGACGCGCCCATCCGGCCCCATTTTGCGGGCAGCGGCCCCCGTCTCGATCAGGTAGTGCGCGTGGGCCAGTGTTTCGGCAAAAGCATGCCGCCCCTGTCCCTCGGCGACCGGCTTCGGGAAAAGTCCGCGCGCGAGCGTCATGGCGGTTGATGGGGTCTCCATCAGCCCGAGCAACGCTGTCAGTCGCAGCTCGTGGTGATAGGCAAGTTCCTGGACGCGAACGCGCAACCCATGGAACGGCAAACCGTGCGAGGGCAGAACCAGGGCATCGGCCGGCAAATGTCGGAAGCGGTCGAGCGAGGTCAGGTACTCGGCTAGCGGATTGGCCTCGGGTTCGTTCGGGAACACGCCGATCATCGGCGAGATCTTCGAGAGCACCTGGTCGCCGGCGATGAGGATCTTCTCGTCCGCGCACCAGAACGAGGCATGTGCTGCGGCATGTCCGCCGCACACCATGACCTCCCACTTGCGACCGCCGAAACGCACTGTCGCGCCGTCGCGCAGCCGGATGAATTCGTCAGGCAGAGCCCCCATGAACGTCCGCGTGCGAATCCGTTCCTCGCCGAACGAGGCGATCGTGTCGGGGTCGCAGCCGTGCCGCTCGAGAAACCGGTGCGCGTTCGGCCCCAGAGGCGACTTCGCCTCCTCGACTCGTAATTGTGCCGACAACCATTCCGTCAGCGTGATGTGATACGGAACCCCGCCTGCCCGGTCGAACAGCCAGCCGGCGAGCCCGACATGGTCGGTGTGGCCGTGGGTGGCGATCAGATGCACGATCGGCGCACCGGATAGCGGTCCGGCGAGAAGCAGATCCCAAACCGCGCGGGCATTATCGTCCGAGGTGCCTGTATCGACCACCGTCCAGCCGTCCGATTCGCGCATCAGCGGGATGCGCGCCCACAGGATGCCGGGAGCCACCTCGATGGTCTCGGCGCCAAGGGGGTGTTGCTCGTGGAGGTAGCGAATCGACCGGGGATGCTCGCGCACCTCGAGATCGGTCACCACGTCGCCGTTGCCCCTGAACTCCGCCCCTGTCGCGGCGTCGCTCTTGCCCGTGCCCCGTGTGCCGTGCATCGGCTTGCCTCCCTTTCCTGTCCGGACAACCCTTTACCGCAGTGCAGCGAGGTTGGCTACGTGCCACCTCGCAATATCGTAAGGGCGACCCTTGTTCACGGCCGCCTCTTCGGCTATGAACGCGTCTTTCCGCATGGATGCGCGTCCGACCGGAGGTCTGACCCCGCTCGTCGA
>LNDR01000147.1 GCA_001464755.1 Rhizobiales bacterium Ga0077524
TTGCGCCCTCCGGGCCTGCCAGTCTTCCTGATCGATCCTAGCGCCTCAGGCGCCCGGACGGCACGGCCGCGCCGTTGCGCGGCAACGTTCGCGCCCCCTGCTCGACCAGCATCCGTAACTCTTGTTGGCTGCACGAAGCCATGTGTCGTAACGGGCGCCGTGAAGCGCGCGAGCCTTCTGCTTCCACGCCAATCGGGCGCTCAGCCGTGCCCCCGCGAACGTCCCATGCCAGTCGCCGGTTGCCGACACGGCCTTACGTTTGCAGACGGCGGCTTCGGCGCCGTGCGGCATGCTGAGGGCAAACGCCAACAGCACCGCCGCACCCACCGTGAGTTTCGTCATGATATGTCCCCTCTCATGTCGCGTCTTAGCCACGGGGCAGACAGCCCCTGACGGCGCCAACAAACTCGCACACGAGAGGGAAAGCCGGTTTGGCCAAGGTCAATTCACCACCGTGGTCTTTTGGCGCTGCTCCAGGATCTCGCATCCGGTGCCTTGCGAATTGGTACTCGTTGAAACCACGAGATGCTCACATTACCGGACAGGCATGTGCTCGGCGGAGGTGCCGATATAATCCTTTCCGCGCCATCTCCAGATGGCGGCAACACCGCTACCTGCCGCCGTTGTCGTGGTGATTCGTCGGGTTATGCGGCTATGGAGGATGAGCCACGGCCCTCTCTCATTTAGTGGCGAGGGGTACGGTCTCAGCAACATCGTTCTGTGATGCGCCATGCTGACGCTACATCTTCGTCGCACAGATTGTGCAACCATAGACCTGGATTGGCGCAGGATATCAATCGACCTGCATGCCGACCGGGATTTGCGGGACCAGCGCCGCACAGATCAAGATCCACTCCTCACGGCCGTGGAAAGATAGCCAACGGCAAGCGCGGTCGTGGCGAGCTGCGGATAGTCCGCCTCCGGGATCGGCAAAGCGAAGCGTTTGTGCAGCGCTGTGATGAGATTGAGGAAGTCCATCGAATCGAGCCCCAGGTCAGACTGCAAATTGTCGTCGTCACCGACCATCGCTGGATCGATGTCGGGAGCGACTGTGGTCAGCTCTTCGATAAAGGCGGCACGCAAGGTGGCTGGGCTCATAGGGTTTCGGGCTCCTGCAAGCGGCGCTCGATTTCGGTCAGCAACAGCGCGCCTCGGCGGCCGTCGCTGACGCGATGATCGGCGGCTAGGGTGGCGGTCACCGCTACATGGGGAACAAGCGTGCCATCGACGATCATCGGTCGCACCCGCGGCGCGCCGAAGCCGACCAATGCCACCTGTGGCGGGTAAATGACCCCGAGCAGAGCATCCACTCCGCTTTCCCCCATGCTGGAAACGGTAATTGTTCCCAATGTAAGCTCCGCGTTCCTGAGTCGCCCAGCCCGCGTCCGCACGACGAGGCCACGCATCGCGTCCATCACCTGATCGAGACTCGATTGATCGGCTTCCATAATGGCAGGTGCGATGAGTCCGCCGCCACGCATCGCGATCGCGAGCCCGGCGTTGACGCGCTCGGACGCCGTGAAGATGCCATTCTCGTTACGGCCATTCAGCTCGGGCACCTTGGCCAGCGCATGCGCCGTGGCCTTGACGAACAACGCCCCCATCAGCAGCCGCGCACCGGGTGCTCTGATGGCATTCTGCGCTCCCATCCAATCAGAGGCTCTCTGCAGGTCGACCTCATGCGAGAGGTAATAGTGTGGGATTTCGCGCTTGGCGCGCGACATGGCTGCGGCAATGGCCTTGCGCATCTCCACCATGTCAATTCCGGGCTTGCCCTTCGATGCTGTCGCGGCTCGCATCGGCGCAGCCGGAGATGGCGTAACGGCCAGACAACGCTCGACGTCTGACAGGAGCACAGCCCCTCCCGGTCCGCTGCCTTCGACTGTCGTTAGATCAAGGCCAGCTTCCGCCGCCCGCTGACGCGCGGCCGGCGAGGATGGCTTAGGTCCGCCTGCCGCACGAGCGGCCGTGGGAGCGGGGACCGGCCTCGAAGGTGCCGCTTGCGCAAGCAGTTGCGGGAGGGTATCCGGCACCGGCAGTTTCGCCATCGGCGGCCCGACGGCAGGGCTGCTTTTCACGTCGAATTCGCCCGGTGCTCGAATGCGGGCAAGCGGCGCACCGACGGGCAGCACCTGATCCGGCTCGGCGAGCAGCTCGACCACGGTGCCTGGCTCGAAGATCTCAATTTCGATGGCGCCCTTTTGGGTCTCTACCACGGCGACGATATCGCCGCGCTTTACTGCGCTGCCGGGCCCGACCAGCCACTCGACCAGCTTGCCCACCTCCATATCGGCTCCAAGAGAGGGCATCACGAACAGGCCCATTACGCTTTCCCTACGGCAGCTTTCGCAGCGGCGACGATCCCGGGCACTTGCGGCAGGGCGGCGTCCTCCAGATGCTTAGGGTATGGGACAGGCACCTCGACCGAGCAAACCCGCCCCACCGGGGCGTCGAGAGACCAGAAGGCATTCTCCATGATCCGCGCCGAAATCTCGCCAGCCAGCGACCCGGTGCGCCAGCCTTCATCGATGATGATTGCGCGACGCGTGCGCGCGACAGAAGCCATGATCGTCTCGTCATCGAGCGGTCGTAGCGTACGCAGGTCGATCACCTCGGCGTCTATGCCCTCCGACGCCAACACCTCGGCGGCCTCCAGCGTCTTCCAGAGTGAGCCGCCGTACGTGATCAATGTCAGATCTCTTCCCGGCCGCCGGATGGCAGCACGGTCGATGTCGACCGCTCCTGCATTCTCGGCGAGCAGCCCAGTGCGATTGTAGAGCATCACATGCTCGAAAATGATAACCGGGTCCGGCTCCTGCAGAGCCGTCCAGAGCATCCCGCGGGCATCTTCGACAGTGGCCGGGGCGACGACACGCAAGCCCGGGATGTGGGCATAATAGTTCTCGAGGCTGTGTGAGTGCTGCGCCGCGAGCTGCCGTCCGGCGCCGGTCGCCATGCGGATCACGAGCGGAACACCGAACTGCCCGCCCGACATGTGCCGCACCGTCGCGGCGGTGTTCAAGATCTGATCCAGCGCCAGCAGCGAGAAATTGACGGTCATGATCTCTACGATCGGGTGCATTCCGACCATCGCTGCGCCAATGCCCGCACCCGTGAAACCCGATTCCGATAGCGGCGTGTCGCGAATGCGCTCAGGACCGAAGTCGGCCAGAAGCCCCTTGGAAACGCCATAGCAGCCGCCGTAGGCGCCCACGTCCTCCCCCATAAGGAACACGCGCTCGTCGCGTAGCATGGCGTCGGTGATAGCCGCGCGACAGGCTTCCCGGTATGTGGTTTCCACCGGCTTGCCGGGAGGAATCGGCTCTGGTGGGGGAGGCCGTGTATCGGTCACGACATGCCGGGTTAGCTGCTCGACCGGCTCCCAAGGTGCTTGCTCGGATGCAGACTTCGCATTCTTCAACTGCGTCTCGACCTCGGACTCTATGTCGTCGATCTCCTGTTGCCGGATCAGTCCGTTCTCCAGAAGCCAAGCCTGGAAGCGAATGATTGGCCCTTTCTTACGCCATTCCGCGACCTCGGCCTTGTCGCGGTATTTCTCGGCATCGAACATAGAATGCGGACGCGTGCGGTAGGTGCGGCATTCTAGGAAGTACGGGCGCGGATCAGCACGCATGGCCTCGACGCAGCGTCGGGCAGCAGCCTCGACCGCGACCACATCGTTGCCGTCCACTGATTCCGCATGCATGCCGTAGCTGGCCGCACGGGTGACAAAATCGGTATTGGCCTGCACCCGCGCCACGCCCGTGCCCATGGCGTAAAGATTGTTCTCCAGCACGAACAGGACTGGTAGGCTCCAGAGTGCAGCGAGATTCATGGATTCGTGGAACTCGCCTTCCGCCAGCGCCCCGTCGCCGAAGAAGCAGGCGGTGATACGGTCTTGCGCCTGCATCTTGTCGCCGAGCGCCAGTCCAACCGCAAGCGGCAAGCCGCCGCCGACGATGGCGTTGCCGCCGTAGAGATTTGCTTCGGCACTAAAGAAATGCATCGAGCCGCCGCGACCGCCGGCGCAGCCGGTAGCCTTGCCGTAGAGCTCGGTCAACGCCGATTCCATGCTCATTCCGCGGGCCAGCGCATGACCATGCTCGCGATAGGTGGATACCACTCGGTCTCGCTCATCTAGTGCCGACGCGATTCCTACGGCGACGGCTTCCTCGCCGTCATAGAGATGGAGAAAACCGCGGATCTTCTCTTGGGTGTACAGCTCGTAGCACTTCTCCTCGAAGCGACGGATGCGGATCATGCCGCGAAGCAGATCGCATATATGCGTATGCGTGAGCTTTGCTTTGGCAGTCATTTCGCGTCCCCTTCCAAGGTCGAGAGGTCGCCCTCGGGCAGCCCGAGTTCGCGCGCCCGCAAAAGCCGGCGCATAATTTTTCCCGAGCGCGTGCGCGGCAGGCTGTCGCGAAACACGATATCGCGTGGCGCCACTGCGGGCCCCAATCGTTTGCGGGCGTGGCCTCTGATTTCGCGTTCCAGCGCCAGATCGGCGGCATAGCCGAGGTTCAATGTGACGAAGGCTTTGACCACCTCGCCTGCAGTCTCGTCCGGAACCCCGATTACAGCGGCCTCGGCAACTGCGGGGTGCTCGATGAGCACGCTTTCGACCTCGAAAGGTCCGATCAGATGGCCAGCGCTCTTGATCAGGTCATCGGCGCGACCGACAAACCAGAAATATCCGTCAGCATCCCGCATCGCGAGGTCGCCGGTGAGGTACCAGCCGTCCACGAAGCATTTCTTGTATCGCTCCTCCTCACCCAGATAAGCGCGCATCATGGATGGCCAGCCAGGGCGAAGCGCGAGTTCTCCGATGGCGCCGTCCTTAAGTTCGCGCACTGTCTGGCCATCTCGCTCGACAATACCCGCAGCGATACCCGGCATGGGCTTGCCCATCGAGCCGGGCTTGATGTCCATCGACCTAGTGTTGCCGATAATGATGCCGCCCGTCTCAGACTGCCACCAGTTGTCGTGGAAGGGCTTCCCGAATATCTCGTGGCCCCAGATCACGCATTCGGCATTCAAGGGTTCGCCGACGCTCGCCAGAAAACGCAGAGCCGAGAAGTCGCGCCCTTTCGACGCCTCCGCTCCGGCACGCATCAACATACGGATTGCCGTGGGGGCGGTGTACCAGACGTTCACACGTTCGCGCTCGAGGATGGTATACCAGCGCTCAAGGTCGAACTCGGCCTCGTCCACGATCATTGTCACTTGACTGGCCAGCGGCGCGATGATGCCATAGCTCATCCCCGTCACCCAGCCGGGATCTGCGGTACACCAATAGATGTCGCCTGGACGCAGATCGAGCGCCAATCGTCCTGTCTCTACGTGCGCCACTATTGCGGCATGCACATGCACGACGCCCTTGGGTTTTCCCGTCGTACCGGAGGTGAAATGGATGAGCGCGACATCCTCGGGATTAGTCGCTACGGTATCGAATTGATCCGCCGCTTTTCTCATCTCCGGACCAAGAGCGATGCAATTACCGGGAGCACATTCTCCAATGATCAATATGAGTTTCAGTGAAGGCAGCTCCGACCGCCACTCCGCGACTTTACGTTGATAAAGCTGCTCGGTCGTCACCAAAACACTGGCGCGGCCGATCTCCATGCGTGACCGGACAGGCTCGGGACCGAATGCAGCAAAAAGCGGGCTCACGATGAGCCCCGCCTTGAACGCGCCAAGGGCTGCGACGTAAAGCTCAGGCACCCGACCCGCAAGCAAGAACAGGCGATCACCTCGCCTGATGCCATGGACAGTGAGTAGATTGGCGAAGCGTGACACGTCGGCGGACAGCTCTGCATAACTGATCTCGCGGCGCGTGCCATCCCGTCCCAACCAAACCATTGCCGTCCGCGCACCGTGTCCGGCCAACACATGCCGATCTACCGCCTCATGTGCGATATTCAACCCACCCCCGGGCAGGCCGTCCAGGCGCGCCCTGGCGGCATTCCATCCGGTTGCTAGGGGCGATGACTCGACGTCGGCGCCATACTTGCGGATGATCTCAGATCCCATCGCGGCGTCCTTTATCGTAGCTTGATACGATCATGCGGAATTATCTCGACCGGAATGGTGGCCTCAACCAGGCTCGAACGGTTTCCCGCCAAGCGTTCCTAATTCCAGGGCAGTGTTTGCCGTGAATTTGGTTTCAAGGCACTGCTATTGCCGGCTGTACCAACGCCATCCTGAAGAAGGGGATGAAAGTGCGTCGGTTGGACGTCTTGGGTTGCTGAGGGGTTCGCAGCGCCGTGAGTTCCTCTCGCAGTGGGAAGATTATCGTCGAAGACTTCTCTCCGGCGACATTCAGCAGCGTGCCGAAGTAGCGAAGCTGCATGGCTTCCGGCTGCTTGCCCACCATCTGACCAGCCTGCAACAGCTCTTGCGGCGCCTCTACCGCAACGGACACTCGAGATGCCAGGATCGCCCCAATGATCTGGCACGTCGATGTGACTCGGCGCCCAGGCGTGTCCAGCTTGATCACGAGGAGCTGCGGGGCCTCGCCTTCCGCCTTGGCAATCGCTTGCGCAATATGCTCACTCGTTGCCCCACCAATTGCGCCCTGGACGTCAGTGGCGATGACAGAACGGCTGGATGTCTGGCCTCGGAGCGGAACCGTGAACACGCTCATCGTCAGGACCGCCACGACAAGGGCGAGAAGCCGGGTGAAGTTGGGGGCGCCCTCCGTCCGCCTACAGCGCGAGAACCCGATTCCATCTTTCGATCCCAGCAGCGGCCGCCCGCGCGCTTCGCAATTGATGCCGCCATAAGTAGCAATCAGGCCGCTGCTCGCGGTGCGTCCCGAGCCGCGGTCTCCATGGTATTCTGAGCAGCGCTCATCGCATCGGAAAGCGACGTTTGCCCAACTCGCATCATCTCGCCGAATTCGCGCTGATAGTCGGCGAATGCCTGCTGATAAAAGTCGGCGTAAACGCCGTAAATGGGCTCCCCGACGTTTCAAGTGGGTAGCTTGAGGTCGAGTTTGCCGGCGACCATGTAGGTGACGGCCTTCAAGGTTTCGCGGTTTCGGTAGCCTCGC
>LNDR01000148.1 GCA_001464755.1 Rhizobiales bacterium Ga0077524
GGATCCTACGGCATTGGTCCGACGCGCGTCGTCGCGGCACTCATCGAGGCGAGCCACGACAAGGATGGCATCGTGTGGCCGGTATCGGTGGCGCCGTTCGAGGTGGCTCTGGTCAACTTGAAGCCCGGCGATGCCGATACCGATCGAGTCGTGCACGATCTCGAGCGCCGCCTCGAAGCGGCCGGAATCGAGGTGCTCGTCGACGACCGGGACGACCGGCCGGGCGCCAAGTTCGCAAGCATGGACCTGATCGGCGTCCCGTATCAGCTGATTGTCGGACCCAAAGGGGTCAAGGCAGGCGAAGTCGAGATCAAGTCGCGACGCGACGGCGCGAGGCGGACACTCGCGCCCGATGCCGCGGTCACTGCGCTTGTGGCTGAGGTGACAGCGAGCCGTTAGCTCGCGTAGCACGGCGGGGATGCTGCAGGTTGGCGGGAGCGCTGCTCTTGCCAGATCCGAGCGCCAGCTGGAGGGGAACGGCATGGCCAATGCGGAAACCGTGACGGCCGACAACGACAGCGGCTCGCATGCCGAGAAGTCCGTCGACACGGCGCCCTTTGCGCCTTTCGAGTGGCTGCTGGCGAAGCGCTACTTGAGGGCCCGCCGCAAGGAAGGGTTCATCTCGGTCATTGCCGGGATCTCGTTCATCGGCATCATGCTCGGGGTCGCGACACTGATCATCGTGATGGCGGTGATGAACGGCTTCCGCCACGAACTCTTCCAGAAGATCCTCGGCATCAACGGCCATGTCATCGTCCACAAGATCCAGGCGCCGTTCGACGACTATGATCAGGCGGCGGCCCGCTTGCGGTCGGTGACCGGGGTCACGGCCGTCATGCCGCTGGTCGAAGGTCAGGCGATGATTTCCTCGACGGCCAACACGCTCGGTGCGCTGGTCAGAGGTTTGACTGAGGACAGCCTCTCGAAGCTGCCGCTCGTCTACGGCAATGTCCGGTTCGGCACGTTTGCCGGCTTCGACGCGCAGGAAGGAGTCGCCATTGGCAGCCGCCTTGCGAATTCACTCGGCGTCAACGCCGGCGACAGCATCTCGCTGATCGCGCCGAAGGGAGCCTCCACGCCGTTCGGCACGACGCCGCGCATCAAGCGGTACAAGATCGCGGCCGTGTTCGAACTCGGCATGTCGGAATACGACAAGACGATGGTCTTCATGCCGCTCGCGGAGGCGCAGCGCTATTTCTCGCGCGGCGACGAGGTCGACGTGCTCGAGATCACCTTGACGAGCCCGGACGCCGTCGACCACGTGATCGGGCCGATGCGGGACGCAGGCGGGCCGTCGTTGCATTTCACGGACTGGCGAAAGCGCAACGAGACGTTCTTCACCGTGCTCGAGGTCGAGCGCAACGTGATGTTCATCATCCTGTCGCTGATCGTTCTTGTCGCCGCCCTCAACATCATCTCCGGCATCATGATGCTGGTGAAGGAGAAGAGCCGCGACATAGCGATCCTACGTACAATGGGCGCCACCAAGGGCGCGATCATGCGCATCTTCCTGATCACCGGCGCCTCGATCGGCATCGTCGGCACGCTGGCCGGCCTCGTTCTCGGCGTCGTCTTCTGCTGGAACATCGAGGGCATCCGCCAGATCCTGCAGAGCCTGCTCGGCACCAAGCTGATGGACCCGCAGGTCTACTATCTGACCCGGCTACCGGCACGCATCGACGTTGCGGAAACCGCCTGGATCGTCGCCATGGCGCTGGTGCTCTCGGTGCTCGCGACCATGTATCCGTCGTGGCGCGCATCGCGTCTCGATCCCGTCGAAGCGCTCCGCTACGAATGAGGCCCGAGGTGCAGGATAGATTTACCCACGCCGTACCTGTGCTGGAGCTTGTCGAGCTGCGGCGCACCTTCCATCAGGGCGAGCGCGCGATCCATGTCCTCGACGGAGCTAGCGCAGCACTCATGCCCGGTCAGGCGGTGGCCCTTGTCGGTCCATCCGGTGCCGGCAAGTCGACGCTGCTGCATATCGCCGGATTGCTCGAGACACCGGACAGCGGTCAGGTTCTGATCAACGGTCGCGATTGCTCGACAATGGACGACGATGCGCGCACCCGCGTTCGGCGCGCCGAGATGGGCTTCGTCTATCAGTTCCATCAGCTGTTGCCCGAGTTCTCCGCGGTGGAGAACGTGATGATCCCGCAGCTGATCCAGGGCAAGTCGGACAAGGTGGCGCGCGCGCGGGCCGTCGAGCTGCTTTCGGGGCTCGGGCTCGCCGAGCGCCTCGAGCATCGGCCGGCCGAGTTGTCCGGCGGCGAGCAGCAGCGTACAGCGATCGCGCGCGCACTCGCCAACGCGCCGCGGCTACTCCTCGCCGACGAGCCGACCGGGAACCTCGATCCGAAGACGTCAGAGCATGTCTTCGGAGAGTTCGTCGGGCTGATCGAGCGCTCTCGCGTCGCGGCCCTCATCGCCACCCACAACATGGACCTCGCGCGACGCATGCACCGTGTGTTGCGCATGGAGGGCGGCAAGCTGGTCGAGTTGCGGCCTGAGGCCGTCGGCTGAAGACTGCGCGTCGCGGGGGACGGTGGATAGCGGGGAGGGGACGTAGCAAGCGGTGGGGACGCCGGCTGCGGGTGCTAAGGTCGGTACATGAACGCACCGATTCGTCCCGAAGAGACCAAGTCCGCCAAGCCTGTGAACGCAGGCAGCTTCGTGCATCTCAAGGTGCACTCGGCCTATTCGCTGCTCGAGGGCGCGCTGCCGATCTCCAAGATCGCCAAGATGGCCGAGGCCCACATGATGCCGGCGATCGGGCTCACCGACAGCGGCAATATGTTCGGCGCGCTCGAGTTCTCGGACAAGCTGGCGGGGGCTGGCATCCAGCCGATCGTCGGGCTGGCGCAGCGTGTCGATTTCCGGGATGCGGAGGATAAGCACGCGGCTCTCAAGTCAACGCTGGGTGCAGTGGCAAAGCCCGCTGGGCCGATCGCTCTCTACGCCCGCAGCGAGGCCGGCTACGCCAACATCTGCAAGCTCAACAGTGCCGCCTTTCTCAAGACCCCCGATCCCGAGCCGCCGCACGTCAAGGTGGAGCAACTGGCCGAGCGGTTCGAGGGCATCATTGCCCTGTCCGGCGGGCCCGACGGTCCGATCGACGAGGCCCTTCGCGATGGTCGGCCCGAGCTGGCGCGGTCCCGCCTGATACGGCTAAAGGAGATCTATGGGCGCTGGCTCTACGTCGAGATCCAGCGCCACGGGCTTGCCAGTGAGGCCCAAGTTGAGCCGGCACTGCTCGAACTCGCCTATGCGCTCGAGCTGCCGATCGTGGCGACCAACGAGTGCTATTTCGCCAAGCCCGACGACTACGACGCGCATGACGCGCTCATCTGCATCGCGGAAGGCCGATACGTCAGCGAGGACGACCGCCGCCGCCTGACCCGAGAGCATTACTTCAAGAGTGCCGACGAGATGGTGCGCCTGTTCGCGGATTTGCCCGAGGCGATCGAGAGCACCGTCGAGATCGCGCGGCTCTGCGCCTACCGGCCGCGCGGCAGAAAGCCAATCCTGCCGGCTTTCGTCAAGACGGCGCCGGGAGCGAGCGAGGCGGATCGGGAGGCTGCCGAGGCGATCGAGCTAAAACGGCAAGCCGAGGAGGGCCTTATCAAGCGGCTTGCCGCGCACGGCCCTTCGCCGGGTTTCACAACCGAGGATTATGAGAAGCGCTTGGCTTATGAGGTGGACGTCATCGCCAAGATGAAGTTCCCCGGCTACTTCCTGATCGTCGCCGACTTCATCCAATGGTCGAAGGCAAACGGCATTCCGGTCGGACCGGGCCGCGGCTCGGGTGCCGGCTCGCTGGTCGCCTACGCTCTTACCATCACCGATCTCGATCCCCTTCGCTTCGGTCTGCTGTTCGAGCGCTTCCTCAATCCCGAACGCGTGTCGATGCCCGACTTCGACATCGATTTCTGCCAGGACCGGCGCGAGGAGACGATTCTTTACGTCCAGCAGAAGTATGGCGCCGACCGCGTCGCGCAGATCATCACGCACGGCAAACTGCAGGCTCGCGCTGTGCTTCGCGACGTCGGGCGTGTGCTGCAGATGCCCTACGGCCAGGTCGACAAGCTGTGCAAGATGGTGCCGAACAACCCGGCCAATCCCGTGACGCTGCGCGAGGCCATCGACGGCGAGCCAAAGCTGCAGGAGGCACGCGACGAGGACCCGACAGTGGCGCGGCTGCTCGAGATCTCGGAGAAGCTCGAAGGCCTCTACCGGCATGCCTCGACGCACGCGGCGGGCATGGTGATTGGCGACCGGCCGCTCGACGAGCTGGTGCCGATGTACCGCGATCCCAAGTCGAATTTCCCGATCACCCAGTTCAACTGGAAGCTCGTCGAGGCGGCTGGCCTCGTGAAGTTCGACTTCCTCGGCCTGAAGACGCTCACCGTGTTGCAGAAGGCGGTCGAACTGATCAAGCGTGGCCGAGGCATCGAGGTCGATCTGCCGTCGCTCGAGATCGCTGGCGACGACCCGATGGTGGTGGCCGCCTACGAGCTTCTCGCCAAGGCTGACACGGTCGGCGTGTTCCAGCTCGAAAGCACGGGCATGCGCGAGAGCTTGAAGCGCCTGAAGCCCGACCGTTTCGAGGACATCATCGCCATGGTGGCGCTCTATCGGCCGGGTCCGATGGACAACATCCCGACCTACATCAACCGCAAGCACGGCGACGAGCCGATCGAGTATCCCCACGAGTTGATCAAGCCCATTCTCGAGGAGACCTACGGCGTCATCATCTATCAGGAGCAGGTCATCCAGATCGCCCAGGTGATGGGTGGCTACACGCTGGGGCAAGCCGACCTTCTGCGCCGCGCCATGGGCAAGAAGGACAAGAACGAGATGGCGAAGCAGCAGGCGCGCTTCGTCGAGGGTGCCATGCAGAACGGCGTAAAGAAGGCTGATGCAACCTATATCTTCGAGTTGGTCGACAAGTTCGCCGGCTACGGCTTCAACAAGAGCCACGCGGCTGCCTACGCGCTGGTGAGCTATCACACGGCCTATCTCAAGGCGAACTACCGCGAGGAGTTCCTGGCCGCGTCGATGACGCTCGACATGGCCAACACCGACAAGCTCGCCAACTTCGCGGCTGAGGCGCGGCGCTCCGGTATCGAGGTCGCGCAGCCGTGCGTCAATCGCTCGGACGTCGAGTTCTCTGTGGACCCGCCGTGCAACGGGCAGCGGCACGGGCGCATCAAGTACGCGCTTGCCGGCCTGAAGAATGTCGGCGCCGGCGCGGTGGGGACCATCGTCGCGGAGCGCGCGAGGAATGGGCCGTTCAAGTCGCTGGCCGATTTTGCGGGTCGTTTCGATCCCAAGCAGGTGAACAAGCGGGCGCTCGAGATGCTGGCGATGTCGGGCGCCTTTGACGCGCTCGAGAAGAACCGAGCACTCGTCCACGGCAACGCCGATGTCGTGATGGGTAACGCACAGCGACTGAATGCCGACAAGGCTTCGGGCATCGCCGACATGTTCGGCTCGAGCGAAGGGCCGAGGCTCGATCTGAAGCCGGTCAAGGCCTGGACGCCGATGGAGCGGCTACAGCATGAGTTTGCGGGGGTCGGCTTCTACCTGTCGGGCCACCCGCTCGATCAGTACAGCTCAATCCTGCCGAAGCTCGGCGTCACGCGCTACGCCGAGTTCGAAGCCAAGGCCGGGCTTTCGGCGACCGCGGGCCGGCTTGCGGCGATCGTCGTCTCGGCCCGCGAGCGCCGCTCACAGAAGGGCAACAAGTTCGCCTTCGCGATGTTCTCGGATGCGACCGGGCAATTCGAGGCGGTGGTGTTCTCGGACACGCTCGCCCGCTCGGGCGACCTGCTCGCGGCTGGCACGGCGGTGCTTCTGTCGGTGGAGGCGGAGCGGGACGGGGAGACCGTCAAGATGCGCGTCAATTCGATCGAGGGCCTCGATGCGGCCGCCGCCAACGTCAACCGGGGCGTCAAAATTGTGCTCGATGGGCGCGCGATGCTCGGCGCGAGGCAGTCGGTCGGTGAGATACGGCGGCTCTTGAAGCCGGGCGGCAAGGGCGAGGTGCGGTTCATGCTCGAACTCGCAGGGGTGGCGGGTGTCGCCGGCGGACGCGAGATCGAGATGCTGCTGCCGGGCAGGTACGAGATCGGGGCTGCCGAGCGGGGCGAGCTGTCGACGGTGCCGGGTGTGATCGAGGTCGTCGAGGTGTGACGCGAAAAGGCCCGGTCTTGCGACCGGGCCTTCGTCAGTCGAGGGCGGTGGCCCTCAGCGTTACTTCTGCGGGCGCGATTTGGCCCACTCGGTGTATTTGGCCGCCTGCGCGTGCGTATCGGCGAAGTACTTGGCGTAGGCCTCACCCTTCATGACCTTCACGGCGAGACCGACATCGTCCATTTTCTTGACGTGATCAGGGTCGGCCATCGCCTTCTCGAAAACCTCGGCGAGCTTGGCGACGACTTTCGGGTCCATGCCCTTCGGCCCGGCGATGCCGCGGGTCGAGCTGGAGATCATGGTCGGATAGCCGAGTTCCTTGGTCGTCGGGATGTCGGGGAAATACTTCGAGCGCTCGTGGTCCATCACCGCCAGGGCGCGGACCTGCCCGGCTTTCACCTGCGTAACGATTGAGCCGACGTTGTCGAACGACACGTCGACGTTGCCGCCGAGCGTCTCCTTCATTTGTGCCGCGCCGCCTGCCAGATGCACGAGGCGGAACTTGGCGCCGGGTACGGCTTCCTCCAGCATCAGGATGGCGAGATGATCGTCGGACAAAATGCCGGTCGTCGCCGCCCTCAGCTCGCCCGGCTTCGTCTTGGCGGCGTCGATCACGTCCTTCAGCGTCTTGTAGGGGCTGTTATCGGCGACCCAGACCACGCCTGGATCGAGCACCTGATTGATGATCGGCGTGAAGCTCTTCTCGTCGAAGATCGCCTGGCGGTCCTTGTCGAGAATGACCGTGTTGGTCGCCGGCAGGTTGACGAAGCCGATGTTATAGCCGTCTGGCTTCTGGCGGGTGAGATCGGTCCAGCCGACCTGGCCGCCGGCGCCGCCCTTGTTCACGACGACGATCGGCTGTCCGATCGCTTTCTCGGCGATGCTAGCAAGGATGCGGGCGCCGATATCCGTCGAGCCGCCCGGCGGATAGGCCACCATCAGGTTGATCGGCTTGTCCGGGAATGTCT
>LNDR01000149.1 GCA_001464755.1 Rhizobiales bacterium Ga0077524
ATCCGTTCTTCGCGCCTGATCGCAGCGTCCTCGAGCGCACTTACGACTTCGTTACATGTACCGAGACAGCGGAGCACTTCCATCGCCCGGGGCCGGAATTCGATCGCCTCATGGGCATGGTCAGAGGTGGCGGTTGGCTGGCGATCATGACCTGCTTTCAGACCGACGATTTGAAATTCGCCAACTGGCACTATCGAAAGGATCCAACGCACGTCGTTTTTTATCGGGAGGCGACGTTTCGCTGGCTTGCGGCCCAGAGCGGATGGTCTTGCGCGACTCCGGTGAAGGATGTCGTCTTGATGCAGCGCCCGCGGCTCGACGAGAGGTGCCCCAGTTGACCAGTTGGCTGCATGAGCAGCGCTTGAGCGCGGTGCATCGCGTTGTGCTGGAGAGCGGTGCTCGTCGCATCCTCGACCTCGGATGCGGCGACGGCGATCTCGTGCTACGGCTCGCCCGGAGCCCAGAGATCGAGCACATCGTCGCGATTGATCTCTGCCACGCCTCACTCGCGCGACTATCAAAGCGCCTCGCTGAAGCTGCGGACACTGCATTGGCCAATGTCCAGATCGTCCACGGCTCGATGCTGGACGCTCCCCGGACGTACACCGGGTTCGATTGCGCCTTGTTGATAGAGACGATCGAGCACATCGACCCGGATCGGCTGTCGGCGCTCGAGCAGGCAGTGTTCGTGGGGGCCAAGCCTGCCTGCATCGTGGTCACAACTCCCAACGCCGAGTTCAATGCACTGCTCGGGGTGCCCGCCGGCCGGTTTCGCCATCCCGATCACCGCTTCGAGTGGGAGCGGGCGAGGTTTCGCCGCTGGGCGGAGGGGCTTGCCGCGCGCACCGGCTATACGGTGACGTGTGCCGACATCGCCGGACGCCATCCGGTTTTCGGTGGGGCAAGCCAGATGGGCGTGTTTCGACTCCAGGCGCAAGACCCCCGCATCCCCATGCGACAGGCTTGAGAAGCGGACGGTCAGGTCTGCGGACGATCGGGCAAACCGTTCATTCGGGGTGGAAGACCGCATCGTGGCGCCGACAGCCGCTGGCCCGTGAAGTCCTCAAATCGAACAGTCCCTGTCGTCATAAATGACGACAGGGAGACTATGATCCAGAAACCTCACGCATCATTTGAAGAACCATTGCTCCGGATGACCACTCCATGGTGTGCGGCAGTGTTGGGATATGCACGTTCGTTCCGGAACGTTCTCGAGGCGGTTACTGACCACACGCGTGCCCATGTTGGCTGGCGACTGTCCGACCAAGCCAATCGAAAGCACCTGATCGACGTGAATCTTCCAGATCTCCTGGGCAATTTTGTTGCGTCCTTCCGCCTTCTGAGTTGCCGCAGAGCGCATGAGCTCCATGGCCTTGATCATTTCGGGACTTTCAGGCTTCAAGCCTTCGCTTCCGTTCGAGACGAACCATTTCGCGTGCGCCGCGCCAAGCTGGCTCGACTGTGGATCCGTCGGCAAAACGGGAACGGGATAGAGGAACATGCTCTCGCTGCCGCCATTAGAGAAGATGGTCATCTGGTGCTGATCGTTGCGAATGCGCGTGTAGAAAAGGCCGCGCTCGAACAGCTTCGTGTCAGTGGCAATGCCAACGGCTCTCCATTGCTGGACAATCATTTCCGCCTGGGCCGGCCACGTCGGCGTCAATGATTGTACGACGTCGATCTGGAAGCGGAGCCGCTGGCCGTTATCGGAACGCAGGCGATAGCCTTCGCTATCCTTCTTGGAGAGACCGATGGCATCGAGCATGGCGTTCGCCTTCGCCTTGTCGAAGGTCGCCCACCTTTGGCGCCATTCGGATCCCGGGCTCTCGGGCATGATCTCGGCGGGCGCCGCCGATCCCGGCGTGCCGAGCCCCAGCCAGAAGGCTTCGTTCAGTTGGTTGCGGTCGACGGCGAGCGATAGGGCGCGCCGGAACTCGACGTTGCCGATCCACTTCGCGATCTCGGCATCGCCGCGGAAGGCATGGTTGAGCACAATCAAGGAGTCGCCACCGGAAAAGCCGGTGTCGAGCGCGACCTTGTAATTGCCTTTCTGTGCGTTCTCCAGGAACACGGGCAGCTTGGAGAGGTCCATGAAACGCTCCATGAAGTCGTATTCCCCGGCGATGGCGCGCAGGTTCACGACCTCGGGATTTTCAGCGAGACCAAGTTGCACTTTGTCGATGTACGGCAGCTGGTTGCCTTCGCTATCGACGGTCCAGAAATAAGGGTTGCGCTCGAGCACCCAGGTCTGCGTATTGATGGGCTGAACCATCTTCCAGGCCGCGATCGTCGGCAACTCGGTGTTCAACCGCCAGTCGGCGCGCACACGAAGATATTCGACCCAGGTCTTGTAGCCGGCGGCCTTGGCTTTTTCGGTCACCGTGTCGAGCGAGCTGTATTTCGGCAGGAACTGCTTGAGATAGTGCGCCGGCGCATAAAGACCGAGCATGCGCCCGTCCGACTGCAACCGGGATTGACCGCCGCCGATCTGGGTGTCACCGGCGACGAGATTGAGGAACAAATGGTAGGGCTCCTCGAACTCGAAGCGGACCGTCGTCTCGTCGACCTTCACGAGCTTTGCCGGCTTGCGATTGATCTGCAGCTCCGGAGCCGGCGATGAAACGATGTCCTTATTCTTGTAGATGTCTTCGAACCAGAACACGAAATCGTCGGCCGTATAGGGCGCGCCGTCCGACCACTTCATGCCTTTGCGCAGGAACAGGGTGGTCTGTCGGCCATCTTCGCTCACCTCCCAGCCCTTGGCGACGTTCGGGCGCATCTCGGTGCCGGTGGCATCGAAGAAGATCAGCTTGTCGCCCGAGCGCAGGCGGTTGCCGTTCTCGCTGTCGCCAGGCCCGAGAAAGCCTCTCCGCCAGATACCTCCGTACTTGCCGGTCTGGCGCAACGGCTGCAACACCATCGGCTCGCCCGGCAGGCGTTGCTCGATCGGGGGCAGCTTGCCGGCCTTGACCTGCTCGGCGAGTTGCGGCGCCTCCTTGAACTGTTTGGGAACTTTGGCGGGATCGGTGATGATGTCCGCCGTCTCGAGCTTGCCGACGAGGCCCGATTTCTGCAAATCGGTCTGGGCCGTCGCGACCGCTGGGAGGACCGCGAGGACGAGCCCCGCCAAGCCTATTGTTTTCCAAATCATGCTCGTCTCCTCCAGGTTCAATCGACGCCAGCGAGTGTCAGCTCTTCGGCGCGATGACAGGCCGTCATGCGGCCGGGGATCGTCTCTCGCAACTCGGGTCGAATTTCGCGGCAGCGGGCAACGGCATGCGGGCAGCGCGGATGAAAGGCGCAGCCGGGCGGTATGTTGGCGGCATCGGCCACGTCGCCCGCGAGCGGTGGCGTGGCATCGCGCCGGTCGGGATCGGGCTTCGGCACCGAGGCCATCAGGGCAGCCGTATAGGGGTGCAGCGGCCGGTCGTAGAGAGCGGTGGTGGGGCCCGTTTCGACGATGCGGCCGACGTACATCACGGCAACGCGGTCGCTGACATGGCGCACGACGCCCAGATCGTGGGCGACGAACAGCATCGAAAGCCGCAGGCGGTCCTGCAGATCGAGAAGCAGATTGATGATCTGGGCCTGCACCGACACGTCGAGCGCCGACACCGGCTCGTCCGCGACGATCAGCGATGGGTTGAGGGCCAGCGCCCGTGCAATGCCGATGCGCTGGCGCTGGCCGCCGCTGAAGGCGAACGGAAACCGCGACCGGGCAACTGCCGGCAAGCCTACGAGTTCGAGCAACTCGAGAACGCGGGCCTGGCGCGTGGCGGCGGGAACGCCATTGACCAGCAGCGGCTCGGCAATGATATCGCCCACAAGCATGCGCGGATTGAGCGAGGCGTAAGGGTCCTGGAAGATCATCTGCATCTGCCGGCGGATCGGTCGAAGCGCGCGGCGCGAAAGAGGTGCCAGATCGACGATCTCGCCGCCTTCCTGGGTAAAACGTATGGCGCCCGACGTCGGCGCCAAGGCTCGCAGGATGCAGCGCGCGACCGTGGTCTTGCCGCAGCCGCTTTCGCCGACGAGCGCCAGCGTCTCGCCGCGGGCAACGTGAAAACTCACCCGGTCGACGGCGCGAATGCGTCCGACCTCCCGCTGCAACAAGCCGGCCCGGATCGGGAAATGCTTGGTCAGGCTCTCGACCTCGAGGACGTTCATGCCGAGGCCTCCGCATGCAAGCAGGCCGCGCCATCAACGCCGGCCAAAACCGGGCGTGGCAACGTCGCCTCGCATCGCCCGGTGATCACCTCGGGGCAGCGCGGATGGAACGGGCAGCCCGTCGGGCGTCGCCCGGGATGCGGCACCGCGCCACCGATCGACGCCAGCCGCTCCCGAGGCGTTGCGCGAATGCTCGGCACCGAGCGCAGCAGGGCTCGCGTGTAGGGATGCTGTGGTGCCTTGAAAAGGGCTCGCACATCGGCTCGCTCGACGATGGCGCCGAGGTACATCACGGCCACCTCGTCCGCCATCTGGGCGATGACGCCCATATCGTGCGTGATCAACATCAGCGCGATCCGCTTGTCCTGCTGAAGGCGGCGCAACAGCAGCAGGATCTGGGCCTGCGTGGTGACGTCGAGCGCGGTCGTCGGCTCGTCGGCAATCAGGATGTCGGGCTCGCCGGCCAGCGCCATTGCGATGCCCACGCGCTGGCGCAATCCTCCCGACAGTTGGAACGGGTAGGCGTCGATGCGCCCGTCCGGCCGGGGAATCCCGACCTCGCCGAGCAGCGTCACGGCCTTGGCGCGTGCGTCGGCCTTGCTCAGGTCCTTGCGGTGCGCGCGGATCGCCTCGATCAGCTGGTTGCCGACTGTGTAGTGGTTGCTCAGTGCCGTCATCGGCTCCTGGAAGATCAAGCCGATGCGCTGGCCGCGCACCTCGCGCAACGCCAGGCTGTCGTTGGCCAGCGTGGCGAGGTCCTGCTCCTTCCCCGTTCCGGGATCGAGCAGAATGCGGCCCGAGACGACACGGCCCGGGCGGTCGAGAATCCCGAGGATGGCACGGGCCGTGACGCTCTTGCCGCATCCGCTTTCACCGACGACGCCGAGCACACGCCCCGCGTAGAGGTCGAGGCTGACCTTGTCGATCGCGCGGATGGTGCCCTGGTCGAGGCCGAAATCCACGACCAGATCGCGGACGGAGAGCAGGGGTTGGGTGGTGTCAGCCATAGGGGTCCGCCGCATCGCGAAGGCCGTCGCCGAGAAAGTTGAAGGCCAGGATGATCACAATCACCGGCAAGGCCGCCATGAGCAGCCACGGGGCGCTCGCAAGGACCTGCACATTCTGTGCGTCCTGCAGCAGAATTCCCCAGCTGATAGCTGGGGCGCGCAATCCGAGCCCGAGGAAGCTCAGCGAGGTCTCGCTGATGATCATCGTCGGCAACGCCAGGCTGGTGGCCGCGATCACGTGGCTGGCAAACGACGGCAACATATGGCGGAAGATGATCCGCATCTGGCCGGCGCCGGCAAGCTCCGCCGCGATCACGAAGTCCTCCTCGCGCAGCGCCAGAAAGCGGCCCCGCACGACACGTGCCAACTCCGTCCAGCCGAACAGCGAGATGATGATGGTGATGGCGAAATAGACCTGCGTGACGCTCCACGTGTTGGGCAGCGACGCAGCGAGCCCCATCCACAACGGGATCGTCGGTATCGAGCGGATCATCTCGATCAGTCGCTGGATCGCCGTATCCACGATGCCGCCATAGAGCCCCGAGATGCCCCCGAGGATCAACCCCAGGACGAGGCTCAAGCCGACTCCGGCGAGGCCGATCAAAAGCGAGATGCGAGTCGCAACGACTAGGCGCGAATAGAGATCTCGGCCGAGCTGATCGGTGCCGAGCAGGAAGATGCCGTCGACCGCTTCTCCGCCTTCGAGCCCGAGCAGGTGGATGTTGGTCGGGATCACGCCCAGGAGATGGTAGTCGTAGCCGCGCGCGAACATCCGGACAGGGAGCTTGCGACCCGGATCAGGGGCGTAGGTGAGCTTGAAGGTCTTCGGATCGCGCGTGCCTTTGAGCCCCTTGACGTGTGGGCGAAACGCGCCGTCGTCAAAAAAATGTATGCCTTGCGGCGGGATGAAACTGCGGCGCGCATCCGTCGCGTGCGGATCGGAGATGGCAAGGAAATCGGCGAGGATCGCCACCAGATAGAAAAGCACCACAAGGACCAGGCTGATCACCGCCAGCTTGTGGCGCTTGAAGCGCCACCATGTCAGCTGAAGCTGGGTGGCCTCGGCAAAGCGGTCCTCGGACCCGGCGCTGTGGATTGTCGAACTCATGCGCGACCCTGCAATCGAATGCGCGGCTCGATCCACATCAAGAGCAGGTCGGAAACGAGCGTGCCGATGACAGTAAGGATGCCGAGCAGAAGCACGATGCTGCCTGCAAGAAACATATCCTGCGCCACGAGGGCTTGCAGCAGCAGCGGTCCGACCGTCGGCAAGCCCAGCACGAGCGACACGACGATGCTGCCGGAAACGAGATAGGGAAAGAGATAAGCTATGGCGCTGGCGAATGGATTCAGGGCGGCTCGCACGGGGTACTTGAGCAACAGCCGGGTTTCGCTGATGCCCTTGGCTCGCGCCGTCACGACATAGGGTTTGCGCAGTTCGTCCAGCAGGTTGGCGCGCATGATGCGGATGAGCTGTGCCGTGCCGGCAAGCGCCAGCACCGACGCCGGGAGCGGCACATGTTTGGCGAGATCCCAGGCTTTCGCCCAACTCCACGGCGCCTCGGCGTATTCAGCCGAGAAGTACATGAGAATGAGGGCCAGGAGAAAGTTCGGAATCGCCAAGCCTATGAAACCCAGCGTCGTCGCAATATAGTCGCCGACCGAATATTGCCGAACGGCCGAATAGATGCCGATCGGCAGTGCAATCATCCAGGTGAGAAACAATGCCGAGAACGATACGACCATCGTCAGCCACAGCCGATCGCCGATCACCTCCGCCACGGGCCGTCGCCACATCATGGAAACGCCGAGATCGCCTTGCACAACCCGGCTGATCCAGAAGCCGTATTGCACGATCACCGACCGGTCGAGACCGTATTCGCGCCTCAGGGCACCGGCCTCCTCGACCGACACCGTGCTGCCGCTGGCGGCGAGGTTGGCGATGTAGGCGTCGACGAAATCGCCCGGCGGGAGCCGGATGATGATGAATGTCAAGACCGAGATCAT
>LNDR01000150.1 GCA_001464755.1 Rhizobiales bacterium Ga0077524
AAGCTGCACCACCTTGTCGATGACAAGATCCACGCCCGTTCGATCGGCCCCTACAGCCTCGTCACCCAGCAGCCGCTGGGCGGTAAGGCCCAGTTCGGTGGTCAGCGCTTCGGTGAGATGGAGGTTTGGGCTCTAGAGGCTTACGGCGCCGCCTACACGCTGCAAGAGATGCTGACCGTAAAGTCGGACGACGTGGCCGGCCGCACAAAGGTCTATGAGGCGATCGTCCGAGGTGACGACAGCTTCGAGGCCGGCATCCCCGAGAGCTTCAATGTGCTCGTCAAGGAGATGCGCGCGCTGGGCCTTAACGTAGAGCTGGTGGACAGCGAGGCTCCGGTTTCGATCGATACCGACGATGGCGACCCGCTGGGCATCTCGCGCCCGCAGTTGCCGCCTGCCGCCGCCGAGTAGTCGCGGTTGCACGAGACGAGGCCGTCCGGCGCTCTCGCCTGAGCGCCGGACTTTGTGCCTGAAATTGCTGAAAGCCGAGGCGACCCGTGGGAGAGAGCTGATGAACGAGATCACCAACGCCTTCAAGCCCCAGGTCCAGATCCCGACCTTTGACCAGATCCGTATCTCGATCGCGAGCCCCGATGACATCAAGTCGTGGTCGTTCGGCGAGATCAAGAAGCCCGAGACCATCAATTACCGCACGTTCAAGCCTGAACGTGACGGCCTGTTCTGCGCGCGCATCTTCGGTCCAATCAAGGACTACGAGTGCTTGTGCGGCAAGTACAAGCGGATGAAGTACAAGGGCCTCATCTGCGAGAAGTGCGGCGTCGAGGTGACGCTGGCTAAGGTGCGCCGCGAGCGCATGGGTCACATCGAGCTGGCAGCTCCCGTAGCCCACATTTGGTTCTTGAAATCGTTGCCGTCGCGGATCGGCCTTTTGCTCGATATGACGCTGAAGGATCTGGAGCGCGTCCTTTACTTCGAGAACTACATCGTCATCGAGCCGGGCGTCTCCCCATTCAAGGAGAAGCAGCTGCTCTCCGAAGAGCAATATCTCCAGGCGATCGAGGAGCATGGTCAGGATAGTTTCACCGCCGGCATTGGCGCCGAGGCGATCCGCGAGTTCCTGACCGGTATGGATCTGCTCAGGATCCGCGACGACATACGTCGCGAGATCGCTGAGGCGACGACCGAACTCAAGCCGAAGAAGCTCGCCAAACGCTTGAAGATTATCGAGGCCTTCCTCGAGTCGGGCAACCGTCCCGAGTGGATGATCCTGACCCACGTTCCGGTCATACCACCCGAGTTGCGGCCGCTGGTGCCGCTCGACGGCGGCCGTTTCGCGACCTCGGATCTGAACGATCTCTATCGCCGTGTCATCAACCGCAACAACCGGTTGAAGCGACTGATCGACCTGCGTGCGCCGGACATCATTATCCGCAACGAGAAGCGGATGCTTCAGGAAGCCGTCGATGCGCTCTTCGACAACGGTCGCCGTGGCCGCGTCATCACGGGTGCCAACAAGCGCCCGCTGAAGTCGCTGGCCGATATGCTCAAGGGCAAGCAGGGCCGCTTCCGCCAGAACCTGCTCGGCAAGCGCGTCGACTATTCGGGTCGGTCCGTGATCGTGGTCGGCCCCGAGCTGAAGCTGCATCAGTGCGGCTTGCCGAAGAAGATGGCGCTCGAGCTTTTCAAGCCCTTCATTTATGCCCGCCTCCAGGCCCTTGGCCAGGCCGCGACCGTGAAGCAGGCCAAGAAACTGGTCGAGAAGGAGAAGGGCGAGGTTTGGGACGTGCTCGACGAAGTCATTCGCGAGCACCCTGTCATGCTCAACCGCGCGCCGACGCTCCACCGGCTCGGCATTCAGGCGTTCGAGCCGACTCTGATCGAGGGTAAGGCGATCCAGCTGCATCCGCTGGTCTGCGCCGCCTTCAATGCCGACTTCGACGGCGATCAGATGGCGGTCCACGTGCCGTTGTCTCTCGAGGCGCAGCTTGAGGCGCGCGTCCTCATGATGTCGACCAACAACATCCTGCACCCGGCCAACGGTCAGCCGATCATCGTGCCCAGTCAGGATATCGTGCTCGGCCTCTACTACGTATCGCTGATGCGCGAGAAAGAGCCCGGCCAGGGCATGTTGATCGGCTCGACGGCCGAGGTGCATCAGGCGATCGGCGCTGGCGCCGTCACCCTGCACGCGAAGGTCAAGGGACGCGTCCACTATATCGACGCCGACGGAAACGAGTGCACGGAGGTGGTCGAAACCACTCCGGGCCGCATGCTTCTAGGTGAGTTGCTGCCGAAGGTGAAGGGTGTTCGCTTCAACCTCGTGAACACGCTGCTGACCAAGAAGGCCATTTCGGGCCTGATCGATTCCGTCTACCGCGGCTGTGGCCAGAAAGAGACCGTGATCTTCTGCGATCGCATCATGGGTCTCGGCTTCTACCATGCGTTCAGGGCCGGCATCTCGTTCGGCAAGGATGACATGCTCATCCCCGACACCAAGATGAAGATCGTGGCCGAAACGACAGAGCTCGCACGCGAGTTCGAGCAACAGTACAACGACGGCCTGATCACCCAGCTCGAGAAGTACAACAAGGTGGTCGACGCCTGGTCCAAGTGCACCGACCAGATCGCCAAGGAGATGATGGATCGCATCTCCGCCTCGCAGATTGACGAGACAACTGGCCGCGAGCGCCCGATCAACTCTATCTACATGATGAGTCACTCGGGTGCCCGAGGCTCCCCTACGCAGATGAAGCAGCTTGCAGGTATGCGCGGTCTCATGACCAAGCCGTCAGGCGAGATCATCGAGACGCCGATCATCTCCAACTTCAAAGAGGGGCTGACGGTGCTCGAGTACTTCAACTCGACGCACGGCGCGCGTAAAGGACTGGCCGATACGGCCTTGAAGACGGCGAACTCGGGCTACCTGACCCGTCGTCTGGTCGACGTCGCCCAGGACTGCATCATCACCGAGGTGGATTGTGGCACTGATCGCGGTCTCAACGTTCAGGCCGTCGTCGATGCCGGTACGGTGATCGTCCGCTTGGCGGACCGAGTCCTGGGGCGCACCGCCGCTGAGGACGTCGTTGATCCGATCTCCAAGTCCGTGATCGTTGCAACCGGCGATCTCATCGAGGAAATCCACGTCGAGGCGATTGAGAAGGCGCAGATCCAAGAGGTCCGAATTCGCTCGGTGTTGACGTGCGACACCGAGACGAGCGTGTGCGCGAAGTGCTATGGGCGCGATCTCGCCCGCGGCACGATCGTCAACATGGGCGAGGCGGTCGGCGTTATTGCCGCCCAGTCAATCGGCGAGCCGGGCACCCAGCTCACGATGCGAACGTTCCACATCGGCGGCGTGGCACAGACGGTCGATCAGTCATTCATCGAGTCGAATTTCAACGGCACGGTCCGGATCAAGAACCGCAACATGGTACGTGACGGGCAGGGCCGTCTCATCGCCATGGGCCGGACCATGGCTGTTGTCATAGTTGACCAGAGCGCCAAAGAGCTTGCCGTGCACAAGGTCGTCTATGGCGCACGGTTGCATGTGGACGAAGGCGACGAGGTCAAGCGCGGCACGCGCATCGCACAGTGGGACCCATACACCCGCCCTGTTCTGTCGGAGGTCGACGGTATTGTCGGCTTCGAGGACATGGTCGACGGTCTCTCTGTCAAGGAGCAGACCGACGACGTGAAGGGCACCACCAACCGGGTCGTCATGGACTGGCGTGCAAGCCCGCGCGGCAACGACTTGAAACCTGCGGTCGTCATCAAGGAAACGAAGGGTGGCAAGCTGGTCAAGTTGCAGCGAGGCGGCGATGCTCGCTATCTGTTGCCCGTCGAGGCGGTGCTGTCGGTCGACAACGGTACGGCGATAAAGGCGGGCGACGTGCTGGCGCGCGTCCCCACGGCATCGGCCAAGACGGGCGACATCACAGGCGGTCTTCCGCGCGTGGCCGAATTGTTCGAGGCGCGACGCCCGAAGGACCACGCCATTATCGCCGAGGTGTCCGGTACGGTCGAGTTCGGCAAGGACTACAAGAACAAGCAGCGCATCACGATCAAACCCGACGACGAGTCGCTCTCGCCCGTAGAGTATCTGATCCCGCGCGGCAAGAGCTTGGCAGTCCAGCACGGCGACCGCGTCGAGAAGGGCGACTTTGTCTACGACGGCCACCCCGCGCCACACGACATCCTCGCGATCAAGGGCGTCGAGGAACTTGCCAAGTACCTGATCAAGGAGATCCAGGACGTCTATCGTCTGCAGGGCGTGACCATCAATGACAAGCACATCGAGGTCATCGTCCGGCAGATGCTGCAAAAGGTCGAGATCGAGGATGCAGGCGAGAGCGATTTCCTGAAGGGCGAGCAGGTCGACAAGATCGAGATGGATCGCAAGAACCTGGCACTCGACAAGGCCGGAAAGCGGCTAGCATCGGGCAAGCCCGTTCTACTCGGCATCACCAAGGCTTCGTTGCAAACCGACTCGTTCATCTCCGCAGCCTCCTTCCAGGAGACAACTCGCGTGCTGACCGAGGCTGCTGTCAATGGCAAGGTGGATACTCTGGACGGCCTGAAGGAGAACGTCATAGTCGGACGCCTCATTCCGGCCGGCACCGGCGGTATGCTGCGCGAGCTCCGCAAAATCGCGGCTAAGCGCGACGATCTCATCTCCAAAGAGAAAGCGCGTGCCGAGTCGGAGCGAGTCCTGGGCGCTCCGGGCGAAAGCGACGAGCAGCCCGCTCGCCGCCGACGCCGTGCGCCCGAGGAAGCCGCGGAGTAGTTGCGACAACCCTGCCCAGTTATCAAAACGGCTGCCTCGAGGTGGCCGTTTTGTGTTTTGGATAGCGCGGTGCCGCGACACGTCGGGCAGGTGCAACATTTTTTCGGAACGGGTGTCTTCTCGCTGTTGACCTTTGCATGGGAACTGGCTAGGGTCCGCTCACTCTCACGATAGGTCGTAGGCCTCGCGCGGCGTTCAGCCGGACCGAGAATCTGCCTAAACACTATCGTATCCAAGCAGGGTAAAATTCGGAACCATGATCGCGTGGCCGTTTACGGCACGTGATCCTCTGGTGCATGGAGCTGGGCACCCCTGAAAAACGGGCGCTTGGCTTCAGTAAGTTTGGCACAAGCCATCCTTTGAGGATGGCGCACCGGGCGGACTAGGCGCATGCCGACCATACAGCAGTTGATCCGCAAGCCGCGCGCGCGGCCTGCAGAGCGCAACAAGGTGCCTGCCATGGAGGCATGCCCACAAAAGCGGGGCGTATGCACCCGCGTTTATACGACGACGCCGAAGAAGCCGAACTCGGCCCTTCGTAAGGTGGCCAAGGTCCGTCTTACTAACGGCTTCGAGGTTATCGGGTACATCCCTGGCGAGGGGCATAACCTCCAGGAGCACTCCGTGGTGATGATCCGTGGAGGCCGGGTGAAAGACCTTCCCGGCGTGCGCTATCACATCATCCGCGGCGTTCTGGATACCCAGGGCGTGGCGAACCGTCGTCAGCGGCGTTCGAAGTACGGCGCAAAGCGGCCGAAGTGATCGAGAGCGGCGCGGTCAGCTCGCGCCGCCGCGGCTCTTCCGACCTCGGCCAGGGCGTTGGGAGTGCCGAAACGAATGCTTGTGAGCGAGCTTGAAGGACTGAAGTCATGTCACGTCGGCACAGGGCGCAGAAGCGGGTCATCAATCCCGATCCGAAGTTCAACGATCTCGTGGTGTCCAAGTTCATGAACTCGATCATGTACGAGGGCAAGAAGTCGGTCGCCGAGAACATCTTCTACGGCGCGCTCGACCGGATCCAGAATCGGGCCAAGTCCGACCCGCTGCCAATGTTCCATCAAGCTCTTGAAAACGTCATGCCGGCCGTCGAGGTTCGCTCGAGGCGCGTCGGTGGCGCCACCTACCAGGTCCCTGTGGAGGTCCGCACCGAGCGGCGCCAGGCCCTTGCCATCCGCTGGCTCATTGCCGCGGCTCGCGCCCGCAACGAGAATACGATGGAGGAGCGCCTCTCGGCCGAACTGCTCGACGCCGCTAATAACCGCGGTACGGCCGTGAAGAAGCGC
>LNDR01000151.1 GCA_001464755.1 Rhizobiales bacterium Ga0077524
ATCGCTGGTAACCGTCGCGCGGTGCCTGAGTGTCGAGGAGATTTCTCCCGACACAAGCAGGTCGCAGTAGCGCTCACATCCGACGCCTGAGGCAATCCCATGGCTCGCCAATACAAGATTGAGGACTACCGCAACTTCGGCATCATGGCCCACATCGATGCCGGCAAAACCACGACTACGGAGCGGATCCTCTATTACACGGGCAAGAGCCATAAGATCGGCGAGGTCCACGACGGCGCCGCGACCATGGACTTCATGGAGCAGGAAGCAGAGCGTGGCATCACGATCACGTCCGCTGCTACGACGTGCTTCTGGGCCGATCGCGACGGTAAAAAGCACCGTTTGAACATCATTGACACGCCCGGGCACGTCGATTTCACAATTGAAGTCGAGAGGTCGCTGCGCGTTCTTGACGGCGCTGTGTGTGTGCTCGACAGCAACCAGGGCGTGGAGCCTCAGACCGAGACGGTCTGGCGCCAGGGCGACAAGTACGCGGTACCGCGGATTATCTTCTCGAACAAGATGGACAAGACAGGCGCCGACTTTTTCATGTGCCTGGACGACATCAAAGAAAAGCTTGGCGCGCGCGCTGTGCCCCTTCAATTGCCGATCGGCTCGGAAAGTGATTTCCGTGGCATGGTCGACCTCATCACGATGAAAGCGATTGTGTGGGATGGCGATGGCAAGGACGCCAAGTTCGCCGAGCAGGAAATTCCTGCCGACCTTGTCGACAAGGCCCTTGAGTTCCGCTCGGCCATGATCGAGGCCGCGGTCGAGATGGACGACGACGTGATGGGCGCCTACCTTGACGGTCAGGAGCCGGACGCCCCGACATTGCGTCGAATGATCCGCAAGGCGACTGTGACGCGCGCTTTTTACCCGATGCTCTGCGGCTCCGCCTTTAAACACAAGGGCGTCCAACAACTTCTCGACGCCGTCGTCGACTTCCTCCCGGCACCTTCTGACCGCGAGGCGTACAAATGCCTCGATGCCAAGACCGGGGAGGAGACTGAGCGTCGTCCGATCGACAGCGACCCCCTCTCGATGATCGCCTTCAAGATCATGGCCTTCCCGCACGTGGGATCGATTACATTCTGCCGTATCTACTCGGGCAAGCTCGAAAAGGGCATGGCGCTCGCTCAGACGACGCGCGATAAGCGCGAGCGTGTTGGTATGATCTACGAGATGCATGCTGACGACCGTAAGGCGATTGATGAGGCGTTC
>LNDR01000152.1 GCA_001464755.1 Rhizobiales bacterium Ga0077524
CCCATCCCGATGACGCCGGAGGAATTGCTCGAGGCTTCGACGCTGATCTACTTGAGAGGTCTCGGGGGACCGGGCTGAAATCACCATGCATGTGTTTGCTGTCATAGCTTTGATGCTGGCCTTCGTCGCTCTGATCGCATGGTCGAGCCGCGACGAATGGCGACTCTCGTGGCTGCTCTTGCGCAATCCCTCCATTCTGGCAGTCACAAGCGACGCGATAGCGAAAAACGAGGCCTACCTCGTTGGTGAGATGCGCCGCCTGTTGCGTCGCGAAGGTCTCGACGAAGACGACGTCTGGGCCGCCTGGATCACGATCAGGGACGCCTTCATCGAAGATGACGTTCTGCCGGCGCTCGAGCCCCGCCTGATCCATCTCGTGGCCGACCCGCAGAATGCGATCCGCTGGAAGGTCAACGCCCACATCGACGGGCAGATCATCATGCGGTGCCGGGACGAGCCGGCGGTCGGAGCGACGGATCTACCCGGCTCGAGCAGTTGATCACATATTCGCCAGCCGTCCATCTTGACCAAATGTAAATGTAACTTACATTCACATCGACGAGGCGACGATCTCGTCATCGGCAATGGACACGTCGGGAGCAGGGAATGACCGAGATGGTGGGAAGGATAGACGACTACGGCAGGCCGGCGTGGATCGCCCTGATGGTGGTCGCGTTCATCCTGTTCTGGCCGCTGGGCCTTGCAACCTTGGCCTTTCTTCTATGGAGCGGACGCATGGGTTGCGGAGCACGTCACGGTGGCATGTGGGGCTCGGGCGAGGATCGCCGGGCCAGGTTCGAGCAGAAGATTGAGCGCATGCGCGAGCGCTTCGAGGCATGGGGTGGCAGCTCTCGCGAGCGCAGCTTCCCGTCGACCGGCAATCGCGCCTTCGACGAGTACCGCGCCGATACGTTGAAGCGTCTCGAGGACGAGGCCAAGGATTTCTATTCGTTCCTGGAGCGCCTGCGGATGGCCAAGGACAAGGCTGAGTTCGACCAGTTCATGGCCGACCGGCGGACACAGGCGACCGGACAGGAATTGTCCGGAAATAACCAGCCCACGCCCGGCAAGAACTGAGCGCCCGGCCAAAACGAAGCAGGAAGGCGGACCTCGTGCCCGCCTTTCTTGTTGTCACATCGGCTGACTGCGAGATCACGGCCGAGCCTACGCAACACCCGGCACTGCCAGCGTGTCGGTGTGGCCCACGACGGCTCCTAGGCGAACCACTTCGGACCACGACGCAAGCGTGTCGGCATCCATGGCCCGAGTCTCTGCGACTGCCTCGGCAAAGCCACTCGCAAGGTCGGCGATGAGGCGCTGATCGCCCTGATCGAGCCGCCACGGACTGTCGCCCTCGTGCACGACATACCCGGCGGACTGGAACGTCGCCCCGAGCGCAGGAGCGGCCGCGGGCCCGACCGACGGCCCGAAGCCCTTGTCGCCGACCTGATGCCCTATGAAGGCCGTCAGCATGCGCGCATCGGCCGGATGCCGCGGCGACCAGTCTTGTTGCCCATTATAGGTGAGCACCGTGAAGAACACCGCGCGCCGTGCCGCCACGGCGGCCGCAAGGCGCCCGATGAACTCCGCCGAGCAGAGGTCGAAGAACGCCGATGCCGTGACTAGGTCTGGCGCGGTGCCGAGCGCCTCGTCGAGACCGGTATTCAAATCGGCTTGGCGGAAACGCAACCGAAGTCGCTTGCCGTCCTTCATCACCACCAGGTCGGCACCATCGCCGTACTCGCGTGAATCGGCCCACGCCGAGATAGTCTCGCGCGCGGCCTCAAGCAGCCGCCGGTCGTAGTCCACGAGCGTCCAGCTCTGATCTGCCGGCAGCAGGTGGAAAGTGCCGCGCAGGTTCGAGCCCGTGCCACACCCGAGATCGACCACGCGGATCGCGCTCCAGCCGGCAAAATGCTCGCGAAGTTGGTGTGCGATGCCCGCGTCCCGCGACCGGTGATCGACTGGCTCTCGAAGCGCAAGCCATTCCGGCGAGAAGCCGCTCATGGGGCAACCTTTCTGATCACGCCTGCGATGATGCGAGCCGTATCCTCCCAGCGCGGCAGACTGAGCCCGGCGACCCACGATGCTTTGGCCATGGACTGGCGAAGTCGCTCGCTCTCCATCACGCGTGAAAGCGCTTCCGCGAGCGCGACGTCGTCTCCAGGCGCCACTTTGATGGCCGCATCGTCGGGTGCGGTCTCGGAGGCGGCGCCGCCGGTCGTGCAAACAATCGGCAAGCCGCGCGCCATCGCCTCAGCGAGAACCATGCCGTAGCCCTCGAACAGAGACGGCATCACGAAGACATCGGCACTCGAGTAGAGCTGATGGAGCTTTCCATCCGAAATCGCGCCGGTGATCGTGACGCGCGCTTCAAGCTGGTGGCTCGCGACAAGTGCGCGCAGTGCCGAGGCCGTCGCCGGGCTGCGATCGTCCGCGCCAGCGATAGTGAGGTGCCAATCCCGATCTGGCAGGCGGTCGAGCGCCCGCAGAAGGACATCGTAGCCTTTGCGCGGCACGATCGATCCGACGGCCAGAAACTTCATAGGCTTCCCAGTCCCGTGTGCTCGGGGCGCCGGATCGGTTCCCGGCATGGCGACGGTGATCCGCCCAGCCGGCACCCCGAAATCACGGATCAGGAGGGCCCGCGTCGCCGGGCTGGTGACGATCACCGCCGACGAAAGGGCGAGTGCCGCCGTCTCGCTCGCCTTCAGCTCTTGCTGTCGCTCGGGAGTGAGCCCGGCTTCCAGCGCCAGAGGATGGTGACAAAGCGCGATGACCGGACGGCCGAGCCGCCGCACCAGCTCTGCCGGCATAGCCCCGAGCGCGAGACCATCGATCAGCAACGCCATGCCCGACGGCAATCCGTCGACGATCCGCACCGTTTCCGCGAGATCGGCGGCGCTTGGGCTCGGGAAGGAGCCCGGCAGCGCCACATGTCGCGCCGCCACCCCGTGTGACGAGAGAAGGGCAAGCGTTCTCCGATCGTAGGCGTACCCGCCGGTCGGCAGGCCGAGATCTCCGGGAATCAGAAAAGCTGTGCTGGGCATTCGGTCCGTCGAAAGGTGGGAGGTTGAAGGCGTCATCGACACAAACGGGCTTGGATGAAACGCCATCGCCTCTATCGATCATCAGGCCGCAGATCAACGTCCAATTTAGCGCGCTTGCTCAGTTGACCGCCCCTTCGTACCAGGCGCGCGCCAGGTCGGTTTCATGTAAGGTCACGCGAATGCGCGACAATCCCTTGCCGTCTTCTCCGAGCCCGCCGGATTTGGCCGCCTCTGCGATGCGGTCGAAAATGTGCTTTGCCAGAAACTCGGTCGTGGTCAGCTTGCCCTTGAATTCGGCGATCTCGTCCAGGTTCTTGTAGGCGAGCGGCTTCAGTGTTTTCGAGAGCACGTCGAGCGCGGCCCCGATGTCCACGACGACGTTCTGCGCTGTCATCGCCTCACGAAAGAATGCCACGTCCACCACGAACGTTGCGCCGTGCATGCCTTGTGCCGGTCCGAAGAACGGGTGCGGAAGCGAGTGGGCGATCATGATCCGGTCGCGGACTTCGACGGCAAACATGGGCTTGGCTCCTGCAGAAGGGATGGCGTGACGGAGTTAGATACGGGACTGCCGTGAGGCAAGCCTTATTGGACGATCAGTCTCGGAGGCGGGCGTACACGTCGCCGGAGTTGGCCGAATGCGGCAGCCCAGAGATGTGCTCGATCATGGCTGACGGCTCGATCCAGCGCTCGAACGTGAGCAGCTGGCTTTCGCCGAGCGCCACGTCGAAACCGTAGCTCCCGATCGCAGCCAGCCGCTCGATGCAGCGCCGCGCCACATCGCGCTGGATAGTGGTGAACTCGAACGACAGCGCTTTCAACGGGCGCGATAACCCGGCGAGCACGTCGGTCTCGAAGCCCTCGACGTCGATCTTGGCGAAATCCGGCTCGCCGTGCTGCGCGATCAGGGCATCCATCGTCGTCACCGGCACGTCGATGACGCGGTCCCAAGCCTGCCCTTCCCAACCTGCGGCGCCGTCGGCTGCCTTGACGAACTCCGGCGACGCCGTCGTCACGGTGGGATTGGCCGAGTTGATGTGGAGTGACAGCCTCCCCGGTCGCGGACCGCACGCCGCTTGCACCAGCGTGACGTCGGCGTCCCCCGCGTAGATTGCTTGAATGCAGCGGGCGCAGTCGGGCTGCGGCTCGAGCGCAACCACGCGTGCACCTTGTCGGCGGAAGGCGCCGATCCTGTCGCCGACGTGACTGCCGATGTCGAAGGCCAGATCGCCCGGCTTGACGAAGTGCGCATAGAGACGGTCCATGGCCGCGTCGCGCGCCTGATCGCCATAGTAGACCTCGAGCGAGCGCCGGAGCGCGGCGAGGCTCGCGTCGGATTTGAGCTCTGCCACCACGCGCTCGACCGCTGCCGTCACCGTCATTCCCACGTTCCTCCAGCGCCAGGCAGTGAGCCGCGCGGCGCGCTGCGCATTGTCCTCAAATCGTTGAAATCAAGTGAATATCGAATGAACAACGCGTTCCGCAACGGTTCATCCCCTAGCACCTACACACAGCGTCGTCACCTGACGTGACACCACAACCTCGGAACTGAGGAGATTTGACATGAGCAAGCTCGCTGGTCTCGCTGCCGCCCTCGCGATGTCTCTCGTCGCCGCGCCTGCTCTCGCGCAGACCAAGCTGCCGAATCCGGTCGACGCCAAGTTCGCCGCTGCCGACGTCGACAAGTCGGGCCACATCGACGGCAAGGAGCTCGAGTCGTTCAAGGTTCAGATGGCCAAGATCGACACCGACAAGGACGGCAAGATCTCCCGCCAGGAACTCGACGTGGCAGTCATGACCGGGCTGTTGAAGTAGCACCCCGCTCGCGCGATCCGGCCGGCTCCCCGCAAGGGGTGTCGGCTCGCGCCAGTAAGACTCAATCGGATCGCGCCACGCAACTCCCCGGCGCGATCCGGCCGGCTCCCCGGAAGGGGAGTCGGATCGCGCCACGAAGAATCCATCGGATCGCGCCACGCAACTCCCCCCGCGCGATCCGGCCGGCTCCCCGCAGGGGTGTCGGATCGCGCCACTAACAAGCCCGGCCTTTTCCGTGCTTGACCAGGGCTCTCAGTCTTGTCGCTATTGGGCTGCGACAAGAGGAGACGAGCCATGACACCGGCAGCCAGCCTGAGGCGCCTGATCGACGGCGGTAAAATCGTGATGGCGCCGGGCGCCATGGATTCGCTCTCCGCGCGGCTCGTCGAGCGCGCCGGCTTTCCCGCCGTCTACATGACCGGCCTCGGCGCGACCGCCAGTCGCCTCGGCACGCCCGACATCGGACTCCTCAGCCAGACCGAGATGACCGAGCACGCACGCAATATGGCGCGCGCGGTGTCGATCCCGATCATCGCCGACGCCGATACGGGCTACGGTGGCCCATCCAACATCCAGCGCACTGTGCGCGAGCATGTGCAGGCAGGGGTTGCCGCGATCCACATTGAGGATCAGGTCGCCCCCAAGCGCTGCGGCCAGCTCGCCGGCATCAAACTGATCGACGCCGACGAGGCGGCCGGCCGCTTGCGCTGCGCTGTCGAGGCCCGCGGGCGTGACGACCTTCTCATCATCGGTCGCACCGATGCGATGCCTGCCGCGGGCCCCGAGGAGGCGATCCGCCGCGCCAAGCTCTACCAGCAGGCTGGCGTCGATCTCGTCTTCGTCGACGGCATCAAAACCATCAAGGAGGTCGAGGCCGTGGCCAAGGGCGTGAGCGGCCCTAAGGTCGTCTCCATTGTCGACGGCAACGAGACGGTGAAGCTCACCGCGTGCGATCTGGAGGGCATGGGCTTCCAGGTCGTGCTCTACGCCGTCACGGCCCTTTTCGCCGCCATCAAAGGCGTCGAGACCGCCCTCGCCCATCTGAAAGCCTCAGGCACCCCTGCCGACGCCCCACCCGCCGTCACCTACGCCGACCTCTGCCAGATCGTGGACTTGCATTATCATCAGGGCCTCGACGAGCAGTTCGGGCGCGGGTGACAGGCAACCCCAGCTGGATCACGCGAATTGGCGATAGGGAGCGTAAGTGCTGTTTCGATCGAAGGCTTGCCTTGACGAATTTCGTAAATCCGTATGACAAGTCCGAGCATAACGATCAGCTCCCCCCGTGATGTCCTTAGGATCAAATAGCGTCGGCGTAGGACCCACCGGATCCCACTGCCGTCTGGCCATCCGCCCCGGTGCGTTGCAGCGTCCGTGGAGAAGGTATGGAAAACTACGGCAGCAAGCCTGATCTGCGACGACCAACCACTGGTGGACACCACAAGGTGGCGATGGTGGAGTTGTTTTTCGATCTCGTGTTCGTTTTTGCGATAACGCAGCTTGCCCACGCGCTGCTGGCAGACGTCTCGATAGCGAATGCGGTCAAAATCGGTTTGCTGCTGCTCGCCGTCTGGTGGGCATGGATCTACACGTCCTGGGTCACGAACTGGCTCGATCCCGAGAAGATCCCCGTGCGCGTGATGCTATTTGGCTTGATGATATCGGGCCTCTTCATGTCGGCTGCCATTCCGCGGGCATTCTCCGATCGGGGGCTGGCATTTGCGCTGGCCTTTGTAGCCATCCAGGTTGGCCGTTCACTGTTTGCTTGCTGGGCCTTGCATCACCATAGCGAAGGCAACTTTCGCAATTTCGCGCGTATCACCATTTGGCTGGGCGTATCGGGCTTATTCTGGATCTGCGGTGCTCTTCTCGATGGCAACGCTCGTCTCATGCTGTGGGTCATGGCGCTGGCCATCGAGTACGCGGGACCGGCGGCGGGCTTCTGGACTCCGCACCTGGGTCGATCGTCGACGGCGGACTGGAACGTTGAGCCAGCCCATATGGCCGAGCGCTGCGGCTTGTTCGTCATTATCGCGCTTGGTGAATCGATACTGGTTTCGGGTGCGACGTTCGCATCTGCCGAATGGAAAGCGACCACCATCCTTGCGTTCATGACGGTCATCGTCGGCACGATTGCGATGTGGTGGATCTATTTCAATATCGGAGCTGAAGAGGCCGTCGAACGTTTTTCGAGCTCCGATGATCCGGGCGGCATGGCACGCCTCGGCTACACGTACCTGCATTTACCGATCATCGCCGGAATCGTCATTGTTGCCGTTTCTGATGAGCTGGTTCTGGCTCACCCGTATGGCCCCACCGACGCGAAGACGGCCGCGACGCTCATCGGCGGCCCGATTCTTTTCATTTTCGGCAACCTCTTGTTCAAGCGCGCGACCGCTGGCCGCTGGGCTCAGTTCGGACTTGATGTAGGGCGATGATCTCCCTGTGCTTTGTGCACAAGGGAATGACGGATGAAAGCGCATGAATTCCGGGCATTTGTCGAGC
>LNDR01000153.1 GCA_001464755.1 Rhizobiales bacterium Ga0077524
CGGTACGCGCGCCTTTATCACCGGCATGCCTCTATGGGGAACGCTGATCGGCGTCACGTTCGAGGGCAAGGCCGAGATCGGCCTCATGGATCAGCCCTATACGCGTGAGCGGGTGTGGTCGAGCGCGGCGGCAACCCACTGGCGCGGCACCGATGGGCGGGCCCGAAGGGTGCGGACAGTTGCATGCCCCAGGCTCGAGGATGCGCGATTGACGACGACCAGCCCCGATCTCTTCGCGAAGGGCCACGAGAGCGAGGCCTTCGCGCGGTTGCGCTCGAAGGCGCGTCTGACCCGGTTCGGCGGCGATTGCTACGGTTATTGCCTGCTTGCGGCTGGCCACATCGACATCATCGTCGAGGCAGGCCTCAAGCCCTACGATATCGTGGCGCTGATTCCGATCATCGAGCGGGCTGGCGGTGTCGTCACCAATTGGGACGGCGGTCGCGCGGAGGAGGGGGGACGCATTCTGGCGTGCGGCGACCCGCGCCTCCACGAGATCGCGCTCAAGGTGACGACGGGTCGCTGACCGGGCGTGGTAACGACACGAGCCGCGCAGTGCTTGCGCTTCGCGGCAACGCCTGCTGCTATCCGGGCCGAAGCGCTACCTGAAAGGCATGACATGACCGAAGACGTCCTTGTTGCGCGCGATGGCCCGGTAATGACCATCACTCTGAACCGGCCGGAAAAATACAATGCGCTCACGTTTGCGATGTATGCCCGCGTCGCAGAGTTGTGCGACGGCGAGGCCCGCGACGGAACCGTGCGGGCGATCGTGGTCACCGGTGCCGGCGCCAAGGCCTTCGCGGCCGGCACGGACATCGCCCAGTTCCGCGATTTCAAGACGCCCGGGGACGGCCTCGACTACGAGGCCCGCGTCGATCAGATCCTGTCGTCCATCGAGCGTTGCCCGATACCCATGATTGCTGCGATCGCGGGGGCGTGCACCGGAGGGGGGGCAGCGATCGCCGCCTGCTGCGACATGCGGATCGCGACCCGCGATGCCCGCTACGGCTTTCCAATCGCGCGCACGCTCGGCAACTGCCTCTCGGCAACCAGCCTTCAGCGCCTTGTCGGGTTGATGGGTGCGCCGCGCGTCGTGGACCTGTTGTTCACCTCCCGCCTGATGGGCGCCGAGGAGTGTCTGGCTGCCGGTCTCGTGACCGAGATCGTCGACGACCATGCCGCCTTGCAGGCCCGCGCTCAGGCACTCGCCCATCAGATCGCCGGCTACGCCCCGCTGACATTGTCGACGACGAAGGAGCTGATGCGCCGCATCCGCGAGGCCGGCCCTAAAATCGACGACCACGATCTCGTCGCCAAGGTCTACACCAGTGCCGATTTCCGGGAGGGTCTCGACGCTTTCCTCGCCAAGCGCAAACCCTCGTGGACAGGTCGGTGATGAGCCGACCGATCGCGTGACCGAGCCGGCGCCCGCACAGTCAACCATACCGAGTAGAGCCCGACACGACATGGCCAAATTGAGCAGCACCCCGCGCACTCCCGTCTTGCCGACCGTCATCGATCGCCTGAAGGCCGCGGCGGGCGAGGGCGGTTACCTCGACAAGCCCGAGGACATCGCCCCTTACACCAAGAGCTGGCGTGGCAACTGGCAGGGCGCCTCGCCGCTCTTCCTGCGTCCGCGGACGACCGGGGAGATGGCCGCGGTGGTGCGCATCTGCGCCGAGACCGGTACGGCCATCGTGCCGCAGGGCGGCAACACCGGCCTCACGTATGGCGGCCAACCCGGCACCGGTATGAACGAGGTCATCGTCTCGACGGCCCGCATGAAGGCGATCCGCGAGATCGACCTGAAGAACGACACGATCACAGTCGAGGCGGGTGTGGTGCTGCAGGAGATCCAGCGCCAGGCCGCCGAGGTCAATCGCCTGTTCCCGTTGAGCCTCGGTGCGGAAGGCACCTGCCAGATCGGCGGAAACATTTCGACCAATGCCGGGGGCATCCAGGTGCTGCGCTACGGCAATACCCGCAGTCTCGTCCTTGGTCTCGAGGTGGTTTTGCCCGATGGGCAGATTTGGGACGGGCTCAGGGGCCTGCGCAAGGACAACACCGGCTATGATCTGAAGCAGCTCTTCATCGGCGGCGAGGGCACGCTCGGCATCATCACCGCCGCGGTTCTCAAGCTCTTTCCCCGTCCGAGCGAAACCCAGTCGGCGTGGGTTGCAGTCGGCACGCCCGACGACGCGGTGGCGCTGCTGGGCCTCATGCGCCAGGAACTCGGCGAGAGCGTTTCGTCGTTCGAGCTGATCAGCCGCCCGACGGTCGAACTTCTGCTCGCGGGCGTACCCGGGTCGTCCGATCCGATGCCGGTCGCTTATCCCTGGTATGTGCTGACCGAGGTGTCGGGGCAGGGGGAGCCGGGATCCCTGGCCGAGCCGCTGTCGCTCGTTCTCGGCCTGGCGGTCGAAAAAGGGATCGCGCAGGACGCTGTGCTGGCCGCATCCGGCGAGCAGGCGCGCAAGCTCTGGAAGCTGCGTGAGGACTTGCCGTTCGGCGTGCAGGCGGCGGGCGGTGCCGTCCCACACGATGTCTCGGTGCCGCTCTCGCGCATCACCGAGTTTATCCGTCGCGCCGATGCAGCCATGCTGAAGGCCTATCCGTCATCCCGCTTCTGTTGCTTCGGGCACGTCGGCGACGGCAATCTGCACTACAACCCTGTGCGGCCAGCCGATTGGACCTTCGATCAATGGAATGCCGAGCGCGAAGCCATCAACAAGATCGTCCACGACATCGTGGTTGAACTGGGCGGCTCGATCAGCGCCGAGCACGGTATCGGCGTCGTCCGGCGCGAGGAAAATTTGCGCTACAAGAGCCCGGTCGAGATCGACCTGATGACCCGCATTAAGCGAGTTCTCGATCCCAGCAACATCATGAACCCCGGCAAAGTGATCCCGCTCTGAATGAAGACGCTCTCTGGCCGATGACATGCAAAGGGCCGCCTCGAGTGAGGCGGCCCTGAGCAAACCGATTATCGGCTGCGCGTCGCTTACCAGCGGCGGCCATAGTGACGGTACGGCCGATGCTTGCGGTAGGGCTTCACCCACACGCGGTGGCACCGCAAACCATGGCGCGTGCGATAGCAGCGGCGGACCCAATGGGTCTTTTCTGCGATCGAAGCCGCCTCGGCGGCGGTGTTCAGTGGCGCGAGGCCCGCGCCAGCCGGCGCGGCTTCAGCGTTCGTGATGGCCAGACCAGCCACCAACAGCGCCGCAGGCGCCAAAGCCTTGAGTGACAGTCGCATCGTAGGGTTCCCTTCGTCGTTCGGTTGAATTCCCCGGCATTGATGTAACGGCCGAAACTGGCCGCTCCGTCGCCATCATCGTTAGAAATCTGGCGGACAAAAGACGGCCATGACGAGAATCGTACGGGCGGGCTTTGAGGGCAAAGAAAAAGGCATCCGAGCTGTATGCCGGGATGCCCTTTCGCGCTCATAGTGTCTCGATGGCCGCAGGTCAGGGCTTGACCGTCGCCGCCACGCTCCTGCCGCCAAACAACGTGCTGATACGGCGCTCGCGCTTCGTGTCGACACTCACCGATGCGGTCATGCCGGCTCGCAGTGGCAGAGGCTCCGAGCCCCCGTTGGGCTTCATCTTCAGACGCACAGGAAGACGCTGGACCACCTTTACCCAGTTTCCGGACGCATTCTGCGGTGGCAGCAACGCGAACTCGGCGCCTGTTGCTGGACTGATGCTCTCGACCTCCGCCTGCCACGTCACGTCCGGATAGATGTCCAGCACGATCGTGGCTGTCTGACCGGGCCGAACGTAGGTCAACTCGGTCTCCTTGAAGTTGGCCTCGACCCATGGCGTTGCATCGCTGATCAGCGCGAAGAGCGGCGTCGCGGCGCGGACATGTTCACCGGGCAGAAGCTTCACGTTGACCGCCAAGCCACCGAGCGGGGCACGCACAACCGTTCTGTCAAGATCGAGCTGGGCGCGACTGCGCGCCGCTGACTTCTCGCGAACGAGCGGATGCGCGTCAGTCTCGATCTGCGGGTTGCCACCAAGCTGGGCGAGGACACGCTGCATCTTTTGCCGGGATGCTGTCACGCGGGCACGCGCCGCATCGGCGTTGGAGTCGGCCTCCTCGAACTGGAACGCCTTGCCAACGCCTTTGTCCGCAAGGCGGCGCTGGCGATCACGCTGGGCATCGAAGAACTGCACGCGATCCTCGGCTTCGCGCAGCTCAGCGGTCGCCTCATGGTACTCCGCACGCAACGCGGCCACTCTGGCTCGCGTCTGGTCGAGTTCGGCATCCGCCTGCTCAAACGCCAGCTTGTAGGGCTCCGGATCGATCTTGAGCAGCAGATCGCCCGGCTTGACCTGGGCATGATCCTTGACGCCGACCTCCACCACCCGGCCGGCAACCTCGGCCGCGACGTGGACGATATCGGCTTTGACGTAGGCGTTCTCGGTGCCGATGTATCGGCCGCCCCACAAATACCACAGCATTGCACCGGCCACGGCGGCGGCCGGCACAGCGATCAGCAGGATGGGTCTAAGAAGGCGCATTTTGGATCGGTCTCACTGGGAAAGAGATGCATTGTTTGTAGGGGTTCGAAGATCTGCTCGGTTGATCTCTCGGGGCCCGATCAGGCTCGGAGCTGGTCGCTCCGCCGGTCGAGCCCTCGTCAGGCGGATTGGGCGTCTCCCATCACACGGTCGTCGAGCCCCTCGAACATGGCGACTTCGACGATGCTGTCGCTTTCAGCCATTTCCCCGAGTCGGGATTTGACGCGCGACAGGAGTTGCGTCAGATGAGCGATATCAGTCTCGGAGAGGTCGACCAGGGCGTCGCCCACCGTCGACTGTGCGATCGGCCAGATAACCGCATGAACACGCTCACCCAGTTCGGTGAGGAAGATGCGGTTGATCCGGCGATCCACAGGGTCTGGACGGCGCTGGACCCAGCCGCGCTCCTCGAGGCGATCGACGATCTTGCCCGCGGGCGCCTTCTCGATCTCCATCATGTCGGCAAGCTCGGACTGGCTGGCACCGGGGCGTCGCTTCAGCCGCACGATGGCCAACCACTGCGGCCGGGTGATGCCCAACGCTTTGACCCGGCGATCGAAGATGGTCCGAAGAAGACGCGCAACGTCGGTCGTCAACCAGCCGAAATTGCGATCTCCGTCCGCCATGAGGCGTCCTCCCTTTGAGAATCGGCGACTTCATCACCGACTCGACTTCCAAGTAGATAGTATCTGTAGTTATCATCATCAAGGATACAGTGGTCAAGGTTAGGGAATCGCATATGAGCTATGCATTGCACGCTTGCTGGGCTTTTCAGCTCTGATCTGCCCGCAGGGATGCGATTCGACGAAATCGCGTTGCGGGCTGCAGCCTTGAAGCGCTGACGAGCGCGGCCGACACGCGCCGGAAGTTGGCCCATGGTGGTCTTTGGGGCGGGGCGCAGCGACCCGCCTCGAAACGCCTTGCCGGCCGGCAAGTGGGGTGCTAGCCAGCCGCACGCCGGACGCCGCCCGTGCCGCGCCCGCGAGAGGAGCACTGATCCAATGACCGAGCCCGCCAAAGGCAATGGCAGCACCGCGCAGGGAGCGGCGCCGGAGCAGCAGATGCAGATCCGCATCATCGGTCAATACGTCAAGGATCTGTCCTTTGAGAGCCCCAGCATCCAGAAGCTGATGACCTCGCAGGCCGAAAATCCCAATCTAAGCCTCGAGATGGACGTCAATCCGGAGCAGGTCGGACCGGGTGTCTACGAGAGCACCCTGTCGTTCAAGGCGCGCGCCGAGAGCAAGTCGATCGGCGTCATTTTCGATATGGAGCTTGATTATGCGGGCCTTTTCCGCATCGAGAACGCCCCACCCGAGGTGCTCGACGCGGTGCTCAATATTCAGTGTCCGACGCTGCTCTTTCCCTTCGTCCGGCGGATCGTCGCTGACATGACGCGAGACGGCGGCATCATGCCACCTCTCATGCTCGATCCCGTCGATTTCGGGGCCCTTTATATGCGCAAACGCCAAGCCATGAGCAGCAGCGTGACCGCCTGACAGCTCTAGCTGGCGATGGCCGCCGGCTCGGTCTGGGCAACCGCCGCGAGCCGCTCGTCGATCAGCCTCAGCTCGACGGCGACGCGCTGCAGGCGGCTCGTGAGGCGGCCGTGCAAATGCTCCGCTAGCGTCGGGTCTTCGTGCATGTGGGCAAGAAGCGCCGCCCGGTTGATGCGCACAGCCCTGACGTCGCCAGCGGCCACGACTGTCACCCGGAACTGGTGCTCGGTTAGCATTGCCGTCTCGCCGAGCATCGCTCCGGCCTCGATCTCGAAGGCATCGAGCCCCGCGTCCGCATCTGCCAGAGCCGTTGCATACCCCGATATGATGATGACAGCTCCTTCGCCGTCGCTGCCAGCGTCCAGAATCTTTTGCCCGTTGCGGAAAATCAGGCGTTCTGCGTCGCGCGCAATCCGCTCGATCTGTTCCGGTGCAAGGCCTCGAAAGACGTCGAGGCGCTGCAATCGGTCGCCAATCAGATCGAGAGCCATCAAAATCTCCGTGGTGGGTGGCGACCGAGCAGCCGCAACTCGAGGTCCCGCCCTGCACCAGCGACAGCAATGCGCGATTCGCGCGTGGTCCGCCAAATGCGGGTGTGCGGCTGGGGAGTTTGCTGTGTTCGACGCTCGATCGTCACCCGCAAGTCACGAGTCGGCCCTCGTGACAGCCTCGCGAATGGTGCGATGCACGAACGCGAGCTTCGGATAAACCGCGGGTGGCGTCACGAAGGGATAGAAATCCCGGTGTCCCATGCTCCGGGTCAGCTCGTTGAGCGCGGTGGTCAGGGGAAACCACCGCTCCATCAGCGTCGCGAGCGGCACGTCCCGGTAGATGTCCCTGCGCCCGAACGGCCACGCGGAGCCGAGGATGAGCCCTTTGGCGCGGGGCTCCATGCCAGTCGCCTCGGCGGTGTCCACCGTGTCAACGATGTGCAGATAATGCGCCCACGTCTCGGCCCAGTCCTCCCAGGGGTGCGCGGTGGCATAAGCCGATACGAAGGTCGACTGCCAGTCACTGGGTGGGCCGTTGGCGTGATGGAGGGCGACCGCCTGTCCGTAGTCGGCGCGCTCGTCGCCGAAAAGGGTCCGGAATGGCTGGACGAGGCCGGCCTGCTCCACAACGATGGGCCAATAGTAGTGGGCGGACTCGTGCCGGAGATGTCCGAGCAATGTTCGATACAACTCGTCGAAGTGCGCGCGACGTCGCTCGCGCTCGACGGTGTCCGCCTCGGCAATATCGATGGTGATGACACCGTCGAGGTGTCCGGTTGCGGCGTTCTTGACGACGTCAAACGTCAGCGGTGCCACGTCGGGCGCTCGGCCATCGATCGGTAGCCCGAAGCGCAGCAGGGAGTAGACGAGCCGCTTCTTGGCGGCTTCCACCTCGCGCCATG
>LNDR01000154.1 GCA_001464755.1 Rhizobiales bacterium Ga0077524
GCGCCCTGATCGCATCGCTGATGATCGGCCTGTTCATCTCGTTCGCCGTCGGCATCCAGCTTTCGCTCGCCGACCTCTTGGGGCTGGTCGGTCTTGGCGATTGGGCCAGGAGCGTCGGCGGTCTTCTGACGCTGAAGCTGCAGACCATCGCTAACAGCATGCCGTTCCTGTTGATGCTGCTGGTCCTGCTCGTTCGTCCGGCCGGCTTGATGGGAGATCGCCAGTGAAGTTCTCCCGCTCCTTTATGTTGGCGATCGTCGCCCTTGCTATCCTCGCCACGCTGCCGCTGTTCCTGTCCGGCAACCTGCTCAATGCCGCCATCAAGATGATGATCGCGGCCCTGTTCGCCCTGGCGTTCACGCTCGCGATGGGGCAGGCCGGCATGCTCTCGTTCGGGCATGCCGCCTACTACGGGCTCGGCGCTTTCGCAGCCCTGCACTTGATGAAGGGCGTCGAGCAACAGCTGTTCTGGTTCCCCACCCCGCTGGTTCCCCTCGGCGGGGCCGTGGTCGGGTTTCTGTTCGGCCTGTTGTTCGGTTGGTTCGCAACGCAGCGAAGCGGTGTCTACTTCTCGATGGTGACTCTGGCCCTCGCGGAGCTGTTGTTCACGATCGCGCCAACGCTGAGCGGCGTCTTCGGCGACGAATCGGGCATCTCGACCATCCGTGGCGCGTGGTGGGTCTTCTCGTTCGGGCCCGACAATCAGGTCTACTATCTGACGCTCGCCTGGGTGGCGATTTGCTCGCTCCTCATGTGGTGCTTCACCCAGACGCCACTGGGACGGCTCGCCCTGGCTCTCCGGGACAACGAGCATCGCGTCCGCTTCCTCGGCTTCAACACGCACTTGGCGCGCACGTTGATCTTCGCGATCTCGTGTCTATTCACGGGCGTCGCTGGGGCGCTGCTCGCGATTGCCAACGAGGCGACCAATTACACGATCTTCGCGGCGGGCGCGTCGGCCAACGTTGTGCTGCAGACCTTCATCGGCGGGGCCGGCACATTCTTCGGGCCAGCTCTCGGGGCTGCAGTGATGACATTCTTCGCGCGCGTCACCTCGGACCTGACGCGATCCTGGCTGCTCTACCAGGGTGTCATCTTCGTCCTGGTCATGCTGTTCGCCCCGGGCGGGCTTGGCGGTCTGGTGGCCACCCACGCCCAGAAGGTCCGGGCAGGCGCCTGGCGCGGGTTGATCGGCCCCTATGCGCTGGCTCTCTTGGCGGGCCTGCTCTTGGTCGCCGGCCTGGTCTTCACGGTCGAGAGCATCCATGTGGTGCTGACCGACGCCTACCTGGCGGCAACCAGGGCGGCGGGCGGCAAATGGGTTCCCTTCAAGTTGTTCGGCACGAGCTTCGCGCCGGACTCGCCCGTTACCTGGGGCCTGCCGATTGCATTGTTCGCTGCAGGCGGACTTCTTCTGCCGATCGCCCGGCGAATGACACTCGCGGCCTGGCGCGAGGCGACGGCTTTGCCTGACGTGGTTGGAAGCACGGCGTCCCCATCCTCGCCGGCGCGCAAGAGCCAGGGAGCCGCTACATGAATGCATCCGGCATGACGGCGGCCGAGCCGGTGCTCGAACTCAAGGGCTTGCGCAAATCGTTCGGCGAGACGCAAATCATCCGCGGTGTCGATCTCGCGGTGAAACGCGGACAGCGGCACGCCCTGATCGGGCCGAACGGCGCCGGCAAGTCGACGCTGTTCAACCTGATCTCCGGCCATTACGTCCCGACGTCGGGCGAGATCCTGCTGAACGGCGAGTCGATTGCCGGATTGGCACCGCACATCATCAACCGGCGCGGGCTTTCGCGCTCGTTCCAGATTACCAACGTCTTTCCGCGAATGTCCGTGGCCGAGAACCTGCGCATCTCTATCATGGGCCGCCACGGCCACCGTTTCACGCTGTTCCAAGCCATCTCGGCCCTGAAAGCTGTCAACGACGAGGTCGACGAGTACATCCGCAAGCTCCGGCTCGAGCGGCGTCGCAACGATCTCGCCGGCGATCTCGCCTACTCAGAGCAGCGGATCCTCGAGATGGGCATGTCGCTCGCCACGGAGCCTTCCGTGCTGATCCTCGACGAGCCAACGGCGGGTATGTCGCGCGAGGAGACCGCCTATATCGTCGAGCTGATCCGGGAGGTCACCGAGGGTCGCACCCTTCTCGTCGTCGAGCATGACATGAGCGTGGTCTTCACGCTGTGCGATCAGGTGTCGGTTCTGGTCTATGGCGAGGTGATCGCCACCGGCGATCCGGCCTCGGTCCGGGCCAACAAGAAGGTGCAGGAAGCCTATCTCGGCGAGGAGGTGCATTAGTGGCAACGCCGGCGCTCCTCGAGGTGGAAGACCTCAACGCTCACTACGACAAGAGCCACATCCTGCATGGCGTCTCGATGCGGATCGCATCCGGCGAGATCGTCAGCCTGCTCGGCCGCAACGGTTCGGGACGCTCGACCACGCTAAAAACCATCATGGGCCTGGTCAAGCCGACCAGCGGCCATGTCCGGCTCGACGGCCGCGACCTGGCCGGCGAGCGGGCGTTCCGCATCGCCAGGGCGGGCATCGCCTATGTGCCCGAGGAACGCGAGATCTTCGCCAACATCACGGTCGAGGAGAACATGCGCATCGGCGTGCAGCCGGCGCGGACTGAGGCGCCGGCCTGGACGGTCGGGCAGATGTACGATTTCTTCCCCCAGCTGAAACAGCGGCGGGATACGGCGGCCGGCATGCTGTCGGGCGGCGAGCAGCAGATGCTGACGATGTGCAGGGCGCTTCTCGGCAACCCCCGCGTCATCCTGATCGACGAGCCAACCGAGGGACTGGCGCCAAAGATCGTCGAGGTCGTCACCGACATGATCCGCGAAATCTGCCGGAAGGGCGTGTCGGTGCTGCTGGTCGAGCAGAAGCTGACGATCGCCATGCGGGTGTCGGCAAGGGTCTATGTGATGGGCCACGGCGAGATCGTATTCGAGGGAACGCCGGACAGCCTGCGCGGTGCACCGGAGGTGCGTCGGGAGTGGCTCGAGGTGAGTTAAGTTTCAAAATAGACCGAAGGCATCGGTGCATGGGCGCAAGCGCGGAGAGCGCTCACCAACCTGCTGCCCGCTGCGCGAACGCTCGCCTGCGCCTGCGGCAATTGCGGGACGGACCTGCATGCGCCCGCGCATGGAGGAGATATCGGGGTACGTGCCTTGGCGGCAGCCAATCGATCTGGCACGCGACGTCGGTTTCGGTCACGCGTTTTGCTGCGAGAGCCTGGAGTTCGGCCCTGGATGCACTGGGCGCTCACTCCAGCGGCTTCAGCGTGATCGACATGGTCAGGCTCCGGAATACACCTGATGCAACCATCCAGCCTCTTAAGACCAGCTCTGTGGTCCGGGCCGGCGTTCGTTGAGCCTTGTTCATGTGCTTGCTCGTCTCGGCCGTCAGCTTGAAACACAAGCAACCATCGCCTTCGATTTCCGTTGCTCTGCATGGGAATGTCGACATCATCCGTCCGATACTGCCGCGCAAACGGGCGTGGCGCCATTTGTGAACAGAGGCGCTCATGTTGACTGTCCCGCGTCCTGCGTCCCCTCGGATCGCTGCAGGCATTCTTTCTATCCTCACTATGATTGCCCTGTTCGCTGTCGCGCCTTCACCCGCGTCGGCTCAGAGTGGCTTCGACATCGCGACCGTTCCCCGCCCGGATGGAGCTGAAGTCTCCGCATCCGACCGGGCGTCATCCAGCTCGATCACTTACGTCTTTCCGGGCACCAGGGATGGTGCAACCGTCGCCACCGAGAAGTCGCTCAACGCTCAGGGGTGGCTGCGCTACCGGCCCCCGGATCAGCAGCAATCGATCCGCTTCAAGAGAGGACGCGACGGCATCTACGTCAGCTTCACGGGATCGCCCGGCCGCCCCGACCAGTCGCGCATCAGCTACAGCCACAACAATTCCATTCAGGCCAACGTCCCATTCCCCGATGATGCGACGGATATCGTCTACGACGAAAACCGCCCCTATCTTCGCTGTTCGACCGCTCTGTCTCTCGAGGCCGCCGAGGCGTTCTTCAAATCGGGCCTGGCATCTGAAGGTTGGGCGCCCCTCGAATCTGCAGCGATATCGTCACGCTGGCCGGACGCAAAGATCGACGTTGACGTCGAGAACGGGCGGCGGGCGTTCTTCAATCGCGAACGCCACGGCAGAGCTCAGCCGGTGATGCTGACCCTGAGACGCGATCCCGCCGGCAAAACCATCGTCGATCTGCGTATCGCCCCCTTCGCGCTGCCGGGGGATCTGCCCTTTTATCAAGACTTCGCGGGACTTCCGGCATCGCAGCACTACAAGAGTTCCGGCGGTACCGGCAGCTCCGACTCCCCGCGTCGGGAAGCGACAGCCCTGATCATCGCCGAGCTTCCCGTCGTCCTGGCCTTCTATCGTCGAGAGTTGGCAGCCCGTGGGTATCAAGAGCAGGCTGCGGGAGCGACCGTTGCCCAGAGTGCAGCGCGGGTCACATTCTCGAAGCCGGACGAGACGGCCGTGCTCGAACTGCGCGAGCTCTATGACATGATCGACGTGCGGTTGCGGGCACAGCTGTCTCAAACGGCTACGGCCGCGCGTTCGAAGGCCAGGAAGGATGCGGATGGCCAGTGGATGCGCGACAGGCACAAGGAGGTCGAGGACTTGCTGGCCGCCTCGGCGGCAAAGCGCGCGGCTACGGAAAAGGCCGTCGCCGATGCCCCGGTCGAGACGCTGCGCCCGCTTGCCAATCCGGGTACGCCTATCCCGTTGCCCGAGAATGCCCGATCCGTGGCTTTCAATGGCGGCGACGGCAAGCTCGAATACACCTCGTCCTCCACGCCAAAATCCGTTGCCGAATTCCATCGCCGGGAGATGAAGGCGCTGGGTTGGGCAACGTCACGCTCGCCGATTGACAAGCCGACGATGGTGCGCAGCGATTTCACCAAGGGCGCGCAGAAGATTGGCTTCACGGTGATGTTGCTCGGTGGCCATACCCGGGTGACGGTAGATGGCACCGGCTTGCTGGTGCCAGCCGATCCAAACAAGGAGATCGAACGCCTTGAAGCGATCGATGTGTCCGGTTTCCCGGTGCCCAGGAACTTCACGGCTAGCGCGCCGGGGGCTTGGGCCCTGAGAGGGGGGGCAGTCGCGTTTCGTCGTGACTATAACGCCCAAGTGCCGTCGGACATCGGGTCGGTGCTGGCCTTGTATCGCCGGGAACTCACGAAACGAGACTGGAAGGAGCGTTCGGAAGGCGCGCTCATCAAGCCTGACAGTGTTTCACTCGCCTTCGTGTCTCCCGAAGGGCCGGCAACGCTTGCGCTCGGCCGCAAGGGCAGGGAGACGACGATTGCCATTGTCGTCAAGAATCCGGCGGAGGCAAAAAAGGCGGGTCTGTTGCCGCCGTCCGGCATGGCCAAGATCATGCTCGGCAATCTCGGCGACGACGAAGCGTCGCTGACGATCAACCAGAACACCTTCAAGATCAAACCGGGCACTGGCAATTCCAAAGCGCCTGAAGGGCCAATGCTCGACCTCAAGCCGGGGAAGTACAAGTACACGCTTCGGCTTCCCGGAAAGCACAACAAAGTCAGCGAAATTACAGTTGGGGCTGATGAGACCTGGGGCTTGATGGTCGGGCCCGGCGGCGTGCTGCCTTTGCAGATGTACTGATACAGAAGCGTTTCGGCGAGAGTCCCGGGCCGTCCTCCATCCGTGCACCCGGGAAGCAAAGGTACGATCCTCAAGGCGGTGAGAAAAGCAATTGATGCTTCGCGCCCCGTGGCGTGACGCACTCGAAAAGCGCGCCACGTCTGTTCGTCCGTAGCTCGCCCCAACAGGTGCGCCAACGTCGCTATCCTCGCGACGACGGCCGGCAATGATCAGGTCTCGGCCGCCACACCCGATCCGGGCAAGGCCGGTCTCGCCAGCGCGCGCTCGACCCCAGTGTCTGCTGTCAAATATCGAGCCGTGTTCACAATTCGATGATCCCTGAGCGGATGATAAATGGCCGGCGACTTCGGTTTCCCCTGCATCTCGAGCGAAGTTGATCAGCAATTCAGTTCGCGTAGCCCACGAACAAACCGTGTTGAGTTGTTGGAGCAACTTCAGCGACAGCCGCCAGCCTCGTGGTCGCTAGATCGTGGCGACGACCACTCATTTGCTTATTCGAGTGGCGATCCCGGCAGGATTTGAACCTGCGACTCCCAGATTAGGAAGCGGGTGACAATGCTGATTTTTCAATGGTCATTCTGACTCTCGCCGTAAGATAATATGCATGGAGTATCAAGAGCTTAGGCCGCGAGTCAGAGTGGCGTAGCATGATGCCGTCGTTGAGGCGGCCGTGCTCGGGTTCGGGCGCCTTGAGATGTTAGCCGAGTATCGCCCTTGGTGATGTTGAGGGCCATCCACCGATCCACTAGCTGGGTGCCGGATCGTTGTATTTCTCAGCCCCGCCGTAATGCGGAACTGTGTCGTCGCCCGGGCGTGACATGTCATCTAGCCCGTTCGAACCGGCCCCGGACTCGCCGGTTTGGGTTTCCGGCTCGACCGGCCACAGTAGAAATGCGAGCAGTGCGGCGAGGCTCACCAGCGGAATATTGCGGACGAGCACATTGGCTCCTTTCTCGGCCGGCGCCGATTTCAATTGGGTCAATAAGAACGGAATGACGAGCGCGGCCAGCGCTGCCATATCAATCGGGACCTCTTTCGTCGATGCGGCGGCCTCAGACTGTTCGGCTTGGCTATGCGCCGGCCGCGGGGCAATCGCGGCCTCGCGCTCTTTTATTCTCACCGCGAGCGCCGATACCAAGCCGATCGCGGTGTAGGCACCCGCGACTATCAAGCAGCCGACGATGGAACCGAAGCGGGCGATCAGTATCAACGCAACCGACGCCGTTGCAAACCCGAGCGCGATTGCGAAAGGCACCATCACCGATGCGCGAGCGAGATACTTGGCGACGAACGATCCGGCAGACGACTTTGCGTCGTTGATCAAGTTTTCAAACATGAGCCTATCCTCCATGGGATGGGTGCAGCTCGGGGCGGCGATCAGTGCCTCGTAGCCGTAGTCAAAGAGATCGAGGGTTCTCGTTGGGGATGGGTGAAGTCGATGGGAGCGGAACTCAGAGCCCCCGGCCGGGAAGGGTCCGAAACAGGCCGCGCTGAAACTCCAGGTTCCGCGCCAGCCGGTCGAACACGCGGATCGACATCGTCCCGAAGGCACGAATGTCGCTGCCGAATTCGGATTCACTGAACGGATCCGCATTCGAACGCTCGACCACATGCCGCTCCGCACCTTGCCCAAGAGCCACACGACCGGAGCGATCTGACGAGCTTTCTCAGCAATGTTTGTCTCGCTGTCGGCGGGCGGATCCATGGACGGCTTCGTTTCTGGTACGTGCGGCCGCCCCCCGGCAGTCTCTGCACGCTG